>JAGWOC010000060.1 GCA_028872875.1 Chloroflexota bacterium | reverse complement strand
GGCCTGCCGCCCCTTCCCCGCACGCTCGCGGCCGCGGTCGAGCTGCTCGACGCGAGCGCCCTGGCGCGCGACTGGTTCGGCGACGCCTTCGTCGACCACTACGTGGCGATGCGGCGCTGGGAGGTCGAGAAGCACCGCACGGCCGTCAGTGAGTGGGAGCGCCGCCGCTACTTCGAGCAGGTGTGATCCGGGGGCGGGTGCATGGGACTGGGCGCTGGGGACACACGGGGCCGCCAGGCGTCTCGACGACGCGCCCCGATCCTCCCCCCTAATCCCGTGGCAGGCCGAGCCCGCGCTGCGCCATGATGTTGCGCTGGATCTCGCTCGTGCCGCCCGCGATCGTCGATGACACCGCCGCCAGGTAGCCGGAGCCGAAGCGCCCGGCCGCGGCGTACTGCGGCGCGCCGCCGACGACCATGCCGTAGGGCCCGGTGAGCTTCATGCCGAGCGCGGCGATGCGCTGTCCCATCTCCGACGTGAAGAGCTTGCACATCGACGCCTCGTGGTTCGGGATGAGGCCGGCGTTCTGCATGCTGACCACGCGGTACGACATCATCCGCGCCACCAGCGCCTCGATCCAGCGGTCCGCGAGCGCGGCCTGCGTCGCGTGCTTCTTCGCGCCGACCGACAGCTCCGGGTGCTCCTTCGCGAAGCGGATGATCGACTCGAGCTGCTTGCGGATGCCGACGGCCGAGCCGATCGACGAGCGCTCGAAGTCGAGCGTCGTCGTACCGATGTACCAACCGCGGTTCTCCTCGCCCAGGCGGTTGCGCGCCGGCACGCGCACGTTTTCGAAGAAGACCTCGTTGAACGTCGCGCTGCCGGTCATCGTGATCAGCGGGCGCACGGTGACGCCGGGCGCGTGCATGTCGAGCATGAAGTAGCTGATGCCGCGGTGCTTGGGCGCCTCCGGGTCCGTGCGTGCGAGCATGTACATCATGTCGGAGTACTGCGCGCCGGTGGTCCAGATCTTCTGGCCGTTGATCACGTAGTCGTCGCCGTCGCGCACCGCGCGGGTCTGCACCGACGCGACGTCGGAGCCGGCGTTGGGCTCGGACCAGCCCTGGCACCACTGCACCTCGCCGCTGAGGATGCCGGGCAGGTGCTCCTTCTTCTGCTCGTCCGTGCCGTGGACGATGAGCGTCGGGCCGAACATCATCACGCCGAAGCCGCCGACGTTCTGCGCGCCGAACTCGGCGAACTCCTCGTTCATGATGAACTGGCGCTTCGTGTCGAGGCCGGCGCCGCCGTACTCCTTTGGCCACGCGGGCGCGACCCAGCCGCGCGACGCGAGCGCGCCGCGCCACCGCTTCATGACGCCGCTCGTGTTCGCGTCGCGGCTGCGGAAGAGGCCTTCCACCTCGTTCGGCTCACCGTCGCCGCTGCTGCCGGCGCCCCGCGCGCGCGGCGCGCCGCGGCGCAGCTCCTGCGGGTACTCCTTTTCCAGGAACCCGCGCACTTCCGTACGCCATGCGGCCTCTTCGGGCGTGTCGTTGAAATCCATGCTGCCTCCGTCGGAAAGCGGGCTCTCCCCGCTCACGGATCATAAGCGCCGGGAAGGGGTGAGGCCAGCGGCTTCACCCGAAGACCGCGAACATCTCCTCGAAGGCCTTCATCTGGCCGCCGGACGCGCTCGACGGCACGAGGATCGGCGTGCGGACGCCGGCGGCGTACCAGGCCTCGAGCCCTTCGCGCACGTCGGACGCGGTGCCGTAGAGGGTGACGTCCTTGAGCCAGCGCTCGGACATCAGTCCGGGGATCTTCGCGGCGTCGCCGGCCCGCTGCGCTCCCTCGATGGCGCGCATCTCCTCTTCGTAGCCGGCTTCGATCCAGTAGTTGCGGTAGTTCGGCAGCATCACGTAGCCGGCGAGCGTGCGCCGCATGACGGCGGCGGCCGCGGCGGGGTCGTCGGAGACGCAGGCCGGAATCATGTCGCCGATGAAGAAGTCCGGGGCATCGCGCTTCTCCTTCGGGAGCGCACCGAACGATGTCTTCATGTGCGACCGCGCGCCGTTCGCCCAGACGACGCCCTCGGCGATCTCGCCCGCCAGCTCGACCATCCTGCGCCGCAGCGTTGCCAGCACGATCGGCGGCAGCGCGCCGGCGCCCTGTTCCGACGCCTTGCGCACCTTGGCGACGAAGGCGCGGACGTCGGACAGCGGCCTTCCCGGTGTGACGCCGAGGCGCTCGTGCACGGGCCCGTGCGTGACGCCGATGCCGAAACGGAAGCGCCCGCCGCTCAGCTCGTGGATGAACGACGCCGCCCCGGCGAAATCGGACGGTTGGCGCAGGTAGATCGGCTGCACCGTCGTGCCGAAGGAGATGGTCTCGGTCGAGAGCGCGATCGCCGTTGCCAGCCCCATCGCGTCCCCGAAGCTCGGCAGGTAGATGCCGCTGTAGCCGCGCTTCTCGATCTCCTGCGCGAGGTGGAACGCCGCCGTCCGGGCACGGCGGCGAGCGAGAGCGCTGGTTTCGGCATGGTCGGCTCCTGTCCTGGGTGGCCGGATCCGAGAGGTCGGGCCCGCAACGTGTGGTACGAGGATGCGCGATGCAGCCGTGAGCGTCCAGCCGTCAGAGCAGTGTGGGGCGATGGTGCGACTCAGGCCACCAGGGGCGGACCGGGGTCGAGCGCGACGCAGATGCGGCCGATCGCCTCGCTGACGCGGCGGCGCGCGCGCAGGCGGCGGTAGAGGTCCGACCGCTTGTACCAGAGCACGCTCCAGCGGTGCAGGCCGCCCAGCGTCGAGCGCGCCGCGGAGCGCGGCGTGAAGGCCAGCGTGAGCTTGGGGACGTCGTCATAGAGCGGCCGCGGGGCCGTGTCCAGCCGGCCGCGGACGAGCGCCCGTGCGAGGCCGAGTACGATCGCCTCCTCCTCGCGCTCGCGCGTCGTGCGCGCGTTCGAGGGGCCGGTGAACTCCATCTTGGCATCGATCGGCGCGTGGATGTCGGACACCAGCAGCCGCGCGACGAGGCGGGCGTAGGCGATGTGCCGTTGTTCTTCACCGAGCCGCGCGGCGACCAGCGCCTCGGTACCCCGCGCCGACGCGATCAGCACGGCATCGAGCTCGTGGAGGTCGATGGAGTCGTCGCAGTGGATCCCCAGCTCTTCGAGCAGCGCCCGCAGGCGTAGCGTCTGCAGGCGCGCGTCACCGCCCCGCGGGAGGAAGCGGAGCCGGTCACGCAACTGATGGCGCGTGTCGACGCTGAGTGCCAGTTGCGTCATTGCGGGCGATCCCTCCGGTGGCGGGGCCGGAGCCCCAGCAGGTGCCAGAGCATGCGCCGGCGCAGGACGATCTGGTCGGCGCGCGACAGGGCACGGTAGCGGCGGAGCAGGTCGTCGAACTGCTTCATGTCGCCGCGCGTGAACGGCAGGGCGTAGCCCGCGACCTCGAGCAGCTCGCGCAGGTGCTCGGAGCCGAGCGCGTCGCAGCAGATCGCCCAGCCGACGATGCGCTCCAGGCTGAGCGGCACCTCGCCGAGCCCCTGCTCGTAGCGCGAGACCATGCTCTGGCTGATGTGGAAGCCCAGCTCATCCAGCTCCCAGGCGAGCTGCGCCTGCGAGCGCCCGCTCCCGCGCATGCTGCGCAGGCGGCCCGCCATCCTGCCGCGGATGGCGTCCCAGCGGTCGGCCTGGACTTCGTCGCGTTCCGGCATCGCCTGCATGGTACCACCGCCCGATGGGCGATCAATCTACGCCGTGCATAGGCGGCCGGCAGCTCGGGGGCTACCCTGCCCCGCACCAGCGAGGCGCCACCGCGCTCGATCCGTACGGGCGCGAGGCCCGGTGCGCCAGCATTGGTACGTCCGATGTCCAACCACGGGCGACTCCCCGTCCAAGGCAGTATGATCGGGGGTGAAGGAAGCGAGGTGCCGTATGAGGAAGCGCACGGCGGCCATCCTGGGCATCGGCGCTGTCGCGGCGGGCGCGTTCGCGCTGCGGCGCGTGGGGCTGCGCGAGGATCTCGAGTGGCGTGAGGTCGCGAAGCCCGGCCGCGTGATCGACATCGACGGCTACGGCGTGCACTACGTCGACCAGGGCGCGGGCGCGGCGATCGTGCTCGTGCACGGATTCGGCGGCAGCACGTACTCCTATCGCCATCAGATCCCGGCGTTCTCCCAGGACCGCCGCGTGATCGCCGTGGACCTCAAAGGCTTCGGCTACAGCGAGCGCCGCGCCGACGCCGGGCTCTCGGCGACTGACCAGGTGCGCATGCTCAAGCGGCTGCTCGACCAATTCGGCGTCGCCCACGCGGCGTTCGTCGGCCACTCGATGGGCGGCGCCGTCGTCCAGCGCTTCGCCGCGGCTTACCCGGAGGCGGTCGACGCGCTGGTGCTGGCCGGTTCGGTGCGGCCCGTCGCCCGCGCGCGGGTGTGGCTGCCGGCGCCGCTGGTGCGGCCGTTCGCGCCCGCGATCGCCGCGCTCACCGCGTCGCGCATGCTCACGCTCGCCTTCCACGACCGCACGAAGCTCGACGACGCCGTGCGCGACGCCTACCTGCGGCCGCTGAGGCTCCGTGGCTCGCTGGACGGGCTGCTGGCGATGATGCGCGACCACCGGCACGATGCCCCCGCCGACCTCTCCCGGGTACGCATGCCGGTGCTGCTGCTCTGGGGCGCTGACGATCGCCTCGTGCCGCTGCGCGTGGCGCACGAGATCCGCCGCGACCTGCCGCAGGCGCGGCTCACCGTCATCGAAGGCGCCGGCCACATGCTGCTCGAAGAGCAGCCCGGGGCCTGCAACCGCGCGATCGATGAGTTCCTGCGGGGGGCCACCGCCGGTCAGCGGGTGCCGGACAGCGCCTTGCAACCATCGCCGGGCAGTTGATACGCTAAGGCAGGCTTCATCGGAGGGCCCTAATCGTGCAACTGCTTGGCCCCGGTATTGGCCCCCTCGGCATCCCCGAGCTGATCATCATCCTCGTCATCGTGGTCTTGATCTTCGGTGCCGGCAGGCTGCCTGAAGTTGGCGGCGCCGTCGGCCGCAGCATCAAGGAGTTCCGCAAGGCGACGAAGGACCCCGAAGAGGAGGCGAAGGCCGCGCTGAACGGCGCCGCGCCGCCCGCGCCCATCGATGCGGCGTCCGCCACGATCTTCTGCGGCGAGTGCGGCGCGAAGAACGTCCCCGCCGCAAAGTTCTGCGCCGCCTGCGGCCACGCCATCGGCACGCCGGTCGGCTAACGCGGGCTATCAAGATCTCACCGCGGAACGTCATCTCCGCCCGGCCCTGGTGAAGGAGCTTCAGTTCCGTCCCCCGCAACGCGCACGGGTCTCCGGCCGCACGCACGCTCGGCGGCGCTACCCCCGTAAGGACAGGTCTTCAGACCTGTCCGCCCGTCACGACCACCGGTCGCACGAGAGAAGAAACCGCCCTACCGCGGATCTGCGCCGCCAGCCGTAGCGAAGGAGCTTCAGCTCCGTCCCCCGCAACGCGCACCGGTCTCCGGCCGCACGCACGCTCGGCGGCGCTACCCCCGTAAGGACAGGTCTTCAGACCTGTCCGCCCGTCACGTGCCATGACTCGCACGGGCAAGGATCCGCCGCAGCCGCGACGTTCCCCTCAGCGCCCAGCCGCCCGCTCCGCGTATCATGGCGGCGGGACCACGGCACGAAGCGGGAGGCGACGATGGACCGCCAATCAGCGTGGGCGCTGCTCTGCGAGTACACCCAGACCGAGGGCCTGCGCAAGCACGGCCTCGCCGTCGAGACGGTCATGCGTCACTTCGCGCGCAAGCTCGGCGAGGACGAGGACGTCTGGGGGATCACCGGCCTGCTGCACGACTTCGACTACGAGCGCTGGCCGACCGCCGAGGGGCATCCGTCCGAAGGCAACAGGATCCTCAAGGAGCGCGGCTACCCCGACGACGTGACGACGGCGATCATGGGCCACGCCGACTACAGCGGCGTGCCGCGCGAGACGCCGATGGCGAAGACGCTCTTCGCCGTCGACGAGCTGACCGGCTTCGTCACCGCCGTCGCGCTCGTGCGCCCGAACAAGAGCATCTTCGAGGTCGAGCCGCCCTCCGTGCGCAAGAAGATGAAGGACAAGGCGTTCGCCCGCCAGGTCAGCCGCGCGGACATCATCAACGGCGCCGCACAACTCGGCGTCGACCTCGACGCGCACATCGCCGAGGTGATCGCGGCGCTCAGGGCGAACGCCGATGCGCTCGGGCTCGCCGGGACGGCGTGAGGCGCCCCATGTCCGACGTCCCGCCTCCGAGCGCCTACTCTGCGAGCAAGTACACCGGCGGCGCCGCTGCTTCGTCCGGCGGCTCGCGGTCGGCGTCGATGAGCGCCGGCGGCGCCTGCAGAGCGCGCGGCGCGCGGTCCACCACGCCGATCTCCGGCAGCTCGCCGAGCGGCGTCGCCCCCAGCTCCTTGAAGCGCCGCCCGGCCACCAGCACCCGCCCCTCGAACGAGCCGACGGCGCGGTTGTAGGCGTCGACTGTGCGGTCGAGCCCCTTGCGGATGTCGTCGAAGTGCTCCGCCAGCTTGAGCAGCCGCTCGTACAGGTCGCGGCCGAGCTTGCTGATCTGCTGCGCGTTCTCCGCGATCTGCTCCTGCCGCCAGCCGTATGCCACCGAGCGCAGCAGGCCGATCAGCGTCGTCGGGCTGGCGATCAGCACGCGCTGTTCGACGCCGAACTCGATCAGCCCCGGGTCGTACTGCAGTGCCGCGCTGTAGAACGTCTCGCCCGGCAGGAACATGATCACGAGCTCCGGCGTCGCGTCGAACTGCGCCCAGTAGGCCTTGCCGCTGAGCCGCGTGACGTGCTCGCGCACCTGGCGTGCGTGGTCCCGGTACAGTGCCTCCCGCGACGCGTCGTCCGGCGCTTCGAGCGCCTGCAGGTACGACATCAGCGGCGCCTTCGCGTCGACGATGACCTGCTTCCGGCCGGGGAGCTGCACCACCACGTCCGGGCGGAAGCGCCCGTCGTCCGTCGAGACTGTCTGCTGCTCGCGGAAGTCGCAGTGGTCGAGCATGCCCGCCAGCTCGACGACGCGCCGGAGCTGGATCTCGCCCCAGCGGCCGCGCACGTTTGGCGTGCGCAGCGCCTTCACCAGGTTCGCCGTCTCCGACTCGAGGCGCTGCTGCGTCGTCCCCAGCGCGCGCACCTGCTCGCGCAGCTCGGCGTACGCCTCGCCGCGCGCCCGCTCGACGGCCTGGAGCTTGCCGTCCACCTTCTCGAGCGACTCGCGGATCGGCTTCACCAGCTCGCCGATCGCCGTCTGCCGCCTGTCAAGGTCGCCCGTCGCCGCCTGCTGGAACTCGCCGAGCGAGGACTTCGCCAGCTCGATGAACGACTGGTTGTTGCGGCGCAGCGCCTCGGCCGAAAGGGCTTCGAACGCCTCCCGCAGCTTCGTCTCGGCGTCCTGCAGCAACGCCAGCTTCTCCGCGCCGGCCTTCCGCTCAGCCTCCAGCTCGGCGGCGATCCCGGCGCGGTCCTGGCGGGCCGTCGAGGACTCGGCGAGAGCCGCATCGAGCTCGCCGGTGCGCCGCGCCAGCTCCTGCTCGAGGCGGGCGATCTGTTTCGACCACTCGTCGAGGCGCGCGCCCGTCGCGGCGATGTCGGCGGCGGACTTGCCGGCGATCTCCGCCACCTCGCGCTGTCCGCGCGCCCGCGCCACATTCCAGGCGGCGTAGGCGCCGGCCGCGCTCCCAATCAGCACGCCGACGAAGAGGCCGAGCACGAGCATGGGCGGCTCCTTTTGCTGTTCAGCGTAGGCGCTTCATCCAATTCCCGCGCGCTATCGTAGCAGATGCGGGCGTGGGCACGCCAGCCGTGCAGCGCCGAGCGGCCGCTGAACCGCGGGGCGGGCGCCCGAACACTGGAGGCGCTGTCTGTTGTCTGCTTGCTGTTTGATACTTGCTGTTTGCTATCTGTGACCCGTCGTCCGGTGGCTCCGGTCAACGCGCGGCTGCGTCTCCGCCCGCGCCCTCGCGCGCCATCCGCACCAGCCCTTCCTGCGCGACCGACGCGATGCGCGTGCCGTCCGCACTGTGCATCTGCGCGAAGATCAGCGCGCGGGCTGCGTGGGCGACGGGGCTCTCGCTCGTGTACAGCACCCAGCCGTCGAAGCGCGGCGGCCGGTGGAACCACAGCGCGTGGTCGATGCTCGCGGACATCGCCGGGCGCGCCGTCCACTCCTGCGCGCGGCGCGCGGTCTGCATCAGCCCGCGGTCGCTGGCGTAGGTGAGCACGGCGGCGTGCAGCACCGGGTCGTCCGGCAGCGCGCCGCGCGTGCGCATCCATACCCGCCGCCGCGGCGAAGCCTCCGCCGGCGGCGCGTCCGCGGCGTCGCACGAGCGCATCTCGACCGGGCTGTCATGCCAGCGGTCCATCATGCGCCGCTCCTGCTCGTTGCGCGCATGCATGAACCGCCATTCGGGCAGGCCGTCGGGGTCCGGCACGGCCGGCATCGGCTCCTGGCGCGACGCGCCCGGCTCGGGCCGCGCGAAGCTCGACGACAGGTTGAAGATCGCCTCGCCGGACTGGTAGGCGACGACATCGCGCGTCGTGAATGTGCGGCCGTCGCGGATGCGGTAGACCACGTAGCGGATCGGCACCGCGTGCTTGCCCGGCCGCAGGAAGTAGGCGTGCAGCGAGTGCAAGGCCGCGTCCTCCGCCGGCACGGTGCGATAGGCGGCGACGACCGACTGGGCGGCGACGAGCCCGCCGAACAGCCTCCCCTCGCCCTTGCCGGGGTCGCCGAGGAAGAGGTCCTGGTCCAGCCGCTCGAGGTCGAGCTGGCGGATCAGCGCGCTGAGCTGGCGGTCGGGGGCGTCAGCCATCAGTTCGAGTGTAGGAGGCAGCCCGGCCGCGGACAACAGCGGCCGGACCGGCGTCCTGTCGCGTAGTCCCAAGGTTCCGTATGCTGATCTGTATCCAGATCGCTCCCGCCCATACAGGAGGAATCCCATCATGCCACTGAACAACGTCGTGCTCGTCGATGGCGTGCGCTCGGCCTTCGGCCGCGGCGGCCGCGGCTCGCTCGTCGCCACGCGCCTCGATGACGCCGCCGCCACCGTCGTCCGCACGCTGATGGAGCGCAACCCGAAGGTCAGCCCCTGGATGGTCGAGGACATGGGCCTCGGCAACGTGCTGGGCGCGGGCGAGCTGATCCTGATCGGCGCCAACAACGTCGCGCACCTCGCCGGGCTGCCGGCCGAGGTCTGCTCCTTCGACACCAACCGCCAGTGCGGCTCCAGCATGGAGACGCTGCACCGCATCGCCTCCGCCATCGCCGTCGGCTCGATCGAGTGCGGCATCGCGCTCGGCATCGAACGCATGGGCCGCTCGCTGGCCGGCGGCGGCAACGGGGCGCCGAAGACGCGCGTCACGGAGTTCAACAAGAAGCTCGTCCAGATGAACGAGCTCCAGCGCAACATGGCGCCCGACCACAGCACCTACTTCTCCGTGCCGTTCCCGGACTTCATCCTCGACGCGTCGCCGATCATGTCGATGACGCAGACGGCGCAGAACGTCGCCGAGGTCTATGGCCTGTCGCGCGAGGCGATGGACGAGTTCTCGGTGCAGAGCCACAAGAAGACCGCGGCCGCGTACGAGAAGGGGACCTACAAGGACGAGGTGGTGCCGCTCGAGGTCGAGCAGCCGGTGTTTGACGACAAGGGCAACTGGCTGCCCGGCGAGCACGGCAAGAAGATCGTGTTCGAGCAGGACGAGTGCCTACGCCCGGGCACGAACATGGAGGCGCTGGGCCAGCTCAAGCCCGTCGCCGGCATCCAGAGCTTCGGCGGCCAGGAGGTGCGCATCACCGCAGGCAACTCCTGCCCGACGAACGACGGCATCTCCGCCGCCCTCCTGATGAGCGAGCAGAAGGCGCTCGCGCTCGGCCTCGAGCCGCTGGCGCGCATCCTCGGCATGGGCGTCGCCGGTGTGAAGCCGCAGGTGATGGGCCTCGGGCCCATCCCGGCGACGCACAAGGCGCTGCGCCACGCCGGCATCACGGCGGACCAGATCGACCGCGTCGAGTTCAACGAGGCGTTCGCCGCGCAGGTGATCCCGTCCTGCAAAGAGCTGGGCATCCCGCTCGACCGCGTGAACGTCAACGGCGGCTCGATCGCCATCGGCCACCCGCTGGGGGCGACCGGCGCCCGGCTCGTGTCGACCGTCGCCCACGAGCTGCGGCGCAGCGGCAAGCGCTACGGGCTGGCGACGCAGTGCATCGGCGTCGGAATGGGCATCTCGACCGTGATCGAGGCGCTGTAACGCGCCACGGCGGGCCGACATGTAGGGGCACAACGCCGTAGCAAGGCGGTAGCGAAGGAGCCTTAGCTCCGTCCCCCGTCCACGCACCAGGCGCCAGGGGCTTCCGCACTCCACAGCCGACTCGTAGGGGCACAAGTCGTTGTGCCCCTACGTCCTTGCGCGCGATGCCTGCGCGTCAGCGCGACCCGTCACGGGCGGGCGGTACGCGGCCCGCCTACTCCGCGTCCTTGACGGGCGCGGCGATCGCGGCCGCGGCCTTCGCGCCGGGCGCGTCCGGGGGGCCGATCACGGTCAGCTCGAGCAGCTCCGCCACGTCGAACGTCTTGATCCGCTTCTCTTCGTCCGGCTCGACGGTCGGGATGCCGTCCTCGAACATCTGGATGCAGAACGGGCACGCTGTCGCCACCACCTGCGCGCCGGTGCTATACGCCTCCTCGGTGCGGGCGACGTTGATCCGCTTGCCCTTTGACTCCTCGACCCACATGTGCGAGCCGCCGGCGCCGCAGCAGAAGCTGTTGGCGCGGTTGCGCGGCATCTCCACCCGCCCCGCGCCCGGCAGCGCGTCGACGATGTCGCGCGGGCCGTCGTAGTTGCCGTTGTGCCGCCCCAGGTAGCACGAGTCGTGGTACGTCACCGCCAGCGGCAGCTCGTGCTTCGGCCGCAGCGTGCCCTCCCGCAGCAACCGCGAGAGGAACGAGCTGTGGTGGATGACCTCGAACTCGCCGTCGAAGTCCGGGTACTCGTTCGTCATCGTGTTGAAGCAGTGGGGGCAGTTCGTGATGATCTTGCGTACGCCCTTCGCCTTCAGCAGGCCGATCAGCGCCTCCGCCTGCGTCTGGTAGAGGTACTCGTTGCCCAGCCGGCGCGCCGGGTCGCCGGTGCAGCTCTCCTCGTCGCCGAGGCAGCCGTAGCTGACGCCCGCCTCGGCGAGCAGCCGCGCGACGGCGCGCGTCGTCGGGATGTTGCGGTCGACGAGCGCGCCCGAGCAGCCGACCCAGTACAGGTACTCCTGCGTGCCGTCGAAGGCCGGCACGTCGAGCCCCTCCATCCACGACGTGCGGGTGAACGGCGTGCCGCGCCAGGGATGGCCGCGTTGCTCGAGCTGCATCAGCGTCTGCGCCGCCGTCTCCGGCATGTTCGCCTCGTTCATCGTCAGGAAGCGGCGCATGTCCTGCAGCGCCGGGATGTGCTCGATGAATACGGGGCACTGCTCCTGGCAGGCGCCGCAGGTGACGCAGTCCCAGATCGGATTGAAGCCCACCTGCTCGACGAGCGTCACCTCGCCGCCCGCCGCGTGGCCGTTGCCGTGCCCGTTGCCGCCCGCCGCCGGAGCCCGCAGCGCGTCCCAGACGAAGAGCGGCGTCTGCACCTTGTGCACCTCGCGCTCGATCGACACACGCATGTCGTGCATGACGCGCTTCGGCGACAGCTCCTTGCCGGTGAGGTACGCCGGGCAGTTGATCTCGCAGCGCCCGCACTCCGTGCAGGTGTAGGGGTCGAGCATCTGCTTCCAGGTGAGGTCCTGCACGACCCCCGCGCCGAAGCGCTCCTGGTGTTCGAAGTCGCGGATCGGCTGCAACTGCCCGGTCGGCGCGACGCGGCGGAAGAGGATGTTGAACGGCACCGTCAGCACGTGCGAGTGCTTGCTGTACGGCAGGTAGTTGAGGAAGAGCAGGAAGTCATAGAGGTGCGCGTACCACCAGAAGTCGAGGAAGCCCTGCTGCGTCCCCCGCGACATGCCAATGCCGTCCCAGACGCGCGCGAGCCCGTAGGCGAGGAACGACCACGCCTGCCCCGCGTGCGGGTCCGTCGCGATCTCGAAGCTGTTCACGAAGACGTCCGTCACCATCAGGAAGGCGATGAAGAAGAGGATCAGCCAGCCGTCGAGGTTGAGCGACATCCGCGCCGGCTTCCAGAACGCGCGCTGGTACGCCGCCATCAGGCAGCCGACGATGACCAGGATGTTGAAGAGATCCATCGGCGCCCGCACCAGGACGTCGTAGTAGCTGCCGCCGAGGTGCTCGAGCGAGATGCTGGTGCTGAATCCCTTGAGCAGGAAGTTCAGCGTGCGCACCTGCAGGACCAGGAAGCCCCACCAGATCATCGTGTGCAGGACGCCGCTGTACCAGTAGCGCCGCCGCGCCACGCGCGCGTTGCCCAGCAGATACGGCACGAGCGAGACGAGCCGTTCGATCAGCTTGTCGAAGCGGTTGTCGCCCCGCCCCGTGACGAAGACGGCGACCCTGGTGCCGACCGAGTACGCGAAGAAGGCGAGCGCCGCCGCGAACGAGATGAAATAGAGATAGTTGCCGGGAAATTCGTGCGTCGGGAGCACGCGTGTTCCTCCCTCCGTCAGTGCGGCGGTCAGTACGCCCGGATCTTATCGGCGTGATCCGCAGGGAGCAATCGGAGGGGGAGCAGGACGCGGCCACTCGGAGCGCGGGCCTTCAGCCCACGCGGGCCGCGCTCCGACCGCCGGGCCCGATCCCGCCGGAGCGCGGGCCTTCAGCCCACGCGGGCCGCGCTCCGACCGCCGGGCCCGATCCCGCCGGAGCGCGGGCCTTCAGCCCGCGCGGCCGTGCGCAGACCGCCCGACCCGATCCCGCCGGAGCGGCGGGCCTTCAGCCCGCACCGGCCGCGCTCCGATGCCATCGTCCCGCGCCCACCGTCCACCCTCCACGTTCCAGTGTCCGGCTCTTGCGCGCGTCCCCGTTCAGCGCCCGTCGTGGACGCACTGCCGCCACCTGCTATCATCCTCGCGTGGCCGGCGCCTCGCCCGGCCGCCCGTCCTTCACGTGGATCGCGAGCGGAGCTCATGGGCCATCAGGGCAAGCAGTACAATGTCGCCGTCGTCGGCGCCACGGGCATCGTCGGCGCCGAGTTCCTGAAGATCGTCGCCGAGCGCCGCTTCCCCCTGAAGGGGCTGAAGCTGCTCGCCACCGAACGCTCCGCGGGCCGCCGCATCCGCTTCGGTGAGGGCGAGGTCGAGGTGGAGGTGACGACGCCCGCTTCCTTCGCCGGCGCCGACTTCGTCTTCATCTCGGCGTCCGGCGCCGCCTCCCGCGAGTACGCGCCGGCCGCGCGCGACGCCGGCGCCATCGTCATCGACGACTCCAGCGTCTGGCGCCAGGACCCGGACGTGCCGCTCGTCGTGCCAGAGGTGAACGCGGACGACGTCGCCCGGCACAAGGGCATCCTGTCGATCCCGAACTGCTCGACGACGCCGCTCGTCATGTGCCTCTGGCCGCTGCACCGCCGGAACCCCGTCACGCGCGTCATCGCCGATACGTACCAGTCCGTGGCCGGCACCGGTGCCGCCGCCGTCGCCGAGCTCGAGGAGCAGTCGCGCGCCTGGGCCGAAGGGCGCGAGACCGTGCCGCACGCCTATCCCCACCAGATCGCCTTCAACCTGCTGCCGCACATCGACACGTTCCTGGACAGCGGCTACACGAAGGAAGAGTGGAAGATGATGGCGGAGACCCGGAAGATCATGCACGAGCCTGCCCTGGCGCTCTCGGCCACCTGTGTGCGCGTGCCCGTCTTCGTCAGCCACAGCCTCGCCGTGCACGTCGAGTTCGAGCGCCCGCTGGACGCCGACGCGGTGCGCGACGTGCTGCGTGAGGCGCCCGGCGTCGTCGTGCAGGACGATCCGGACGTCAACCTCTACCCGATGCCGCGCAGCGCCGCCGGCCGCGACCCCGTCTACGTCGGCCGCATCCGCCAGGACATGTCGCACCCGAACGGCATCGCCATGTGGATCGCTTCTGACAACCTGCGCAAGGGCGCCGCCCTCAACGCCATCCAGATCGCCGAGGAGATGATCGCCCGCCGCCTGGTCTGACCCACCAGCTACTCACTATCGACGATGAACTATTCACTATGAACTCGACCCCCGGCCGCGTCCTCACCGCCATGGTCACGCCCTTCACGCCCGGCGGCGACGTCGACTACGCCGGAGCGCGTCGGCTCGCGTCGGCGCTCGTCGACTCCGGCTCCGATGGCGTCGTCGTCACCGGCACGACGGGCGAGGCGCCGACGCTCTCCGCGCCGGAGAAGCTGCGCCTCTGGGGCGAGGTCAAGGACGAGCTGGGCGCCCGCGCCAGCGTGATTGCCGGCTCCGGCGACAACTGCACCGCCGACACCGTCGAGCTGAGCCGCGAGGCCGTGCGCACCGGCGTCGACGCGCTGCTGCTGACGACGCCCTACTACAACAAGCCCACGCAGGAGGGCATCGAGCGCCACTTCGCCGCCGTCGCGGACGCGGTCGATGTGCCCTGCATCCCCTACAACATCCCCGGCCGCACGGGCGTCAACGTCACCGCCGGGACGCAGCTCCGGCTCGCCCGCCTCGGCAACGTCATCGGCGTCAAGGAGGCGAGCGGCGACCTCGCGCAGATCGCCCGCGTGATCGAAGGCGCCGGGCCGGACTTCCGCGTCTGGTCCGGCAACGACGAGGACACCTTCCACGTCGTGTCGATGGGCGGCTACGGCGTCATCAGCGTCGCCACGCACCTCGTCGGCCGCCAGGTTGCGGCGATGGTCGCCGCCGCCGCCGCCGGCAGGACGGGCGAAGCGGCGGCGCTCCACCGCAGGCTGCTGCCTCTCGTCGAGGCCCTGTTCTGCGTCACGAACCCCGTGCCGGTCAAGTACGCGCTGGGCCAGCTCGGCGTCCCCGTCGGCGGCTTCCGCCTGCCCCTCTGCGACCCCGACGACGCCTCCGCCGCGCGCATCATGGCCGAGGTGCGCCGCCACACCATCGACCTGCCCATCGCCGCTCGCGCGTAGCAGATCTGGCAGGCTGGCCGCGGGAGGCCCGCTGCCTGACGCAACGATCGTCGTCGAGAAGCGCGCGGATGGCTACGCCGCGTACCCGCTGGGTGTCCAGGGCGCCGCCGTTGGCGAGGGCGATACTATGGACAAAGCGCTGAGAGACTGTCACGTCCGCCCGCAAGTTCCACATCGAGACGCTCGGCGCCGACGTGATCGACAGCGAATCACCCGTGCGCGAAGCCTTCATCGCCGTCGCCGGTTCGCGCCCGCGGCGTACGCGTGATTCAATGCGGCCGTGCCCGACATCCGACCTCCAACCTCCGGCCTCCGCCTGATCCTGGGCGTCGAGACCTCCTGCGACGAGACCGCGGCCGCCGTCGTCGCGTCGGGCCGCTGGCTGCGCTCGAACGTCATCGCCTCGCAGTTCCACCTGCACGCCGCGTACGGCGGCGTCGTGCCCGAGGTCGCCTCGCGCCATCATCTCGAAGTGATCCTGCAGGTCGTCGATGCCGCGCTCGCCGAGGCCGGCGCCGGCTGGCGCGACCTGGCGGCCGTCGCCGTCACCGCCGGGCCGGGGCTCGCCGGTGCGCTGCTGGTCGGCGTCAACACAGCGAAGACGCTGGCCTACGCCCACGGCCTGCCGCTGCTCGCCGTCAACCACCTGGAGGCGCACCTCTACGCCAACTGGATCGAGACCGCCGGGCGCGCGTACCGCGAGCCGGAGCTGCCGGCGCTCGGCCTGATCGTCTCCGGCGGCCACACGGACCTCGTGCTGATGCGCGGCCACGGCGACTACCGGCGGCTCGGCCGCACCCGCGACGACGCCGCCGGCGAGGCCTTCGACAAGGTCGGGCGCCTGCTCGGGCTCGGCTTCCCGGGCGGCCCGGCCGTCGAGCGCGAGGCGCGGGCCGCCGCGAAGACGCGCCTGCGTCTGCCGCGCGCCTGGCTCCGTGGCAGCGACGACTTCAGCTTCAGCGGCCTCAAGACCGCGGTGCTGCACAGCGTACGCGGTGAGGCCGGCCCGCCACCGCCCGTGCCCGAGCTGGCGGCGGCGTTCCAGGCGTCGGTCGTCGACGTGCTGTCGAAGAAGGCCGTGCTGGCGGCACAGCGCGAGGGGGCCCGCAGCCTGCTCCTCTCCGGGGGCGTCGCCGCCAACGGCCCGCTGCGCGAGGCGCTCGCCGCGCGCTCGCCGGTGCCGGTCTTCACGCCGCCGCCCGTGCTCTGTACCGACAACGGCGCCATGATCGCCGCCTGCGCACACTTCCGCTTCGACGCCCTCCGTGCCGGCTGGGACCTCGACCCGCAGCCCGCGATGCGGTTCTGTTCATAGGTTCTCAGTCGCCAGGTAGCAGTCGTCGGTCATCACTCCGGCGTCCGGGGCCTGTCGTCGTCCGTCATCAGGTACCGATCGCCGTTTGCGCGCCGAGCTCCTATCGTCTCCCGCCCTCGCCTTCTGACCTCCGGCCCTCGCCCTCTCTCCCTTCGCTCAGCGGGCAGCGCCCGCAGCCGCCCTGCGTGCACCAGTCGTGGTGCAGCGCCAGCAGGCCCTGTGCGCGGCGTGTATCCAGCGGCACCCGCCCGCCGCCCGAGGCGAGCGCCCCCTCGAGGAAGCGCGTGGCGCCGTAGGACGCCGGCCGCGGCAAGCGGGCGTAGAGGGCGCGGGCGCGCGCCGCGTCGCCGCCCGCGACGGCGGCGGGCAGGACGACGTTGACCAGGATCTCGAGCGCGCGCGAGCGGCCGACGAGCGCCGGCGGCAGCCGGCACGGCCCCGCGCACGGGTCGAAGTGTGTGCGCCAGTAGCCCTCGGCGACCGCAGAGAGCGGCCGCAGCGCCTCGCCGGCGGTCGCGGCGCCGGGCACCCGGAGCAGCGCGGACGGCTCGCCGAGCGCGTCGAGCAGCGCCGCCGCCGCGGCGAGGCGCCGCGCCGGCGCGTTCGCCGGCCGGACGCCCCACAGCTTCCACGCCGCCGCCGGCATGGCGGCCAGCCCGCTCGCCGCGAAGGTCCGTTCGAGCGGCTCGACGTACGCATCCGGCGGGACGGCCCGCCCCCGTTGTGATGGCAGCAGACCCGCCGCGCCGAGCAGCAGCGCCTCGAACGCCTGCCGCCGCGCGATGCCTCGCCGCGGCGCGCGCTCTCCTCCCGCCCGCAGCGCGCGCCAGGGCAGGGCCCGCGCCAGCGCCCGCATCGGCGTGCTGTTGCCACCGTAGCCGAGCGCCTCGAGCAGCCCCGCGTACAGCGCCTGGCCGATGCCGTCCGCGGCGGCCTCCTCCGCGTACCGCGCGGCGTGCGCGGCGAGGCGCCGGTCCCCCTCCGCGTCGAGCGTGGCGCCGGCGCCCTCCGCGCCCAGGCGCGCCACGGCGTCGTGGCAGGGCTCGCGCCAGAGCGGCGGCCGCTCCAGCCAGCGCTCCAGCTCGCCCGCGCGCCGGGCGACCCACGGCGCCAGCGCCACGACCGGCGCCGTGCCGCCGCCGGGCAGCGGCGTGTCGGCCCCGGTGTCGTCGTCGAAGACGACGTGCAGGACGACCCCGGCGTACGCCGGGTCGGCGGCGTGGCCGTGGGCGCGGAACGACGACGAGCGGACGTGCAGCTCGACGTCGCCGCGCAGCGTCAGCCCGGACGGCCCGGCGATCACGGCGCCGCGGAAGTCAGGCCCCGGCCCGCGCCCCGGCCTCCCCTGGTGGACGACCCGCACCGGCACGCCGCCGCGCGTCACCAGCGCCCCCTCCGGGAAGCGCCGTCCGCGCCAGAGCGCGGCGAGCTGCGCCTCGGTGAGGCGCGGCAGGGGCTGCGGGTCGCCGTGCGCCAGGAGGTCGGAGGCCGGGTCGTTCTCCGCTGCGGAGCTGCCGTGCGTCTCGCAGGCCGGCGGCATCTGCCGTCTGTTGTCTGCTGTCGTTCGCCCGCCGTCGTATGCGGCGCGCTCTCGAGAGACCGCCACGCCGCTCATGCCGGCGGCTCCGGTGGCCGCGCTTCGTAGTCGAAGCCCGCGCGCTCGGCGACGATCGTCAGCAGGCGGCCGCTGGCGCCGCGCGGGCGGTAGGCGCCGGTCTCCCACTCGCTGACCGTCTGCTGGCGCACGCCGAGCTCCCCCGCGAGCTGCTCCTGCGTCAGCGCCAGGTGGCGCCGCAACCCCCGCACGGAGTGCGCGTCCCACCGAGGCGCCGGCGGTCGTTTCGCCATGGACGCAGTCTACACGCTTCCGCGTACGATCGGGAAGCGGGAGACGGGAGGCGGGACGTGGGGGGCGGGAAGCCGGAGGTGGGAGGCGGGGCTGGGGCGGGCGAGCGGGGACAGCAGGACGACAGGAGCAGGCGGCCCTGGCCGGACACCGGCCCGCTGTCCGCCGCTCTGCTCCTTGCTTCTGCTTCTGACCTCCGACCTCCAACCTCCACCCCCGCCCCACCCCCTTGCATCGGCAGAATCGCTGCCGTATCATCAGCTAGCACTCTCCCACAACGAGTGCTAAGATCGCGCGAAACCCCGGACGGCAACCCACGTACCACGCACAGGAGGAAGACAGTTGGCCAAGGCTGCTATGAAATCCAAGCCCGCATCCAGGAACGGCGCCCCGAAGGCGAAGCCCGCCTCCCGTACCAGGCTCGTGCCGCTGCACGACCGCATCGTCATCCGCCCCACCGTGCAGGAGGAGGTGCTGGCGAGCGGCATCGTCATCCCGGACACGGCGAAGGAGAAGCCCCAGCAGGGCGACGTGATCGCCGCCGGCCCGGGCCGCCTCGACGACGACGGCAAGCGCATCGCCATGGACGTCAAGGTCGGCGACCGCGTGCTCTTCGCCAAGTACACCGGGCAGGAAGTCAAGATCGACCAGGAAGAGGTGATCGTCCTCTCCGAGAAGGACATCCTGGCGAAGGTCGAGTAAACCGGCCGGACGTCGGAGGCTGGACGCGAGAGGCGGTGCGAGCGCCGATCGTCCAGCCTCTCGTGTCCGGCATCCAGGCTCACCCCCCGAATCACGCCTCACGTATCCACAGGAGAAGAGATGGCAAAGCAACTTGTATTCGATGAGGAGGCGCGGCGCTCCCTCAAGGCAGGCGTCGACGCACTCGCCGACGCGCTCAAGGTGACGCTCGGGCCGCGCGGCCGCAACGTCGTGCTCGACAAGAAATTCGGGGCGCCGTCCGTCGTCAACGACGGCGTCTCGATCGCCAAGGAGATCGAGCTGCGCGACCCGTTCGAGAACATGGGCGCCCAGCTCGCCAAGGAGATCGCCACCAAGACGAACGACGTCGCCGGCGACGGCACCACCACCGCCACCGTCCTCGGCCAGGCGATGGTGCGCGAGGGCATGAAGAACGTAGCCGCCGGCGCCAACCCCATGGCGCTCAAGCGCGGGCTCGAGGAGGCCGTGCGCGTCGTCGTCGAGAGCCTGCGCAAGCTCGCGACCCCGGTCTCCGGCCGCGACCAGATCGCCCAGGTCGCCACGATCTCCGCCGGCGACGCCGAGGTCGGCGAGATGATCGCCGAGGTGATGGAGAAGGTCGGCAAGGATGGCGTCATCACCGTCGAGGAGTCCAAGGGCCTGAAGTTCGAGACGGAGTTCGTCGAGGGCATGGCCATCGACCGCGGCTACGTCTCGCCCTACTTCGTCACCAACAGCGAGCGCATGGAAGCCTCGCTCGAAGAGCCCTACATCCTGATCACCGACAAGAAGATCTCCGCCGTTGCCGATATCCTGCCCGTGCTCGAGAAGGTGCTGCAGGTGACGAAGAACTTCGTCATCGTCTGCGACGACGCGGACGGCGAGGCGCTCGCCACGCTCGTCGTCAACAAGCTGCGCGGCACGATCAACGCCCTCGTTGTCAAGGCGCCGGGCTTCGGCGACCGCCGCAAGGCGATGCTCGAGGACATCGCGATCCTCACCGGCGGCACCTTCATCACCGAGGAGATGGGCCTGAAGGTGGAGAACGCCCAGGTCAGCGACCTGGGCCGCGCCCGCCGCGTCGTCTCGACCAAGGACGAGACGACGATCATCGAGGGTTACGGCACCGACCGCGCGCTGCAGGACCGCATCCGCCAGATCAAGGCGCAGACCGAGGAAGCCACCTCCGAGTTCGACCGTGAGAAGCTGCAGGAGCGGCTGGCGAAGCTGGCCGGCGGCGTCGCGGTGATCAAGGTCGGCGCCGCCACCGAGGTGGAGCTGAAGGAGAAGAAGCTGCGCGTCGAGGACGCCCTCTCGGCGACCCGCGCGGCCGTCGAGGAGGGCATCGTGCCCGGCGGCGGCGTCGCCCTGCTGCGGGCGATCCCGGCCGTCGTCGCGGCCAGGGAGAAGCTCGCCGGCGACGAGCGCACCGGCGCCGCCATCCTCGAGCGCGCGCTCGAGGAGCCGACGCGGATCATCGCCGAGAACGGCGGCCAGGAAGGCTCCGTCGTCATCGAGAACATCCGCAACGGCAAGGGCAAGACCTTCGGCTACGACGCGCGCAACGACCAGTACGTCGACATGCTCAAGGCAGGCATCATCGACCCGGCGAAGGTGACGCGCTCGGCGCTCGAGAACGCCGCCAGCATCGCCGCCATGGTGCTCACTACCGAGACGCTGGTGACCGAGATCCCGGAGCCGCCATCCGCGGCCCCGGCGCCGCCACCGATGGACTACTAGCCGGCTGCCACCCGGCTCCGCGATCAGCGATCGGCAAGCGCCCCGCCGCAATCCCGGCGGGGCGCTTCGGTGTCCCGGCGACGGCGGCGGCGCGCCGTGCCACGGTGCGGCACCCGCAGGGGCACAAGGCCGTGTGCCCCTGCGCCGCGTTTCCGGCTCGGCCGCGGCCGGGGCGCAGCCCTCCCGGACGGAGCCGCCTCGGTGTCGTCAACACGTGAGAATCGCGCAAGAAACCGTCACCGCGCCCGCCATCGAGCCTATACTGGATCCGGAAGGAGGTGCGCCATGACCGTCGCATCGTTCAGCCAGGAGTTCGTCGCGGAGTACCAGGATCGGCGCGCCGCCGCCGAGGCGCGCCAGGCGCTCGAGTCGATCGGTGTCC
>JAGWOC010000059.1 GCA_028872875.1 Chloroflexota bacterium | reverse complement strand
ACGCGCATCTTCGACGACCCGGTGCCCATCGACGCGCGCGACCTGCCCGAGCCGACGCCCGAGTACGTGCGCGCGACGCTGGCGCCGTTGTACGCGCGTCGCGGGCTGCGCATCGAGCAGGCGCGCCTGTTCGACGCCGACGAGCTGCGCGCGCTGGGGACGACGTGGGCGAAGCGCCTGTCGCACCGCCGCCCTCCGCCGTCGGTGTACGTGGAGGCGACGGTCACGTGGACACACCCCCGAGATGGACGACGGGTGTAACATGCGCGCGTGCAGTTGAAAGGTATCGGCACGCAGGAGGATTCCCGTCAGTCGGGCCCCTCGCACCCTAGCGGCTGGCGCGAATCGCCGCCGACGGGTTTGCGCAGTGGCTGTATCGCAATCTCGTTTATTGCTGCGCCCTTCCTCCTTCTGGCGCTGATTCTTGTTCTGGTCGCGGGAGTCGTCACAATAAACACGCGAACGCCTCCCCGAACCTATCCCATCCTCGCGGACATCGCGCCGCGCAGCTCAGCGCCGGTCTACACACACAGCTGTTGTCGGAGCCTCTACTCCGGCGCTTACCGCTTCGACGTCTTCTATGGGACGCCAGATCCGTTCTCGGCCACGTACGCTCACTACAGACAAGAGTTAGCTGCGCGCGGCTTCCAGCTTGAAACCGATCGCGCCCCGGGCGGCAGACCGACCGACAACTGGGTTCGCCCTCGGGAGGGGCGCGCTCCACCGGAATGCGTCCACGTCGCCGAGTTTAGCGGGCGTGAGGACGGGATCATCAACCGCCAGGACGAGATCGCCCGACTGCGGAGCTATCCGCACGCATACGTCGTCACGCTTGTGCTGGGCTACTGCTGATCGTCACCGCCGCATCTCCTGACACACCCGGCGTCAGCAGGCGCCCGCCGCGATGATCCGCCAGCGAACACCCGTGCTATGATGACCTGCCGGGAGTCGTGCGCCAGCCGGCGGGCGGACAGGTCTGAAGACCTGTCCCTACGGTGCGGACGGCGCGATACTTGATGCGAGGCGTGCCATCGGGCGTGGGGCGCGACGCGCCCTGCCCGACCTCCAGCCTCCCACCTCTCATAGCCCGACCCGGTTGCGCCAGCCGGCGGGCGGACAGGTCTGACGACCTGTCTCTACGGTGCGGACGGCGCGATACTTGATGCGAGGCGTGCCATCGGGCGTGGGGCGCGACGCGCCCTGCCCGACCTCCAGCCTCCCACCTCTCATAGCCCGACCCGGAGGGTCCCCGATGCCCCTGGACGCCATCATCGTCAAAGGCGCCCGCGAACATAACCTCAAGGACATCGACGTCACGATCCCGCGCGACAGGCTCGTGGTGATTACGGGGCTGTCCGGCTCCGGCAAGTCCTCGCTCGCCTTCGACACCATCTACGCCGAGGGGCAGCGGCGTTATGTCGAGTCGCTCTCCGCCTACGCCCGCCAGTTCCTCGGCCAGATGGAGAAGCCCGACGTCGACTACATCGAGGGCCTCTCACCCGCCATCTCCATCGACCAGAAGGGCGCCAGCCGCAACCCGCGCTCCACCGTCGGCACGGTGACGGAGATCTACGACTACCTGCGCCTGCTCTACGCCCGCGCCGGCACGCCGCACTGCCCCGTCTGCGGCCGGCCGATCGAGCGCCAGACGGTGCAGCAGATCGTCGACGCGATCCTGGCGACGGAGCCGGGCAAGAAGCTGATGGTCCTGGCGCCGATCATCCGTGACCGCAAGGGCGAGCACCTGCACATCTTCGAGGACGCGCGGCGCGCGGGCTACGTGCGCGTGCGCGTTGACGGCCGCATCCGCGACCTCGCCGAGGACATCGACCTCGACAAGAAGAAGAAGCACACGATCGAGGTCGTCGTCGACCGGCTCGTCACGGAAGGCACGGCGGGCGAAGGCAGCGCGTCGAGCGCGAGCCGGCTCGCGGACAGCGTCGAGCAGGCGCTGAAGCTCGGCGGCGGCACGGTGCTGGTGGACGTCGAGGGCGAGGGCGAGCGGATGTACTCCGAGCACTACGCCTGCGCCTTCGACGGCACGAACATCGGCGAGCTGGCGCCGCGTAGCTTCAGCTTCAACAGCCCCCACGGCGCCTGCCCGGAGTGCACGGGGCTGGGCACGAAGATGGAGCTGGACCCATCGCTCGTGATCCCGAACCGCGCGCTGTCGATCAGCGAGGGCGCGATCGCGCCGTGGTCGCGCAGCGCGGCGACGAACACCTGGTACTTCCGCATGGTCGAGGCGGTCGCGAAGAAGCACGGCTTCTCGCTCGATGTGCCCGTCAGCAAGATGAAGCAGAAGCACCTGGACATCGTCCTGTACGGCGACGAGACGCCGATCAGCATCACCTACAACACGTCGAGCGGCCACAAGAACCGCTGGGACACGACGTACGAGGGCGTGATCCCGAACCTGGCGCGGCGCTACAAGGAGACGGACTCCGACTACATCCGCGGCGAGATCGAGCGCTACATGGCAGCGAACCCGTGCCCGGCGTGCAAGGGCGCGCGCCTGAAGCCGGAGACGCTCGCCGTCACCGTCGCGGGCAAGAACATCGTGCAGGTGACGGCGATGGACGTGCGCGAGGCGCGCGACTGGGTGGAGCTGCTCGCCGGCCCCGAAACGCCGCTGAGCGAGCGCGAGCAGGCGATCGCGCGCCAGATCCTGAAGGAGATCCGCGCCCGCCTGACGTTCATGTTCGACGTCGGGCTCGACTACCTGACGCTCGACCGCGCGGCCGGCTCGCTCTCCGGCGGCGAGGCGCAGCGCATCCGCCTGGCGACGCAGATCGGCTCCAGCCTGATGGGCGTGCTGTACGTCTGCGACGAGCCGAGCATCGGCCTGCACCCCGTCGATGACGCGCGGCTGATCCGCACGCTCGAGCGGCTGCGCGACCTCGGCAACACCGTGCTCATCGTCGAGCACGACGAGGCGATGATGCGCGCGGCCGACCACATCATCGACATGGGGCCGGGCGCCGGCGAGCACGGCGGCCGCGTCGTCGCGCAGGGGCCCATCGAGGCGATCATGGCGTGCGAGGAGTCGATGACCGGCAGCTACCTGAGCGGGCGGCGCCAGGTGCCGCTGCCGGAGACCCGGCGGCCGGGCAGCGGCCAATGGATCACCGTCGTCGGCGCGCGCGAGAACAACCTCAAGGACATCGACGTGCGCATCCCGCTCGGCAGGTTCGTCTGTATCACCGGCGTCTCGGGCTCGGGGAAGAGCACGCTGATCAACGAGCTGCTGTACAAGAAGGCGGCGCAGGAGCTGTACGGCGCGCGCGACCGGCCCGGAAAGGTCGAGCGCATCGACGGGCTGGGCCAGATCGACAAGGTCGTGGACATCGACCAGTCGCCGATCGGCCGCACGCCGCGATCGAACCCGGCGACCTACACCGGCACGTTCACGCCGATCCGCGAGCTGTTCGCGTCGGTACCGGAGGCGCGGCTGCGCGGTTACACGCCGGGGCGGTTTTCCTTCAACGTCAAGGGCGGGCGCTGCGAGGCGTGCGCGGGCGACGGCTACATCGAGATCGAGATGCACTTCCTGCCGGACGTGACGGTGCCGTGCGAGGTGTGCAAGGGCAAGCGCTACAACCGTGAGGCGCTCGAGATCACGTACCGCGGCAAGACCATCGCCGACGTGCTGGACATGACCGTCGACGAGGCGCTCGAGTTCTTCGAGCGCATCCCACGGCTGCGCGCGAAGCTCGAGACGCTCCGCGACGTCGGCCTGGGGTACATCCGCCTCGGGCAGCCGGCGACGACCGTGTCGGGCGGTGAGGCGCAGCGCGTCAAGCTGTCGACCGAGCTGTCGAAGCGCTCCACCGGCCGCACGCTGTACATCCTCGACGAGCCGACGACCGGGCTGTCGTTCGAGGACACGCGCGCCCTGCTGGCGGTGCTGCAGCGGCTCGTCGACGGTGGCAACACGGTGATCGTCATCGAGCACCATATCGACGTCATGAAGAACGCCGACCACATCATCGACCTGGGACCGCTCGGCGGCGACCGCGGCGGCGAGATCGTCGCGGAGGGCACGCCGGAGGAGATCGCGCTGGTCGAGCACAGCTTCACGGGCCAGTACCTGAAGCGCGTGCTGCCGGCAGAGCGGCTGGCGGTGGCACGCGCGCGTTCGGCGGCGAACGGCGCGCAGCGCCGCAGGACGAACGGACGGACGAAGGCGGCGGCCGCTCGGGCGGCGAAGAACGGCCGCGCCAAGAGCGGCCGACAGGTGCGCGGGGACGCGGCCCCGAGGCCCGCCGCAAAGGCCACCCGATGACGAAGGACGAGCTGATCGCCAGCATCAAGCGCGACCGTGCGACGCTCGACGCGCTCGTCGCGCCGCTCGACGAGGCTCAGATGACCGCGCCGGCGCTCGACGGCGGCTGGTCGGTAAAGGACGTGCTGGCGCACATCAGCGCGTGGGAGGAGCTGTGCCTCAAGTGGATCCGCACGGGCCGGCGCGAAGAAGGCCCCTTCACGCAGGAGACGATCGACGCGTTCAACCAGAGCGTCTACGATGTGAACCGGGATCGCCTGCTCGACGCCATCCTCGAAGAGTCGCGCCAATCGTACGAGTCCATGGTCGAGGCAGTGGCGGCGTTAACGGACGACCTCGACGCGACGACCGCGTGGGCGCCGGGCGGGCCGCTGGGCCAGATCATCAGCGCGAACGCCGACGAGCACTACCGGGAGCACGCCGACCAGATCAGGCGCTGGTTAGTGCCCCATGGATGACTCCTCCGCAACGACCAGAGAAGCACATGCAGTATCAGCGCGAGAAGCATCGTTCGCGGGGGCGATCCATCTACTACTAGCCGCTTACGCGATGTGGGCGAGCCGTGTACGCGCGCATTGGCTGGCGCGTCATTCGCTGACGGTTCTCGCGGCGATTTTCGTGATCCAAGCGGTCGCCGCATTGTCTCGCAACGAACGGCTTATGGAGCACACGTACGAACGGAGCCTGGCACGACTCGAGCCGATCTGCAGCGCGGGGCTTGTAGCCGGAACCCTCGCGGACCGTCGCTGGTGGCTTGCTGGCGCTCTTACGCTGGCGGCGTTCCTCGTCGCTCCCGGCCGCAACTCTGCATTGGCGAAGACTGCAGGGCGCCTGCTGTTCTTCGGTTCGTGGATCGCATATCGGCTGCGGGTTGGACGTACTCCAGCAGGACCCTCCTCAGCTCCTAACGACCAACGACGATGAACCCACCGCAAGCCATCCTGTTCGACATGGACGGCACGATCCTCGACTGGCAGTCGGGGATGGAGGAGTCGTGGCTGGCGTCGTGTGAGGCGCACTGCGACGGCTCGTTCGCGCCCGCCGCGCTGCACGAGGCGATCCGCGCGCGCCGGACGTGGTTCTGGGACGACGCGGAGCGAGCGCGCAATGGCCGCCTGGACCTGGATGCGGCGAGCCGCGCGATCGTCCGCCTCGCGTTTGACGACGCGGGCCTGCGCCCTGTGGACCTCGCGGACCGCATCGCGGACGACTACCGCGCGCGCCGCACCGCCGCGATCGCACCGTACCCGGGCGCGATCGAGACGCTGGCGGCGCTGCGCGAGCGCGGCGCGCGCCTGGCGCTCCTGACGAACGGCGGCGCGGAGAGCCAGCGTCGGAGCATCGAGCGGTTCGGGCTGGCGCAATACTTCGCCTGCATCGTCATCGAAGGCGAGTTCGGCTGCGGCAAGCCCGACGAGCGCGTCTTCCGGCACGCGCTGGCGGCGGTCGGCTGCGAGCCGGCGGCAGCGTGGATGGTCGGCGACAACCTCGAGGCCGACATTGCGCCGGCAGTGGCGCTCGGCCTGCACGCGGTGTGGGTCGATGGCGGCGCTGGGGCGCGGCCGGCGGCTCCTGGGGACGTGCGGCCACACCGCATCGTGCGGTCGATCTCGGAGCTTGTGTAGCCGCGCGGCGGTCGAGCCGCGCCGATCCGCGCCTCAGGTAACGTGCTAACATGCGCGCATGGACGGCAATGGGACCCGCCCGAAGGGCTGCCACGTCGTCCTTCTCAGGCTAGGGCTCACCTCGCGCGGCCTGTGATCATCGCACGCCAAACCGGGAGCTTGCGCCGCACGCCGTCGCGCACCTTCTCACGCAGGCGGAGGTCAGCGAGCGTGAGTTCTCGCCACGTTGGAGGGAGACTCACCCGGGCATCAGTTCGCCCGCATCCAGCTCCAGGATCGCCGTCGTCGCGCGATCGAGCCAGGCGTGGAAGAGCGCCACGCCGCGCTCGTTCGCCGTGTCGAGCGTGCCGAGCGAGATCACGACGTACACCAGCAGGTAGAGGGCGCCGGTCCGGTACTCGCGCAGGCAGCGGTCGAAGTCGTAGCCCTTGACACCGCGCGCCAGCAGGATGTCGTGGTACAGGCGCACCAGCTCCATCTCGTGCGCCCTCCGCAGGGCCGGCTGCAGGCCGCCGCAGACGAAGTACGCGAGGTCGAAGATCCCGCGCCCGCGCGACGTGATCTGCCAGTCGACGACGGCGAACTCCGGTCCGCCGGCCGGCCCGGCGAAGAACATGTTGTCCAGCCGGTAGTCGCCGTGCATGATCGTGCGCGGCTCGTCGGCGAAGCCGTGCAGCAGGTTGATCACGTTGTCGCCGACGCGCTCCGCGATGGCGAGCATCTCCTTCGAGAGGCCGCCCGCGAAGTTCTCGACGAACGGCTCCCAGGCCTCCGCGTAGGACTGCTCCGCCGACTGGTGGACGGGGTCATCGACGACGAGCATCCAGTCCATCGCGTCGAGCTCCGGGTGCTGCCACCAGGCCGCGTGGAACTTCGCGAGCTCGCTGACGGCGAGCCGCGCCTCGTCGAGCGAGCAGCCCGCGACCTGGTCGCCGACGCGCGCCGGGGCCAGGTCTTCGAGCAGGAGCACGTACTGGCCGCGTCCGACGTCCATGGCGCTGTGGTAGCGCTTCGGCGTGCGCAGCTCGACGCGACGGGCGATCTCCTCGTAGAAGCGGATCTCGCGCTCGTAGAAGCGAAAGAGGTTGCCGATCTCGCGGCCCCCCTCGGTCGCTGCCGGGAACTTGGCGATCAGCGTGCGCGGCGCGCCGGGCTCGTCGCGGTCGTAGCGCAGCCCGACGCGCGCGAGCTGGCCGATGAAGCCGGCCCCCTCGCCGATCAGCGCAGCATCGAATGCGGCGACCTTCGCGCGGCCGAGAATGCCATTCTGGCGCAGGGCATCGGTCAGCCAGTCGGCGCTGAGCTGCTCCGGCCCGGCGGGGATGTGCGTCGTCTTCATATCAGCTCCGTTACCTTCACAGGACACCTGCGAGCCGTCGGCGCCGCGCCTCGGTATCGCTCGTTGCCGGCACGTCAGAAGATGTCCGGGCAGAACGGCGCGTAGTGCGTCCGCCACATCGCGTCCCAGAGCGCGAGCGGCGCGCCCGGCGACGCCTCCGCGCGGCCGTAGCGGACGGCGCGCGACGGCGACACCTGGCCAAACAGGATCTGCGCGAGCGCGGCGATGTCGAGCGAGAGCTGCGGGCTCTCGTCCGTCCGGGCGACGGCCGCGCCCTCGGGGCCCGCATCGAGCGCCCAGCGGCCGGCGTTCCATGGGCACATCGCGTCGCGCACCTCGAACGTCAGGCGGCCGCCGCAACCGTACGGTCGGAGCGGCAGGGCGCGATCGAGGTCGATGATGCGGCCGAGCAGCCAGTCTCCCTTGGTGGCGTGCAGCTCGCGCGGGTCGAGCATCACGTCGAAGGCGGGGTCGTCGACCGGCGCACGGTCGACGACGATGCGGCGGGCGAGGTCGAACGTCGCGAAGTGCTCCCAGATCGCCCGGTACGCCGAGGGTGTGAGCCAGGCGTAGTCCCGCACGAAGATGCGCTGTCCGGCGGCGGCGCCGTCCGGGTACATCTGGTACTCCTTCGGCGCGTAGCAGACGTAGCCCTTCGGCTCGCCGGCCTCCTCGTAGACGGCCGCCAGGCTCGGGCCCTGCTCGCCGATGCCGAAGAGGTTGCTCAGCCCCAGCACCTCCCACTCCCAGATCTGCGGCAGCCGCAGCAGGTAGCCGTTGCGCTCGCGGATGAACTCGTCGTAGATGGACTGGAGCAGCGGCAGCTCGTCGCGCGACGCCTCGCGCCACGTCCCGGAGGCGGGCGCCAGCGTCGGCGCGAAGCCGATGAGCTTGGGGTCGATGCTGTACTGGTAGCGCGCGGAGCAGACGGCGTAGCCGTAGCGCTGGTAGATGGCGGCGATCGAGGCGAGGAGGATGGCGATGGGCTCCTGCCCCTGCTCGTGCCGGCGCCGGAAGTCGGCCTCGATGATCGCGCGCAGGTGGCCGCGCCGGCGGAACCACGGCAGCGTGCCAACCAGCGTGACGCCTGCGGCCGGGGCCGTGCCGCCGTTCAGGCGCATCATGAACGGGAAGGCGGCGTAGGCGGTCGAGAGCTGCCCGTCCTCGAACGCACAGAGCGTCCATTCGGGTGGCACCGGCGGCATGCCCGCGCCGTCGCCTGCCACCGTGTGGTTGCCGAAGACGATCCCGGGCACGCGGAAGAACGCGTCAGCCTCCTGCTCTGTGTACGGCCGGACCTCCAGCGCCATCGGTTCGCGCTCCTTTCGCTCGCGGCGCGATTGTACCGCCCGCACGCCTCAGGCGCCCGGCGCCGGTGGTCGCAGGCTCTCGGGCCACCAGACCCACCCGGAGGTTAGCCGCCGCCCGCCTGGCGCTCCCGCGCGCGGCGCTCCGCCTGCTGCCGGACCCAACGCACGATCGGCGATGGCTCCTTCGGATGCCAGGCGCGCTTCCACTCGTCGAAATCGCCCGGCCACGGCTCTTCGAAGTCGCGCACGAGCGGCGGGGCGCCCGGCGCTTCGAGCAGCGCCAGCGCGGCGCGGACGACGCGCGTCTGCAGCGCGGCGTCGCCGGCCGGACCGACGGTGTGCCCGAACGGGAACTCGACGCCGAGCGTCCGCGGCGTGCCGAAGCGCTCGCCCCAGACCGGCATGATGTTGACAACCACCGTGCTGAGGCCTGCAGCCTCGAACGAGCGTGCCAGCGCATTCACGGCGCGGCAGCAGTCCGGTCAGACCGGGGTGAGCAGCACGGCGTCGACGGCTTCGTCCTTCATGCGCCGGGCGACCTCGGGCGCGTAGCGCTGGCGCCACTCCGTCGTGTCGGGCTGGTAGCCCATGAACGAGTAGTTCGTCTGCGCCAGCGCGCCGATCTCGCCCGCGGCTTCCAGTTCGAGCATGCGGTGCACCGGGAACGCCACGTCCACATCCCGCAGGAGGTCGTCGTTGTTGATGTGCAGATGTCCGGCCTGCACCTGCTCCTGGCGCAGGTCGCGCGGCAGCGTCCGGTACGTCGGGTCGCCCCAGTTGGGCTCGCGCTGTTCCCGCTCGAAGTCGAACGGTGGCTCGACGCCGCGCACGTTGATGCCTGCCGTCGTCACGAGGGCGATGCGCGCGTCGCGCAGCGGCTTGCGCAGCGGCGTCCAGGGCATGCTGTCGGGAGGCGGGATGGCCATGCCGGCGTAGTAGGCCTTGAGGGACGGGGGCAGCCACTTGAAGCTGTCGGTCACGGACACATCCTTTCGGCTCCGAACCTGCCTGCAAGCATGATCGGTGACACCGCGCGCTGTGTCCACAGCCGCCGGCGCCGGCGTCCGGCCCTGGGCCACGGCGCTCGCATGCGCTGCATCCTGCCCGGCGATAGACGTATCGTATCGGCACCGTAGCCGGCCATCATCGTATCTGCCCACGACCCCGGCCGGATGCTTGTCAATACATAATTCGGCCCAAGAGCTGCCGCTTCCAACCCCCGCTTTGCGCCCCGGCGATGTACCATACGGGCGACAGGCAGCGTCCCCGCATCGTCCCGCCGGAGCCTCACCTGATGGCGGCGGACGCGCCTGCTGCCCATACCAGCCGATAGCTACAGAAAGGGCCGAGGCCTTGATCCACCGCTCGGAGCGAGGGCGTCTTGGTTAGCCGTTCCGTCAACATCGAAGGCTACATGCTGCCGCTGGGCGGGCCGGAGTTCTGGCTTCAGGCCGAACTACAGGACGCGCTCGACCGTCTGGTCAAGCTGCACTTCCGCGACGTCATCGCGATGGCCCGCGCGCCGTACCCGAGCGTCGAGCTGAGCGGCCGCATGACCTCGAGCGCCGGCCGCTGCTATCCCGACACCGGCCAGATCCGCATCGCGACGCTCTACCACCGCGACCACGGCATCGACGAGACGCTGCTCGTCCTCAAGCACGAGCTGGCGCACTGGGCGGCGCGCTGGCGCTACGGGCGCCGCATCGCGCCGCACGGGCGGGAGTTCCGCATGGTGGCGAAGGAGCTCGACGAGCGGATCACCGTGACCTGCCCGCCCTTCGCGCACAAGGAGCGTGCCCAGCGGCGCTCCTGGCACATGATGTGCCCCCACTGCCGCCGCACCTATCGCCGCCGCCGCCGCGACAAGGTGGCCTGCCGCGCCTGCTGCGACTCGTACGCGAGCGGCCACTACGACCGCCGCTTCCGTCTCGTCGTCATCTCGCGTGCCGAGTGACCGGACGCTGACCGGCGCCGGTCGCGTCGCCGTCCTCTTCGACCTCGACGGCGTCATCGTCGACAGCCGCGCCTGCCATCTCCGGGCCTGGCAACAGCTCGCGCGCGCATACGAGATCGCCGTGCCGGCCGGCTACTTCCGCGAGACGTTCGGCCTGCGCAATGACACCATCCTCGGACGGCTGTTGCCCGGGGCCGCGCCCGAGGTACGCGACCGCCTCGCCAGCGAGAAGGAGGCGGCGTTCCGGCGCCTGGCGCGCGGGCGCCTCGTACCCCTGCCCGGCGTCGCGGATCTGCTCGACTTCCTCGCCGCGGCCGGCATCGCGAGGGCGATCGTGACATCCACTCCCGGCGAGAACCTGCGCATGGTCCTCGAGACGCTGCGGCTCGAAGGGCGGTTCCAGGCGCTGGTCTCGGCCGAAGACGTCAGGCGCGGCAAGCCGGACCCGGAGGGCTTCCTGACCGCCGCGGCGGGGCTGGGCATGCCGCCCTCGGACTGCGTCGTGGTCGAGGACGCGCCCGCCGGCATCCAGGCAGCGGTAGCGGGCGGCATGCGCGCGATCGGGGTCACGACCACGCACCCGGCCGCGGCCCTCCGCGACGCCGGCCTCGTCGTCGATTCGCTCGCCAGCGCGGCCGTACGGAGCTTCATCGTGCGCCCGTCCGCCGTCCGTAGCGGACCTGACGGCGACGCGTAGGGCCTGCGTCGTGCAGCGGCCTCCGCTGCGCGCGATGCTGTCCGTGATGACCCGGATCCGCGCTGGGCACAGGCTGGTGCACTGCGGGCACGCTGGGGGGTGCAGGGTGGAAGGTAGCGGCACGGAACGATGCCCCGACCGGCCCGTTCGCAGGATCGCTACGCCATGAGCGGCCGCCTCTCTCGCCTTGCCGGCCCGGCGCTGCTCGGCGCCTCGGCGCTGCTCGCCGCCAGCGGCCTGGTGCTGCTCGCTGCGCGCGCCCTGCGCTCGTCGGCGGCCGTACCGCCGTCGGCGATAGCGCAGGTCCCGGCGGCCGCCGCACCTCCGGTGACCGCGCCCGCCCCGTCTCCGACGGCCACACCGGCGCCGCCGGCGGCCGCCGCGCGTGCGCAGGCGACGATGGTGTGCTCGTTCTCCAACGCGGACGCCGTCGCCGCGCAGGTGCAGGGCGCCGACGGCGGCCAGTCGGTGGTCGTGGGCGGCCGCACCTACTGGCTCTTCGGCGACACGCTGTTCCTGCCCGCGTCCGGCAAGCAGATCGAGGCGAACAGCATCGCCTGGTCCTCCGGCGACGCGCCCGGCGCGTGCCCGAAGCTGCACTACTACGCACGCAACGGCATCGCGGTTCCCTTCATCCCGAAGGATGGCTCGCTCACGGTGTGGCCCGCGGGCGCATTCCCGGTCGATGCGCATTCGTTCGACGTGTACACCGTGTACGTCTACGGCTCCGGTCCGTACGCCTACTGGATCGGCGAGGTGGGGCTGGCGCGCGTCGACACCGCGACGATGCGGGTTACGACGCTGAGCCGCCGGCTCTGGGGCGCCGCGTCCGGGTCGTCGCAGAGCCAGGTGATCGGGGCGCAGCCGGTCGACGCGGCCGGCGGCTACCTGCGCGTCGTCCTCCAGACGCTGGCCGGCGACCACTTCCTCTCGCGGGTGCCGCTGGCCAATGTGGCGGACCCGCGCGCCTACGACTACTGGACGGGCGAGGTGTGGTCGCCACGGTTGGCCGATGCCGTCCCGATGTGGCCGCATGCACACAGCACGGACCCGCTCGCGCGCGTCACCTCGTACGACGCCGGCGGCAGCATCGCCTACAACGCCTACCTCGGGAAGTACGTGGCCGTCGTCAACGACGGCATCGGCAAGATCGGCGCGCGCGTTGCCGACCGGCTCGAGGGGCCGTGGAGCGCGCCCGTGGACTGGATTGACTGCTCGGCGATCGCGCAACCGGCGGTACCGGTCTGCTACAGCCCGTACCAGCATCCGCAGCTCGCGGCCGGCGGCGGCCGCAGCATCTTCCTCACATTCACGCGCATGGCCGCGTACGACGTGGTGGCGTATCGCATCGAGCTGGGGCCGCTGGAGGCGGCGCAGGGGCAGGCGCGCTGAGCGCCGCAGGCGCCGGCTGGAGGCGCAGAAGGAGGAGGGGCGCATGGACCGCAGGATCTTGATTGGGAGCGCACTGCTCGTGGTGGTCGCGGCCATCGAGTTCGGGCTGCTGGGGGCGGGCGCCGCCGGGCTCACGGGTGGCCCGCTGGCACCGGCGCATGAGCGCGGCGAGCGTACGGCTACGCCGGCAGCGACGCAAACGCCGGGCTTCGCCACGTGCGTCGGCTTCCCGGACACTCGGCCCTGCCGTGTCACGGCCACGCCAGTGACGCCGTGCGACAACAACATCTCTCCGCCGCCGGTCAGTCCGCCCTGCGCGACGCCGCCCTCGCCGCCGCCGTGCGATGCGGGCGTGTCGCCACCACCCGTCAGCCCGCCGCCGGTTAGCCCACCCTGCGGACCTTCGGCGGCGGCGCACGTCATCCAGCTCTCGACGACGCCGGAGGAGATCGTCTGCAACGGCATCAAGGGCGCGCAGGTCAACGTGCGCGCGCTGGTCGATGCCTCCACGAGCGTGGCGGATGGCACGCCTGTGTTCTTCCAGGTGCTCGGCGGGCCGGGATCCCTGGACCCGTACGTCGCGTATACGCTCAACGGGAACGCCGGCACGTTCGTCCGGTTCGGGCCGAGCCCGTATCCGATCGGCGCGTTCCACGTGCAGGTGGACGTCGGGCGCATCGAGGCGACGATCCGCATCTTCTGTACACCGCAGGCGCCGCCGCCGTTGCCGCCGTGCTCGCCATCGCCGCCAGCGAGCAGCCCACCGTGTGCGCCGCCCACGCCCAGGCCGACACCGCTGCCGTGCACGCCCGGCGCTGTCTCGCCGCCGCCATGCCCCGTCTCGCCGCCGCCGGCGCCGAGCATCGGCGGCCGGATCTCGATCGGGACGCCAGCGCTCTCCGGTGGGGACATCGTCGTGCCGGTGCTGACGTCGGCATCGCAGGACCCGTATTCCGGATTCAACGCGACCGTGGCCTTCGACACCAGCCTGCTCACCTACACCACTGGCACATCGGGGGGAGCCCTGGAGACGAGCGGGGCGCCGACGTTCTGCGCGCCGCCCATGACCTTCTCAGGGCGGGCGAACATCGGGTGCGTGATCCTGGGCCAGGCAAGCACGACGAGCGCGGGGACGCTCGCCAACCTCACGTTCGCGCGCAAGGCGGCAGCCGGATGCGTGACCCTGCACGTGTTCACGTACGGCCCGCCGGACGGCGGCGACACCACGACCGGGACGTTCACGATCTCGCCCCCCAGCGCTCCCAACTGGGATGTTCCCCAGCAGAACACGTACGGCCCGGACGTCAGCGTGAACCTGGCGGACGGCAGCACAGGGTGCGCCGGGCCAGCAGCGACAGCGACGCCGACGCCGACAGCCACGGGGACGCCCCGCGCATGGACGGCCACGCCGACGATGACGCCATCGCCGACGCCCACGGCTGTGCCGACGGACGCGTCGACGCCCGCCGCCGCGGCGACGGCGACGGCCGATGCCAGCGAAGGACGGCGAGGGAGGCCGCGCGGAGCCGGCTGATCGGCGCTCGGCTGGCCTTCGCGCGTCGGCGGGCCTTGCGCTGTTGGATCACAGGGGCGGCCGGGCGGCCGCCCTACCGGTCTTCGCTCGCGGCGGCCTCCTCGGCAGCCTGCTTGCGCAGCAGCTCGAAGATGCGGCGGAGCTCGGGCACCGGGTCCGGGTGCTCGTCGACGCGGATATCGAGCGCGTAGGCGCGCGGATCGAAGTCGGAGGGCGCGCCCCGGACGACCACCGCCGGCGTGACCAGCAGCGCCGCCGACTGGCGCCCGCGCTTGTCGCCGCCGGCCGCCTGGCCCGCTTCGAGGGCGCCCAGCAGGCGCACGCTGAACGGCGCCCCGGCGGCGCGCTCAAACGCATCCGCCATCGCGTCGACGACGGCCTGTCCCGCCAGCATGTTGCCCTGCACCGAGTAGTCCGTGCCCTCGCGGCTGCCGAACCACTCGACGCACTCCTTGCCGCTGTAAGAGAACGTCCGCCCCTGCGCGTCGATGGCCGCCACCTGACGCAGCGCCGCGCCCGGGTCGTCGGCGAGCAGGCCCTCGAGCGCGGCCTGCGGGCTCATGCCGAGTCCGAGCAGCTTCAGCCCGTCGCGGCCGAGGTCGACGTTGACGTACGACTGCGTCGCCACGGCGCCGACGCCGCTCTTCGCGTGCGGCACGAGCGCGCCGACGCACGGTACGGCCGTGCAGACGGCGACGCCGAAGGACGCGCTCTCCGGGTCACGGGCGATGATGCTGAAGGTCATGACGCCTCCCTGCGCCGCATGCGGTCGACCACGCCGAGCACCGATTCGACCAGCACCTGGTCACCCGGACGCGGGTCATCGTAGATCATGTCGAAGGAGAGACGCGCTTCACGGGGCTCGGGCTCGGCGTCGAGCCGATAGAGCACGGCGAAGTAGCGCGTGCCGTGCAACTCGAACGGGCGCGCTTGCAGGATCGTGCCGGGCTTCGCCGGCGGGCGGGCGCCGCCGCGCACGAACTTCGGGCTCATGCGCCGGCGGGCCCATCGGCGCTGTCCGGCGCGAACCGCACGATCGTCGCGTCGTCCGCGACGTCGTCGTACACGGCGTGGAGCGGCAGGCCGGCGCGCAGCGCGCTGTCCGGCACGCCGACGATGCTCGAGACGATGCGCGGCCCCTCCTCCAGCTCGACAATCGCGAACTGGTACGGCACCCGCTCCGCGAACGCCGGGTGCAGCTTCTGGTGCATGATGCCCCAGCTATAGAGCGTGGCACGTCCGCTCGCGCGCGCCCATTCCGTGTCGGTCGACCAGCAGTCCGGGCAGCGCGGGCGCGACGGCAGGCGCCAGGCGCGGCAGGCGCGGCAGCGCATCAGCATCAGCTCATGGCGCCGCGCGCCTTCAAAGAACGGCGCGGAGGCCGCATCGGCTTCGGGGATCGGGAGGGTGTAGGCGGACGTGGTCATTGTTCGGGCCCCGGTGATCGCGTTCTCAGCACGGGAGGCGTGCTGTTTCCCTCCTGATGGCGGTTCCCGCCCGGTACACGCACGCCAGTCCAATATCCAACGTCTCACCTCCAACTCGAACCTCTAACATCGGCCGCAAGCGTGCGCCCGTCCCCGGGTTCGCACTACACCCCGGCGCCCAGCACCAGCGTGCTGTGATGGTCGAGGACGCCGCCGTTGCCGGTGACGAGCACGACGTCGTGCTTCGGCACCTGGCGCGCGCCGCCCTGGCCGCGCACCTGGATCACGCCCTCTGACAGCGGCGTCATGCCCCACATGTAGTAGGCGCTGAGCTGGCCGCCCCCCGTGTTCGTCGGCAGGCTGCCACCGGGGCCGAGCCTGCCGTCTTCGACGAACGGCCCGCCCTCGCCCTTCTTGCAGAAGCCGTAGTCCTCGAGCGTTACGAGCACCGTGTAGGTGTAGCAGTCGTACGCCTGCACGACGTCGATGTCCTCGAGCGTGATGCCCGCCATCGAGAACGCGCGCTCCTTCGCGATCGGCGCGCCCGTCTGCGTCTCGACGTCCCAGCCCTTACGGCGGAAGTCGCCGGGGTGCCCCTGCCCCATGCCCAGGATGTACGCCGGCGGCTGCGCGAGGTCGTTCGCCTCCTCCGCACGCGAGACGATGACGGCGACGCCGCCGTTCGAGACGAGGCAGCAGTCGAACAGCCGCAGCGGCTCGACGACCCAGCGGGAGGCGCGGTAGCCGTCGAGCGTCATCGGCTCGCGATGCTCGGCCAGCGGGTTCAGGCGCGCCCACGCGCGCTCGGCGACGGCGATGGCGCCGAGCTGGTCGCTCGTCGTGCCGTACAGCTCCATGTGGCGGCGCGCGGCGAGGGCGTAGTGCGCGTTGACGCCGAAGACGCCGTAGACCGTGTAGAGGCCGCCCATGCCCGATGGCCGCGGCGAGCGCCCCATGCCGGCGTAGACGGCGCCGCCGCCCCTGCCCGGCTCGCGCAGCGGCGCATCGGCGAAGACGCAGACGACGTGATCCGCCATGCGGTGGATGACCGCCAGCGCCGCGTACTGCACCATGATCGCCGCCGTCGCGCCGCCGACGTTCATGCTCGACAGCAGGCGCAGGTTGGCGAGCCCGAGGTAGTTCTGCAGGCCGACGCCGCTCATGCCGCCGACCGAGGCGACGCCCGGGCTCACGAGCAGGCCGTCGATGTCCTGCTTGCGGAGCCCCGCGTCGGCCACGGCGCGCTGGACGGCCTCCGCGGCGAAGTGCGGCGCGTCGTGGCCGTAGATGCGGCCCATCTCCGTGATGCCGAGGCCGGTGATCGCCGCCTTGCCGCGCAGCTCGCGCCCTTCCATCGCCTGCCACTATTACGGCGGGCGAGCTAGCGGGCAAGCGGGACGCCGGATCGGCGGGAGTGCCGCGCTCCCCGCGCGAGCCAGACGGCCGATGCACCGGCCATCGGCACGATCACGGCGAGGAGCGGCAGGTGGTAGCGCGGCTCGCCGAAGAAGACGACGTGCGCCGCCGTCCACAGGGCGGCGAGCACAACAGGAAAGAGCAGCGCCCGCCACCGCTCGCGCCAGCGCAACAGCGCGATGCCGGCCAGCGCGAGCACGATGCCGTACGCCGCGCCGAACACGATCAGCAGCGGCGTACGTGCGCCGGGCGGAAGCGGCGTCAGGCCGTAGCTCTCGACGTGCGTGAAGACGTCGGAGTCCGGACGCCACAGCCACGCGACCTTCAGGGCAGAGAGCGCGACCTCGCGCCGCACGTGATGCAGCGCGTAGCCGACGGCACGACGGCGGCCCAGGCGGTCGAACAGCAGCTCGCGTCGCTGGAACGGGATCCCCGGCTGCGCGTCCCAGAGATCCTGCGGGACGATGTAGCGTCCGGTCGAGTACGGCGCATGGCCGACGCGCAGGTTGTAGCCGAGGTTCGTCGAGAGCAAGATCGGGGAGTCGAGCACCCGGGCGTTGCGCACCGCCCAGGGCGCGAGAGCGAGCGCGACGATGGCGAACACGAGCGCCGCGTGCGCGAGCGCCCGTCGCGGTCCGACACCCTCCACATACCACCAGGCGGCCGCCGCCGGCAGGACGAGGAGCGCCTGACCGCGCACGAATGTCGCCGCCGCGAGGCAGAGCGCGCCGGCGAGAACGTAGGTGATCCTCAGCGGGCCTCCCGCGCGCGGGAGCGCGCAGACGAACAGGGCGGCGGTCGCGGCCACGAGGGTCGCCGCGAGCGTGTCCGCGAGCAGCACCGGAGTCCAGAACACGAGGCTCGGCATGAGCGCGGCGATGACGCCGGCGGCGAGCGCCTCCGCTTCCCCGAAGAGCCGCCGGCCGATGTAGTAGACCGGCACGACGATCGCGGCGCCCGCCACAGCGTCCGCCGCGCGGGCCACCGCGAGATGCTCACCGAACAGCCGGAAGGCGATCGCGAGGTACGCGGAGAACCCCGGCGGCCAGAACGCCGTCGCGTCGCCGCCGGCCCGCCAGTGGCCGCCCGCGAAGGCGACGTGATAGCCCTGACCACGCGTCAGGCTCAACGCCGAGGCCGCGAAAAACTCCTCGTCGGCGAGCGGATGCGGGACCGGCGCCGTCCACCACGCCCACGCCAGCCGCAGCGCAAGCGCGGACACGAACAACGCGGCGAGCACGAGCAGGGTCCGGGAGGCGGAACGCGACATGCGGCGCGAGTCTAGCACGCCGTGTCGCGGTGGACTGGAGGCGGACGCTGGAGCCACTGACGGCCGCCGATACACTGGCGGCGTGCCTGGTTATCCCGCACCCTCTGGCGAAGCGGCTGCCGACGCCGGACGAGCCCATCAGGCGCCAGCCGGCACCGGCCGCGCAGACCCGCGGAGCGACGCTGGCGGGAACGCGCGGCTGACGCTCGCGGCCATCGCGGCGCTGGCGTTCGCCGTGCGGCTCGTGTGGATCCTGTACACCAACTACACGCCGACGCTGCGCGACGATGCCGGGCGCTACGACCTGCTCGGCCGCTCGCTGGCCCACGCGGCGGGCTACATCAACCCCAACGGCACGACGACGCTCTTCTGGCCGCCGGGGTATCCGTTCATCCTCGCCGCGGTGTACCGGATCTTCGACGACAGCGTGCGCGCGGCGCTCGTGCTGAACGCGCTGTTCGCGGCCGGCACGGTGGTGCTCGTCTACGCCATCGGCCGGCGCGCATTCGATGCGAGGGCGGCGATGCTCGGCGCGCTGCTCTACGCGCTGATGCCGAGCGCCGTCTTCTTCGCCGGCGTCACGCTGAGCGAGACCGCGTTCACGTTCGTGCTGCTGCTGGCGCTCTGGCTGGTGGTCGAGTCGGCGGCGCGGCGGAGCTGGCGGCTGCTCGTCGCGGCGGGCGTCGCGGTGGGCTATGCGGCGCTGATCCGCGGCCAGGCGGCGCTGCTCCCGCTTGTGGCCCTCCCCTTCTGGCTGTGGGCGCCGGGCGAAGCCGCCGCCGGTGATCGCCGCGGCGACGGGGCGGCGGATACAGCGGGCGGCGCGCCGCCGGGTGCGTGGCCTGGTGGAAGCGCGATCCGTGCGGCGCTCCCGCGGACGCTTGTGCTTGGCGCGCTGGCGGCCGTAGTGATCGCGCCGTGGACGGTCCGGAACTACATCGAGTCGGGTTCGGCGGTGCTGATCTCGACGAACGCGGGCGTCGACTTCTACATCGGGCACTCGGCGGGGGCCGACGGGCGCGGGCGCATCGTCAACGAGCTGGTGTTCCGGTACCCGAACCTGTCCGAGCCACGCGCCGAGGCGCGGGTCAGCAACGACGGCTTCCGCGAAGGGTTGAAGTACATCGTGCATCACCCGCTGCGCGAGGTGACGCTGTCGGCGCGCAAGGTGTTCTGGCTGTACGAGAGCGACCACGAGGCGCTGCAATGGACCGACGGCCACGGCGAGCGCCACGTGCTAGCGCACGGCGTGAAGGTCGCGCTCGGCGGACTGTCCGACGTGTACTACTGGCTGCTGATCGCGCTGGCGCTCGTCGGGGTGCGCCGGTGGCTCTCGTTCCCGCGCGGCATCGCCGGCGCCACGCGCCTGCTGCTGGCGTCGCTGGTCGCGTACTGGACGCTTGTGCACGTCGCGTTCTTCGCCGACCCACGCTTCCACGCGCCGATTACGCCGGTGCTGTGCCTGTGGGCGGCGGTGGGGATGACGTCGGCGGTCCGCCGGCTGCTGCCTGACCTGCGGCGATGACGGATCACCTTGCTGGCGGGCGAGCACCGGCTCAAGTTCCTAGACAGCCGCCTGCTCAGCATTATAGGTGGCTGGCGAAGCCAGCGTCGCAGGTGTGGCCCCTGACAGGTACGCGGTCATCTGCGCCGGCCCGCCGGCGCTCATCGCCAGCACTTGGCCCTTCACCCCCCGCCGCGGCCCGGACACATACAGGAGCGTCGCGCGCCGAATCAGCTCCGAGATCTTGAGGCCGTGCCGCTCCGCGTATTCGTCCACCCGCTCGAAGTCATCACCCGGGAACGAGACGCTGACGACGGCGCGCGCCTTGCGCGGACGCACAGGTGTCTCCACCTCGTCTCCAAACTCCCAGGTTTCCTCGCTCTGGAGTTCGCTCAAATCCTTTTCGTCCATTCGTCGTCTCCTCACTGGCGGGAAAGCCAGTCCCACTCATGTCGCTTACAGTACCACGCCGTTACCGGACGCCAGGTCGTCGCGTCACGCGTCGGTTGAATGGGGATGGCGATACAGGCGCCGCCGTCGTCCACTCCGACGAGCAGGTACTTCGCACGCCGATCCTTCCTGTTGCGCGCGACGCGCGGGCGGTTGTTGAGCACCTGCATCACCTGTCTCGGCCTCACCCCGTGAGCCGCCATCTCCTCGACGTTCTCGTCATCGAACGCCAAGTGCAGGATCCGGGCCGGGCCTCTTGACATCCTTCGGCCGCTTCCACTACCATCAGTAGTGGCATAGTAGTGTATTCCGGCTACGGAGGCAAGCGCAGATGGAGACGGAGTGGTTGATCCTGGCCGATCACGTAGACGTCGTGGGCAACAAGCTCTACCTCAACGGGGGAGGCTGGGACACCCTGACCGTTAATTCTGGCTTCCCGGTGCAGCAGACCCTGGGCGTCGCAGCCGCGTTCAGGGTGCCGTGGAATGAGACCAATCAACGAACCAACGTCGAGATCGAGATCGTGACCGCCGATGGCCTTACGCTCACGAAGGCGGCAGGGCAACTGGAGGTTGGCCGCCCGCCTGGGCTGCCCGCCGGGCAGTCGCAGCGCGCGCAGATAGCCGTGAACATGACCCTGTCACTTGACAAGCCCGGCACGTACGAGATCATCACCCGCATCGAGGGCAACGAGGATCACCGCACGCATTTCAACGTCGTCGCCGGCCCGATCCTCATCGCGCAGCAACACCGGGAGGGAGCTGCGTAAGCCGGAGTCGCCGACGCCGGGCAGCCCCCCTCACACCCGCACGACCGCGAGCGTCACCTCCCGCCCGTCGATCTGCGCCGTCTCGGCGTGGACGCCGTGCGGCGGGGCGTCGGGCGACAGCTCGGCGGACAGCGTCTCCTGCCGCACGTAGTCGCCGTAGCGCTCCATCACCGCGCGCAGCTCGCCGCCGTCATCCTCGGCGCGATAGTAGGTCTTGATGCGGTCGGCGATCTCGAAACCGGCGTCCTTGCGCAAGTTCTGGATGCGGTGCACGATCTCGCGCGCGAGGCCCTCCTGAACCAGCTCCGGCGTCAGGTCCGTCGAGACGATGACGACGATGCCGCCCTCCTCCGCCGAGGCGAAGCCC
>JAGWOC010000058.1 GCA_028872875.1 Chloroflexota bacterium | reverse complement strand
CCGGGAGAAGCAGCCGGGCCCGCGGCCGCCAGCGGGATCGGCTCGCCCGTCCGCCGCGCGGCCGCGCCGCCCGCCTGCTTGTACGCCGAGATCGTGGCGCTGTACCACGGCTTCTCGCCGGCGGGGCCGCGGCTGTCGACGCGCGCCTCCCCGAAGCCCGCCGCCTTCAGCCGCGCGAGGTAGTCCGCCTCCAGCAGCGCTCCCGACGCGCAGCCGGCCCACAGCGCCAGGTCGTCGCGCTCCGCCTCCGACAACTCGCGCGCGAGCACGATGTCCGACACGTGCAGGCGCCCGTCTCTCTTCAGGACGCGGGCCGACTCGCGGAAGACGGCGTCCTTGTCGGGCGAAAGGTTGATCACGCAGTTCGAGATGATGGCGTCGATGCTGGCGTCCTCGACGGGCATCGCCTCCATCTCACCGCGCCGGAACTCGACGTTCGTGACGCCGAGCTTCGCCTTGTTCGCGTCGGCCAGCTCGAGCATCGCCGGCGTCATGTCGAGGCCGATGACCCGCCCGTGCGGGCCCACCTCGCGGGCGGCGAGGAAGCAGTCGAGTCCCGGCCCGGACCCCAGGTCCAGCACCACCTCGCCCGGGCGCAGTCCGGCGATCGCCGCCGGGTTGCCGCAGCCGAACGAGGCCACCGTCTCCGGCAGGCTGCCCAGCTCCTCGCCCGCGTACAGCCGCTCGCGCTGGGCCTCGTCGCCGCAACAGGATGTCGCGGCCTGGCGGGCGCGCTCGCCGTAGTACTCCTGCACCGCCGCCTTGATCTCGTCGTCTGTGCGTGTCATGGGAGACCCTCCTTGTCCATCGGAAATATACGATATTCTGCCGAACGCCGCTCGCGGTCACCTGTGTCTCATCGGACGGACCTCCCGGAAATCCCTGTCAGGCCAGTGGGCCGCCGGGCGCCCCGCAGCACGCGCTGCCGAGCGCACCGAACTCCCGTTCCAGCCACGCCAGCGCTGCCGGCTCGAGGCAGTAGCAGGTGTTGGGGCCGGAGATGGTGCCGCGGATGATGCCGGCGTCCTTCAGCACCTTCAGGTGCTCGGAGACCGTCGACTGGGCCAGCGGCAGCGCGTCGACGAGGTCGCCGCAGACGCACGTGTCGCGCGCCGCCAGCAGCTTGACGATGCGGAAGCGCGCCGGGTGCGCGATGGCCCGCAGCAGGGCGACGGTCTTCGCCTCGTCGTCGGACTGGGCGATCGGCTTCATATCGGGAATATACGATGGCAGTGCAGCGGTGTCAAGCCACGAGAGCGGAGCTACGGCTCCCGTAGCGACGTCGTGCAGGTCTGCCCATCTCTGATGCGTGGCGTACGATGACCGCCGCGCTACGCCGCGGCCTCGTCCTGCGAGGAGCCGGTCAGCCGCCGCGGCTGCTGTACGATGGCGTCGCTGATGGACGGCGCGTTGGCGGCGTAGAGCCAGGCGATGGGCCCCGCCGCTACGAGCGTGAAGAAGCCGGCGATGCGCGCCGCCGTCCCCTCGGCCATCTCGCTGACGGGCGTGCTTGCGCCGAGCGGGCGCAGCCACCCCGCCCACTGCTGCTCGAAGTAGCGCGTCCAGAGGTCGGTGTTCGCGACGGTCGATTCTTGCGGGTCCACTGCTGCCTCCACGGGGTCCGGTAGCTGTTTCCACGTACAGCGTAGCGCGGGGTTCTTGGCGGCTTGTTAGCGGCAGATGAACAATTCGCGCAATTCTCCGCGAACGTCTTGCGGCTGCCTTGCCACCCGTTCAGCATCGGCGCGGGCCACCCGGATCCGAATAGCCGCTGCGGCATCCTGGCGCATTCGGGGTACGCCTGGCCATCAGGAATCCCCTGACCCTGGGCGGCGGCGGGCGCCGGTGAAGGGCCGGGCCGCCGTCGATACGGCTGGCGTGCTCCGCGTGGGCGCCGGTTTAGCTTCCAGCTTCCGGCGACCCCCCGTTACCAGTCCTCGCCGCGCGACACGCGCGCGAAGAAGTCGTCGATCGTCCGCCCCGGCTCGTCGGCGAAGCGCTCGGCGGCGACGGCCATCTCGCGCATGCGGTCGAGGCGGAAGCTGCGGAAGTCGTCGCGCAGCTCGCACCAGGCCGTCAGCGACCAGGTGGTGCCCCAGAAGAAGAGCCCCAGCGGCCGCACGGTGCGGTCCGTCGGCTCGCCGGCGGCATCGGTGTAGGCCAGCCGTACCTTGCGGTGCGCCTCGAGTGCGCCGCGCAGCGCCGCCAGCTTGCCCAGCACCTCGCTCGGCACGTGAAAGCCGGGCGCGAAGAGCGGCGTCGAGGTGAGCCGCGCCTTCAGCCGGTCCGGCAGCACGGCCTCGACGCGCGCCAGCGCCTCGTTCGCCGCCTTCGCCATCGCCGGGTCGCTGTAGCTGGCGACGACGCGCGCGCCGAGCACCATCGCCTCGATCTCGGCCTCGCTGAACATCAGCGGCGGCAGGTCGAAGCCACGGCGCAGCACGTAGCCGACGCCCGCCTCGCCCTCGATCGGCACGCCCGAGAGCGAGAGGTCGCGGATGTCGCGGTACACCGTGCGCTCCGAGACCTCCAGCTCCTGCGCGAGCCACGCCGCGGTCGCCACGCTGCGGCGGCGCAGGAGCTGGATGATCCGGAAGAGACGGTCAGCGCGGCGCATCCGCGACCCTCGCCCGCCGAGCGCTACGCCTGCGGGTGCTCGTGCTTGTACTCGATGAGCTGTGCGTAGTTGCCGTCCGGGTCGACGAACGTTGAGATAAGGCCGCCCCAGTGCTCGCGTCCGGCCGTGCGGATGAACGTCACGCCCAGCCCTTCGAGCCGCTTCTGCTCCGCGGCAAGGTCATCGACGAAGAAGTCGAGCAGCGCCCGCTGCGGCTCCTTCGCGGCGCCCTTCAGGCCGCTGTGGCCGTCGATCATGAAGGGCGTCTGTCCCGCCATCAAGGCGCCTTCGCCCATGTCGGGGTTGCGCGGCAGTCCGACGACGTCCGCGTAGAACTTGATCAGCCGCTCGGGCTGCTCGCTGTTGATGTTGATGATGAAGCTGTCGACCTTCATGGTCACGGTCCTCCTCGAATCGATGCTGGCTGATTCTCGCCGCAGGCACGGCGATGATCCGCGGCGACGCCTGGCGCCCGGCGCCGTCGCAGAGAGGCATCGTAGCGCAGTGCTCCTGACAGCATTGTGTCAGGAGAGAGGGCTGGGTTGGAGTGTATCCTGCCAGTGGATTGTCAGGAGTGCCCGGGAGACGGTGCTACTCCAGCTCGATCGCACCGCTCTTGCCGCCGGACTTGCGCACCAGGCGCACGGCCTCGACCCGCATGGCGCGGTCGACGGCCTTGCACATGTCGTACACCGTCAGCGCTGCGACGCTCACGGCCGTCAGCGCCTCCATCTCGACGCCCGTCTTGCCCGTCGTCCGCACCGTGGCCTCGATCTCGACGCAGGACGCCGCCTCGTCGGGCCGCAGGGCGACGTCGATGCCGGTGAGCAGCAGGGGATGGCACATGGGGATGAGCTCGTGCGTGCGCTTCGCGGCCATCACGCCGGCGATCTGCGCGACGGCGAGCACGTCGCCCTTCGGCAGGCCGCCCGCCTGGATCAGCGCCAGCGTCTCCGGCCGCATGGCAATGCGCCCGCGCGCGGTCGCCTGGCGGCGCGTGTCGTCCTTCGCGGAGACGTCGACCATCTTCGCCCGCCCGGCGGCGTCGACGTGGCTCAGGCCCGGTGCGGCGCGCGGTTCGTCAGCCACCGATGTACGACATCTCGACGCGCGGCAGCCCGGCCGTCGCCTGCGAGCGCAGCTCGGAGTAGCGGTCGTCGCGGCGCGCCCAGCGGCCGGCGATGATCGCGGCGATCTCGCCGTCGGCTGCCCCGGCGCGCAGGGGCGCGCGCAGGTCGGTGCCGGAGGCGGCGAAGAGACAGGTGTAGAGCTGCCCGTCGGCGGAGAGCCGCGCCCGCGTGCAGCCGCCGCAGAACGGCTGCGTCACGGACGTGATGGCGCCGATCTCGCCGCTGCCGTCGGCGTAGCGCCAGCGCCGCACGACCTCGCCGGTGTAGTTCGGCTCCGCGGGCACAAGCGGCGCCTCGGCGTGGATGCGCGCGATGATCTCCGCGCCGGGCACGACGTCGTCGAGCCGCCAGCCGTTGCTCACCCCCACGTCCATGAACTCGATGAAGCGGACGATGTGGCCGCTGCCCTTGAAGTGACGCGCCAAATCGAGCGCCGTGTGGTCGTTGACGCCGCGCCGCACGACCGCATTGATCTTGACCGGCCGGAACCCGGCCGCCTCCGCCGCCTCGATGCCCGCGACGACTTCGGCGACCGGGAAGTCGGCGTCGTTCATCCGCCGGAATACGGCGTCATCGAGCGAGTCGAGGCTCACCGTGATCCGTGTGAGCCCGGCGTCCGCGAGCGGCCGCGCCAGGTGCTGCAGGAGCGAGCCGTTCGTCGTCAGCGCGACCTCGACGCCGGGGATCTGTGCGAGCATCCGTACCAACGCGGGCAGGTCGGCGCGCAGCGTCGGCTCGCCGCCGGTCAGGCGCAGCTTGCGCACGCCGTGCGCCGCGAAGATGCCCGCCAGCCGCGCGATCTCCTCGAACGTCAGGATCTCGCCGCGCGGCAGGAAGCGGAACTCCGGCCCGAAGACCTCGCGCGGCATGCAGTAGCGGCAGCGGAAGTTGCAGCGGTCCGTAACGCTGATGCGCAGGTCCCGCAACTCGCGCCCTCGCCGATCCGTCACGGCCGCAGGCGCCGTGCCGTCCGCATCGATGGCGTCAGGTGGTTGGATAGCCATCGGATATCTGCCTCAAGATCTCCCGCGCCTTCAGCGCCGCCTGGCCGCGATGGCTCATGGCGTTCTTCTGCGCCGGCGGCAGCTCGGCGCTCGTCATCCCCAGCTCCGGCACGACGAACACCGGGTCGTAGCCGAAGCCGTGCTCGCCGCGCGGCGCGTCGCCGATGCGGCCCTCGAACACGCCAGCCACCGTGCGGACCTCGCCGTCGGGCGTGGCGATGGCGATCACGCAGCGGAAGCGCGCCGTGCGCCGGCCCTCGGGGACGCCGCGCAACTCATCCAGCACGACGCGGACGCGGTCCTCGTCGCTGAGCGCCGCGTCCAGGCGGCCGGGGCCGGCGTACCGCGCCGAGTGGACCCCCGGGCGTCCGTCCAGCGCGTCCACTTCCAGCCCGGAGTCGTCCGCCAGGGCGATGCAGCCGGTCGCGCGCATCGCCGCGACAGCTTTGAGTGTAGCATTCTCCTCGAACGTCGAGCCGGTCTCCAGCGGGTCGAACGGCACGCCCAGCTCCCCGGGCGTTACCAGCTCGAAGCCACAGCCGTCGAGCAGTTCGCGGAACTCTCGCAACTTCCCCGGGTTGTTCGTGGCGATGACCAGCCGTGCGCTCACGTCCACGCTGCCAGGTGTGCGGCCGGGCCGAGGGTCTCCATGCAGCCAGCTTACGGCCACGGGCCCGCACCGTCGAACGTCGGTGCGGCCGGCGCTGGCGGGGCCGGCCGGCCCGAAGCCGCCACGAAGCATGGCGCGCGCGCCCAGCGCCGCCGGCCGCGGTGCTGGTATCCGGCTCAGCACCCGCATACAATCGGGACATGGGCGAGTTCGTTGAGACGGTCCGTGACGGCCACGTCGGCATTGTCCGCATGCAGCGCGCCGAGAAGCACAACGCCTTCCACCGCGCGCTGTCGGCCGCCGTCTCCGCTGCCTTCGACGGCATGGAGGCCGACGCGGAGGTGCACTGCGTCGTGCTCGTCGGGACGGGCGCGGCCTTCAGCGCCGGCGCCGACATGAACGAGGCGGTCGCCGCCATCGAGGAGAACGGGCGGAGCGACGGCATGGGCCGCTGCATCGACCGCGTGGCCCGCTTCCCGAAGCCCCTCGTCGGCTGCATCAACGGCATCGCCTACGGTGGCGGCGCGCTCCTCGCGGCTACCTGCGACATCCGCATCGCGTCCGACGACGCGGCGTTCCGCTTCCCGGGCGCGGCGTACGGGCTCGTGGTGGGTGGCTCGCAGCTTCCGCGCATCGTCGGTCCCGCATACGCCAAGGATCTGCTGTTCACAGGCCGCGTCGTGCGTGCCGACGAGGCGCTGCGCATCGGCCTCGTGAACCGCGTCGTCCCGCGCCAGGACGTCGAAGCCGCCACGATGGAGGTTGCGGCGATGATCGCCGCCAACTCCCCCCTCGCGCTCATCGCCACGAAGGAAGTGGTGGACCGCGCCAGCCAGGCCGATGACGCCGTCGCCCGCGAGGTCGAGTGGAACCGCGCGCTCCGCGCGTCGCCCGAGCATCACGAGCGGTTCCGGGCCGCCGCCGCGCGGGTCGCCGCCCGGGGCCCGCGGCGCGGCGACGGCGCGGCCTGAGCGGCGCGCATGCGTGGGTGAGCGGACATGGCGTTCTGGCTCCTCCTCACCGCCATCACCGTCATTGCCCTGCTCCTCGGCCTGGTGATCGGCGCCTACTCCGGTGACGTGCGCGAGAGCCTTGTGCTCGCGGGCCTGCTGCCGGTACTCGCCTACGCCGGCGTCCTGGCCTGGGAGTTCGTCTGGCAGGCTGGCTGTCCGCACTGCCGCGTCGGCGGCGAGGACACGCGCCGCATGGTGTTCGGCGCGAGCGCGGTCCTGTACGGCATGTGGCTCAGTGGCGCCCTCCTCGCCCTGGTGGCGGGCGCCGCGCTTGGATGGGCGCTGCGCGATCGTCGCGGCGCCGCGTGACCAGCGGTTACAATCCATGGACAGGGCGAGGGAGCGACGACGCATGACCCGATGCCGCCAGCCATGAACTACAACTGGGAAGAGGCGATCGCCGCGCGCGGCAAGGCGATGGAGTGGAGCCCCTGGGCGCAGCGCGAGCTGCCGCCACCGCCGGTGGCGCCGATCCAGCTCACCGGCGGCATCCCCGACCCGGCTTCGCTGCCCATCGACGACCTCATCGCGTGCAACGAGCGCGTGCTGCGGCGCGAGGGCACGTTCGCGCTGATGTACGGCGGGCCCCAGGGGTACGGCGGCCTGCGGGAGTGGCTGGCGAACGACGCCAATCGCCGCGAGGCGCTCGCCACCGGCCCCGAGCACTTCGTCCTCACCTGCGGCTCCGCCGGCGGCCTGGAGAACATCTGCGAGGCCTTCCTCGACCCCGGCGACGTCGCGATCATCGAGCGGCCGAGCTTTCCCGGCAGCGTCCGCACGATCATGTCGTGCTTGCCCGAGCTGGCTGGCGTGCCGGTCGATGAGGACGGCCTCAGCGTCGATGCGCTGGAAGCTGTGCTGGCACGCCTCGACGCTGAAGGCAAGCGGGCGAAGATCCTCTACACGATCGCCAACTTCCACAATCCCGCCGCTGCCACGCTGTCGCTGGAGCGGCGCCGGCGCATCGTCGAGCTGTGCCGTGCCCGCAACATCCTCATCGTCCAGGACGACGCCTACGGCCGCATCGGCTTCGACGAGACGGCGCCGCCCTCGCTGTATGCGCTCGCCGGCGGCAGCGGCGCCGTGCTGCTCGGCACCTTCAGCAAGACGCTTGCCACGGGCCTGCGCCTCGGCTGGGTGATGGGTGAGAAGCCCGTCGTGGACGCCATCACCCGCATGCGCTTCGACATGGGCGTCTCGCCCTGGGCCTCGCGCGTGGTCGCCGAGTTCTGCGAGTCCGGACGCTTCGACGCGCACGTCGAGCGCGTCACCGCGATCTACCGCCGCAAGCGCGACGCCATGGCGGCCGCGCTCGATGAGCGTTGCGGGAAGTTCGCGCGCTGGAGCCTGCCGAAGGGCGGCTTCTTCCTGTGGCTCGAACTCGGCGAGGGGATCGACCCGCGCCGGCTCGCCGAAACCGCGAACGAGGAAGCGGTGCAGTACGTCGGTGGTCGCCCGTTCTTCGACGACCGCAGCGGTGACCACTTCGTCCGTCTCTGCTACAGCAACGTCGCCGAAGCCGACATCCCGGAGGCGATCATGCGCTTCGGCCGCGCCCTCGAGCGCGCGGTGCGCTAACGCTCCGCCGTCGTCGGGTCGATCATCGTCCGCACCTCAGACACGCGGTTTGCCGGGAAGCCGCCCATCTCGGCGTGCTTCCGCACCATGGCCGCGTCCGGCGCGATGTAGACGCAGTAGATCTTGTCGTCGGTCACGTAGCTCTCGAGCCACTGGATCGACGGGCCCAGCTTGTCCAGCACACCGCACGACGTCTGGGCGATGCCGTGCAGGTCGGCAGGTGACAGCTTCCCGGCGCCCGGGATCTCTCGCTCGATCACGTATTTCGGCACAGCGCTCCTCCTGTTGCGTACTGTAGCAATGGTTGGACAGGGCCCAATCATCCACCGCTGGGGCGGTCCATGTCAAATCTCCAACCGGGGCCCGCTCGGCTCGGCGAACCACACATCGTCCTCCGGGCCCGCGGCGCGTATACTCTCGACCGTGCCGGGAGGCTGTCTGTGACCTCGCTGCGCCTCGCATCGCTCGCGCTCGCCGTCCCCGCGCTCGCGCTGGCAGCCGCCTGCGGGGGCGGCGCGTCGAAGACACCGACCGCGATCCCCACCCTCACGGCCCCGCAGGCCGAGCAGAAGCTCAAGCAGGTCGTGCTGCAGGCCAGCGACATCGGCGACGGCTTCACGCAGAGCGCCCGCCGCGCGCTCACCAACTCACAGGCTGCGCAGGCGCGTCCGGACACCGCGCAGGCGCTGCGGCAGTACGCTGCTTGGGGGCAGATCCTCGCCTACAACGTCCAGTACAGCGCGCCGCCGTCGCCGGCGCTCGTGTTCAACGCCAATACCGCTCGGGTGACGAACACCGCGACGCTCTTCAACGCCGCCGCGGGCGCCGCCGCCGCGCTCGCGTACGCGCGCGACCTGCCGTCGCAGACGGTCGCGAACTTCCTCCTCAACGACGGTGCCGGCACGAAGATCAGCGACACGCAGGTCGTGAAGGATCTGAACTTCCCGGCGGTGGGCGACGAGTCGTTTGCCTGGCGCCTCAGCGGCAAGGCGACGTTCCAGAACGGCTTCTCGGTCGACTTCGTGGCGGACGCCGTCTTCGTGCGCGTCGGCCGTATCGATGGCAACGTTGTGACGCTGGCGCTCGGCGCCGCGCCGCGCCGCGACCAGCTCGATGCGCTCGTCCAGACATTCGTGCGGCGCGCCAGGGCGGCACAATGATCGTCGACGCGCACGCCCACGTCTTCCCGCCGGCGGTGCGCGAGCGGCGCGAGGCGCTCGTCGCCAGCGAGCCCGCGTTCGCCGAGATCTACCGCAAGCCCCGCGCCACGATGGCGACCGCAGGGGAGGTGCTCGCATCGATGGACGAGGCGGGCGTCGACCGCACCGTCATCGTCAACTTCGCCTGGCGCGACGAGGCGTTGGTCGACGAGACGAACGCCTACATCCTCGATGCGGCGTCGCGCTCCGGCGGCCGGCTCATCCCCTTTGTTTCCATGCCGCCGGCGCGCGGCGGGCACGGCGGCCCGCAGTTCGAAGACGCACCGCAGGCAGCCGGCGGCCGCCCCGGCGACCCGCGCGCGAAGATCCGCGCGCTGGCCGCGGCGGGCGCCCGCGGCATCGGCGAGCTGCGGCCGGAGAGCCTCGGCTGGGACCTCGCGGACAGCGACGAAGCCGACCTGCTGGCGTGGGCGGCGTCGGCGTACGACCTGACGCTGCTCTTCCACGTCAGCGAGCCCGTCGGGCACCCGTACGCCGGCAAGCAGGGCCTCCGCGTCGAGGCGCTGGCATCGTTCGCCGCCACGGCGGCCGGCGTCAACATCATCGCCGCGCACTGGGGCGGCGGCCTGCCGTTCTACACGCTGATGCCGGAGGTGCGCGAGGCGCTCGCCACGACGTGGTTCGATACCGCCGCCGGGCACCTGCTCTATGACGCCGCGATCTATCGCCGCACGATCGACCTCGTCGGCGCCGGGCGCATCGTCTTCGGCAGCGACTTCCCCCTGGTATCGCAGGCCGACGCCCTGGCGCGCGCGCGGGCCGCTGGCCTCTCCGGCGACGAGCTCGATGCGATCAGCGGCGGCAACGCGCGGCAGATCTTCGGGCTGTGAGCGCGCCGACTGCCGCCGGCAGCCTGCGGCTGTTCGTCGCCATCGAGCTGCCGGATGAGGTGCGGCGTGCCCTCGCGGCGACCGTCGCGGCGCTCTCGCGCACCGGCATGTCCGGCGACGCAGTGCGCTGGGTGCGGCCCGATGGGGTGCACGTCACGCTGAAGTTCCTCGGCGCCACGCCCGAGGCGCGGCTGCCGGCGGTCGAGGGAGCCCTGCGCGCCGCGGCCGCCGCCGGGCGCCCCTTCCGCTTGCAGCTCGCGGGCGTGGGTTCGTTCGGCGGGGCGCGCAACCTGCGCGTCGTCTGGGCCGGAGTCGCCGGCGAGGTCGATGCGCTCGCCGCGCTCGCCGCTCGCGTCGACGGCGCGCTGGCGCCGCTCGGCTTCCCGGCGGAGCAGCGGCCGTTCGCCGCGCATCTGACGCTCGGCCGCGTGCGCGACGGGACGCCGCCGGCCGCGCGCGCGGGCATCTTCGCCGCGCTCGAGGCCCTGCCGCCTCCGCCCGCGCTGCCCATCCCCGTCGACCGGGTCAGCCTCGTGCGGTCGACGCTGGGCCCGGGCGGCGCCAGCTACCGCGCGCTCGCCATCTTCCCGCTACAGTAGCGCCATGCCAACTGCACAGCGCGGCGACGTGCTGCGCGTCGTGGCGGTCGACTGGTCTGGCGCGCGCGCTGGTGCTGAGCGGCGCATCTGGTTCGCCGAGGTGATCGACGGCGCGCTCGTTCGGCTCGAGTGCGGCCGCGGCCGCGAGGCGATCGCCGCGCACGTGATCGAGCTTGCTCGCGAAGCTCGCCCGATGGTCGTCGGGCTCGACTTCGCGTTCTCGATGCCGGCGTGGTACCTGCGCACCCTCGGCGTGCGCGACGCGCAGGACCTCTGGGCGCGTGCCGCCGCGGATGGCGAACGCTGGCTCGCGGACTGCGAGCCGCCGTTCTGGGGTCGCCCCGGCAGACCGAGGCCGGCGCTCGCCGGCGCGTTCCGCGCCACCGAATCCGCGTGTCCCGCCGTCGCGGGCATCCGCCCGAAGTCGGTCTTCCAGGTCGGGGGCGCGGGCGCGGTTGGCACGGGTTCGCTGCGCGGTATGCCGCTGCTGCTGGCGCTCCATCGCGCTGGCCTGAGCATCTGGCCGTTCGATGCGCCTGGCCGGCACACGGTGGTTGAGATCTATCCTCGGGCCTTCACCGGCCCTGTCGCCAAGCGGCGCCATGATGCGCGCGTGGCGCACCTGCGCGCGCACTTCGGTTCGATCCCGCGGCGGATACTCGACCGCGCGGCATTGAGCGAGGACGCGTTCGATGCCGCCGTCTCGGCGCTTCGCATGTGGGAGCATCGCGCCTCGCTCGCCCGCTTGCGCCGTGCGCGCGATCTACTGACGCTGCGCGAAGGCGCGATCTGGCTCCCAGGGCCAGGATCCTGTGTGTGCGCCGAGCCGGCGTCATGACGCGCCTTGCCTTGAAGACAGCGTGGCTTACTGACACTGGACGCTGGAAGGTGGAAGCGCGGCGCGCGTCCGGGCAGCGCCTGTCGGGCGGCCGGCGCGCGGCCCGCGCGGGCTGAAGGCCCGCGCTCCGGGTGGGCGGCTGTTGGACGGTTGGCGCAGGACGAGCGCGGCTGAAGGCCCACGCGCCGAGGCCTGCGCTCCCGGGCCCGCGCTCCCGTGCGGCGGCTTTTGGGCGGTGGCGCGCGGCCCGCGCGGGCTGAAGGCCCGCGCTCCGGGTGGGCGGCTGTCGGACGGTTGGCGCAGGACGAGCGCGGGCACAGTGCCTGTCGGGCACGTACCTTTACGTTCACGTTAGAGTATGCTATCATCCCTCGGTCCAATGAAGACCCGCGGCATTCCGATCCCCATCCGTCTGCTCCGCTACGCGCTCCCCTACAAGCGCCGCATCTTCCTGACGTGGCTCGCCGTGGGCGGCCTCACCACGTTCCAGCTTCTCGGCCCACAGCTCGTGCAGTACGCCATCGACACGGGGCTCAAGGTGAGGAACGGCGTGCCCCAAGGCAACATGCGCGCGCTGCTCATCGCTGGCGGGCTGATCACCGTGGCCGCCGCGTTCCGCGGCGTCTTCCAGTTCGCGCAGACGTACACGGCCGAATGGCTGTCGCAGCGCGCCGCCTACGACATCCGCAACGACATCTACGACCACCTCCAGCGGCTCAGCTTCGCCTACCATGACAGGGCGCAGACCGGCCAGATCATGCAGCGCGCGACGCAGGACGTCGAGGGCGTGCGGATGTTCGTGAACATGGGCGCCATCCGCCTCGTGTATGTCGCCGCCCTCCTCATCGCCGCACTCGTGCTGATGCTGCTGACCGACGTCAAGCTCGCCCTGCTGAGCTGGCTCTTTATCCCGCCGACGGCGTTCATCGCCGTCCGTATGACCACGAAGCTGCGGCCCATCTGGCTCGAGGTGCAGAACCTGCAGGGGCGCGTCGGCGTGGTGCTGCAGGAGAACCTGAGCGGCATGCGGGTGGTCAAGGCGTTCGGCCGCGAGATGTTCGAGCGGGACAAGTTCAACAAGGAGGCGCAGGACCTCTTCGTGAACTCCTACGCGACCAACCGGATCCAGGCCACGTATTCGCCGATGCTCAACGGCGTCTGGTCGCTGGCGATGGTCGCGACGGGCTGGTACGGGGCGGTCCAGATCGCCAACGGCGACCTCAGCGCCGGCGCGCTGGCGAAGTTCCTGCTGTACCTGACCATGCTCCAGCTTCCCGTCCGCAGCCTGGGCTGGATCAATATGCTGTGGGCGCGCGCCCAGTCCTCCGGCCAGCGCATCTACGACATCCTCGACGCCGAGTCGGCGGTGACGGAGAAGCCCGGCGCCATCGACCTGACCGGCGTGAAAGGCCACGTCACGTTCGAGGACGTCTCCTTCGGCTACGACGCGATCAGCCCCGTCCTCCGCCACGTCAGCCTCGAAGCGAAGCCCGGGGAAGTCGTCGCGCTGCTCGGCCAGAGCGGGTCCGGCAAGACGACGGTCGTGAACCTCATGCCCCGCTTCTACGACGTGACCGGCGGCCGCATCGCCATCGATGGCACGGACATCCGCGATGTGACGCTCGGTTCCTTGCGGCGCGCCTTCGGGATCGTGCAGCAGGACGTCTTCCTGTTCTCCTCCACGATCGCAGAGAACATCGGCTACGGCGCGGCCGGCGCGACGTTCGACGACATCGTGCGGGTAGCGAAGCTCGCCCGCGTCCACGAGTTCATCGCATCGCTGCCCGACGGCTACGACACCTGGGTGGGCGAGCGCGGCATCACGCTCTCCGGCGGCCAGAAACAGCGCATCTCGATCGCGCGTACGCTGCTGCTCGACCCGAAGATCCTCGTCTTCGACGACTCGACGTCCAGCGTCGACACGGAGACCGAGTACCTGATCCAGCAGGCGCTCGCGGAGCTGATGAAGGGGCGCACGACGTTCGTCATCGCGCAGCGCCTGCGCACGGTGAAGTCCGCCGACCAGATCCTGATCCTGCGCAACGGCGAGATCGTGCAGCGCGGCCGCCACGAGGACCTGATCGGCCAGGACGGACCGTACCGCGAGATCTACGATGTCGAGCTGCGCGACCAGGAGGAGGCGTTCCAGCGCGAGCAGGAGCGTCTCGCGGGTATGCCGGCGCGGGGCGTGCCAGAGCCGGAGTCCGCCGTGGCGGGCGGCGCGGCGTAGGGAGCGAAGATGGCGTACTGGGGCGGCGGCGCCGCCGGTGGCTGGAGCGGCCAGGGCAACTGGAACAACCAGTTGCGCCCGAACACGCTCCGTCGCAGCACCGACGGCTGGGATGACGAAGAGCTGGGCTCCGTCTACAACCACCGCGTCGTCATGCGGCTGTCGAAGTTCGTCGCGCCGTACCGCTGGCGCCTCGCGCTCGCGATGGTGGGGACGCTCGGCTTCGCGTTCGCCACGCGTTCCATGCCGCGCGTGGTCGAAGGTTTGATCGCGGGCGCGTCGAACAAGGACCTCGCAGCCGTGAACTTCTGGGGCTGGGTGTATCTGGGGCTCGCCGCGTTCGGCGCGGCGTTCTACTTCCTGCAACTGACGATGGTCGGCTGGATCGGCCACCGGCTGCTCCTGGGCCTGCGGCGCGATGTGTTCGCCCACCTGCAGAAGCTGTCGCTGCGGTTCTACGACAACAACGAGGTCGGCCGCGTCATGTCGCGCGTGACAAGCGACGTGACGTCGCTTCAGGACCTGATGACCAGCGGCTTCCTGACGATCATCGGCGACATCGCGGGCATCGGCATCTCGGTTGGCTACCTGCTCTACTTCGACGTCCGGCTGGCGTTTGTGACGTTCGCCGTCGTGCCCCTGCTCGTGATCGCGATGGCGATCTGGCAGGCGTACTCGCGCCGCGCCTTTACGCGCGTCCGCCAGGCGATCGCCGTCGTCAATGCCAATCTCCAGGAGAACGTCTCCGGCGTTCGTGTCATCCAGAGCCTGTCGCGCGAGGACGAGAACGCGCGGCGGTTCGATTCCATCAACCGCCAGAACCTGCACGCCAACGTCGACGCCGGCCGCCTGAGCGCCATCGTGATGCCCGCCGTCGAGATCATCGTCGCGATCGCGATGTCGCTCGTCGTCGCCTACGGCGGCTACCTGGTGTTGCACGGAAACATGACGGTCGCCGCATTGATCGGCTTCGCGCTCCAGCTCCAGCTCTTCTTCGACCCCGTGCGCGACCTCGTCCTCCAGTACACGCAGCTCCAGCGCGCGATGGCCGGCGGCGAACGGGTGATCGAGGTGCTCGACACGAAGCCTGAGTTCGAAGACGCGCCGGACGCCGTCGCCCTCGACGACATCGCTGGCCGCGTCGACTTCCATCACGTCAGCTTCCGCTACGTCGATGAGGTGCCGGTGCTGAGCGACATCGACCTGCACGTACAACCGGGCGAGACGATCGCCTTCGTCGGCCAGACAGGCGCCGGCAAGACGACGCTCACCGCGCTCATCTCCCGCTTCTACGACGTGACCGAGGGCGCGATCGAGGTCGATGGCATCGACGTGCGCAAGATCACACACGCGTCGCTCTCGCGCCGCATGGGGCTCGTGCTCCAGGAGCCGTTCCTCTTCTCCGGCACCGTCGCCGAAAACATCGCCTACGGCCGTCCCGAGGCCACGCGCGACGAGATCGAGGAGGCGGCGCGCGCGGTCGGCGCCCACCACTTCATCGCGCGGCTGGAGAACGGCTACGATACCTATCTGAACGAGCGTGGCGGCAACCTCTCCCAGGGGCAGCGCCAGCTCATCAGCTTCGCCCGCGCGATCATCGCGCGGCCGCGCATCCTCATCCTCGACGAGGCGACAGCCAGCGTCGATACGCAGACCGAGGTCATCGTGCAGCGCGCGCTCAAGACGCTGCTCGTCGGGCGGACGTCGTTCGTCATCGCGCACCGCCTGTCGACGATCCGCAACGCCGACCGCATCATCGTGCTGGAGCACGGGCGGATCATCGAGCAGGGGTCGCACGACGAGCTGCTCGCGCTCAACGGCCGCTACGCGAACCTCTACCGCATGACGTACGAGCAGCACGGCGCGGTGGACGGCAACGGCGTCCACGAGGACGGCCACACCGCCGCCGCGGGCGGCTTCTCGCCCGCGCCGCAGCCGATCTAGGGGGCGGGGCGGCGGCCGCCGTTCACCGCGCGCGATAGCGTCGCTCGATCAGGCGCAGCAGGTGGGGCCGCTCGCCCTCGATGCCCTCGCTCAGCCGCTCGGCCGCGCGCACGACCTGCCAGCGCACCAGCGCCTCTTCGTCCGGCCGCCGCATCGCGCGATACGCCGCTGCCCAGCGCGACAGAAAGAGCCGCCGTGCCGCGGCCGTGAGGTAGCGCACCAGCAGCGGCGACCCGGGCGGCGGCTCGCCGAGCCGCAGCAGCAGCGCCGTGCGCGCGACGTCGGCATCCGGCGCGCCGCGCGTCACGTTCGGCCAGTCGATGATCACCGGCCCGCGCGCGCCGTCGATGATGTTGCCCGGGTGGAAGTCGCCGTGGCACAGCCGGTCGCCGTCCGGCAGCGCGTCGAGCGTCGCGAGCGCGAACCTGCGCAGGTGCTCGAGCTCCCGCGGCGCGTCGAGCGAGCGGATCCGCCGCTCGCACAACGACCGCAGGTCTGGCAGCGATGCCGGCGCGACCACTGTGTGGAGGCGTGCCTGGAGCTGGCCCGTGAGGCGGGCGGCGCGGAAGAGTGTCCACGGCCGTCGACCGACGCCGGTCAGCAGATCCTGACCATCGACGCGCTCCATCACGATGCCGGGGCGGCCGCGCGCCGTCGTGAGGCCGCGCACGGCCGGCACCGGCACGCCGCACGAGGCGGCGGCGTGCATCGCGGCCGCCTCGTGCGCGAGCCGCGATGTACCGCCGGCGACGCGGAGCAGGCGGAGGACGGCGCCGTCCTCCCAGGCGAAGATCTCGGCCTCGCGCCCCTGAGCGATCTTGTTGAGCCGGTCTGGGTCGGTGTCTTGCACCGGCGTCCCTCCTCTGGCCTGCGCTGGCTGTCCGATGGTACCCCGGGCAGGGGCCGGTGAGGGCGCGCCGGGGGTTGCGACTTCCGCAGAGATTTCGGCGTGATCTGCCCTCCCGGGGCTTGACAGCCGGCTGGCAGTATGCCAGCATTACGCCATCTTATGCAGGCAGAACGCCGGAGGCGGCCATGGCCACCCAGCTCCACACCGAACCCGTCTTTGACGCCCTCAAGCAGCCCCTCACCCTGATCGAGAGCGACGAGCGCCGTCGCGGCATCGAGACCTACATCGAGGCCGCTCGTTTGCCGCTCGAACGCGCCGTCTACGACCTGATGTCCGAGCTCGCACATGCCGTCGATGAGCGCGTCGGCGAGCGCTACCGCGTCCGCCTGGCGTACCACCCCGACGGCCTCGCGCTCGAGGTCGAGGAGAAGGTGCAGAGCGGCGGCGAGGAGACGCAGTGGGCGGCGATGGAGGGTGACGTCGAGAAGATCACCATCCGCATCCCGGCGGAGCTGAAGGATCTGGCGACGCAGGCCGCGCAGCGTGCCGGCACCTCCGCCAACACCTGGTTCATCAAGGCGCTCGCCCGCGCGCTCCGAAACATCGAGGCGCAGACCCCACCGGCGGCGCCGCCCTCGTGGCGCGGCGAGCGCGGTCATACGACCCGTCCGGGCCAACGCGGCTCCCGGTTCAGCGGCTGGGTCGGCGGCGACGACGAGTAGCGGCGATCGGCTGCTTGCGGCCGAAGAGGAGGCATCTCCCATGGAATACACACTGCTCAACGAGCTGATGGCCATCATGCGCCTGCGCGAGCTCGAGCGCATCGACCTGCGGCGCATCGCGGAGGCGGAGGCGCTCGCCCCGCGCGCCGGGCTGCGTCAGACCCTGGCGTCGGCGCTCGTGCGCGTCGGCGTCTCGCTGGATCATGGCGCGGGCGAGCGCGCGCTCGCCGCGGCAGGCGCCCGCGCCGCGCGCTGACGGAAGGAGCATCCTCCGATGCGTCTGCTGACGTTCATCATCGCCCTCCTGCTGCTCGGCGGCGCCGTCGGTCCGACGCGCGGCTGGCTGATCGCGCTCGTCGTGCTCGCGGGGCTCGCCGCCGTCCGCTGGCGCTCGTGGCGTCCGTTCTCCCTGCGTCCCGCGTTCGACGTGCGCCTCGCGACGTTCGTGGTCGCCGTCCTGCTGCTCGCCGGCGTCATCGAGCCGACGCGCGGTTGGCTGATCGGCCTGTCGATCGCCGCGGGCATCGCGATGGTGATGCCGCGGCTGTTCAGCGTCGGCCCGGCACATGAGGGACGGTGGGCGCCGACGCGTGCGCGGGTGCGCGTCGCCCACCGGCGCCGCGGCTCCACGCCGTATGGCTGGGACGAGGACGGCTGGCGATGACCACCGAGCTGGCGCCGAACGAGATCGAACGCGAAGCAGGCCCGGCACCGCGCGTCGATGTCCCGCTCGTCGTCGAGTTCACGTCGGCCCGTGTCCGCCAGCGGCCGCTCGCCGCGCGCCCGGGCGGCATCGAGCTCTCGGCGGGCAGCCGGCTGCCGGTGCGCAGCGTGGATATCGACGACCATCCCGAGCTGCGGCGCCGCTTCCGCGTCAACCTGCTGCCGACGTTCGTTGTCGTCCTGGACTCCGTCGAGCTCGCGCGCTTCATCGGCCCCCATTCGCGCCGCGAGCTGGCGGCGGCGGTCCGGCGCGCGCTCGACCCGCGCCTCGTGCGTCTCGGCGATCCGCCGCGCGCCCGCTGCGCATGGAACGGGATCACCGCCTGGCTCTGGGGATTCGAGGCGGTCTGACGATGGAGCACGTGCGCCACGTCTCGCGCGAGTTCCCGACGGGAGGGCGTGCCGTGCTGCACCTCGAATCGCGCTCTGGCGCCGTCATCGTCGAGGGGCGCGCGCTCGACCGCGTGCAGGTCGACGCCGAGGTCCGGACCTGGTCCGTCTCCTCCGACGACGCTGATGCGGCGGCGCGCGCCGTCGCCGATGGCATGGAGCAGGATGGCAGCGACCGTGTCATCGTCCGCGCCCCTGCCCTGCCGGAGACCGCTGGCGGCTGGAGCCTCCTCAAGCTCGGCCAGCGTGGGTCGCGCGTCGACTACCGGGTGCGCGTGCCGGTGACGAGCAGCGTCCGCGTGCTGTCGCGCAGCGGGCGGGTCGAGATCGCCGGCGTGCACGGCCGCGTCCACAGCGAGGTGCTGAGCGGGCGTTGTCGCGTGCGCGACATCGAGGGCGAGACGGCGGTCATCGCCCGCAGCGGCGCCGTGGAGGTCGAACGGGTGCGCGGCAGCGTTACCGCCGAAGCGAAGAGCGGCCGCATCCGCGTCGCGGAGGTCGCCGGCCCGGTGACGGTCGACTCGCGCAGCGGCGCCGTCGAGCTCACGCGGGTCGAGGGCGACCTGCGCGTCAACGTGCGCACCGGCGCGGTGACCATCGGTGATGCTGGCGGCGCGGTGTACGTGCGCTCGCGCTGCGGCATGGTGCGCTATCGCGGCGCCGTCCGCGGCGACTTCGACATCGAAGTGGGCACCGGCCCGATCACGCTCGCCGTGGACCCGGAGAAGCCGTTCTTTATCGATGCCGAGAGCCGCGTTGGCCCGGTCGTCTCGGACCTGCCGCCGCGACGCCGCGGCGAAGCGCCGGCCGCCGGCGGCCCGAAGGTGCGGCTGCGCACGCAGACCGGCCCGATCCGCCTGACGCGCGCGGACTGACCTGCGGCCCGAGCTCGACGACCAGGGACGATTCTGGCTGCGCATCGTCCTCCGGTGCCGCAGCTTCGTCCGCGCGGGCCGACGCGCGTTACGCGACGGTGTTCCGGAACTTTCTCGTCGCGAACGTCAGGGTCACCGCCGAAAGCGCCAGCAGGATGACGAGCGCCTGCAGCAGTGCCACGGCCGTGTTGTGGTGGGGCGTCGCCGCCGGCCCGTTGAGCAGGCTGCGCATGGCGTCGATCGCGTACGTCACCGGGTTCGCGCGCGCCACGTTCTGCATCCAGACGGGGAGGAGCGCGATCGGCAACTGGGCAGAGCTCGTGAAGAGCAAGGGCAGCACCAGGAAGTTGCCGATCAGGAACGTCGCCTCCGTGTTGCGCGTCGTCAGCGCCAGGAAGACGTTGAACCCCGTCATGATCAGCGCGAACAGCAGCGCGATGCCCATCGCGGCGGCGATGCCGGCGACGCCGTAGTAGAACGAGACGGTCGGGGTCTGAAAGCGGCCGATGGCCAGCCCGATCAGCACGACGAGCAGGATCTGCAGCGCCATCCGCGTCAGGTCGCCCAGCACGCGCCCCAGCAGGATCGCGAGGCGGTTCACCGGCGTCGTGAGCAGCTTGTCCAGGAAGCCGCTGTCGATATCGGCGATGAACCCGACGCCTGACTGCCCCGCCCCGAAGAGCACCGACTGCAGCATCACCGTCGGGACGAAGAACTGCAGGTAGCTGACGCCGCCGAACTGCTGCGCCGCGTTCGGCAGGTGCGCGATGCGCGAGAACATCTGCCCGAAGAGCACGAGCCAGATCAGCGGCTGGATCAGCGAGAACACCACGATCGTCGGCGTCCGCGAGAGCCGCTTGAGCTGGCGGACGTACAGCGTCCACGTCTCGCTCGCGAGCTTCGGCAGGCCCCGCGGCATCTTGTCGACGCTGACGAGACTCTCGCCGGCGGCCGGTGCGCGCTCCTGTGTCGCTTCCATCGTCCCTCGCTTCCCGCTCCTACGGCCGGCGCCGCGCGCGCCCGCCAGCGCCTGCCCGCAGGAACCCCGCCATCCGCTGGTTGCGCCAGTTCTGCACCGGCGCGTCCTCGCGGATGCGCTCGCCGGTGTACTTGAGGAAGACGTCGTCGAGCGTGGGGCTCGTCAGCGTCAGGTCGTCGACGTAGATCTGCGCCTCATCGAGCACGCGCAGGATCTGCGGCAGCGCCCGCCCGCCCTCGCGCGCCGTGACGACGAGCTCGCTCCCGTCGTCCCGCACGGCCGCCGCGAAGGCGCGGCCTTCGAGCAGCTCCGCCGCCCGCGACCGCTGCGCGTGCGTCTCCTCGTCCGAGCCGCGGAACGACAGGCGCACCAGGTCGCCGCCCAGCTCCGCCTTCAGCGACGCCGGACTGCCGCTTGCGATGATCCGGCCGTGGTCGATGATCGCCAGGCGGCCGCAGAGCCGGTCGGCCTCCTCCAGGTAGTGCGTCGTGAGGAAGATCGTCAGCCCCTCGCGCCTGTTCAGGTCCTCGAGGTAGCTCCAGATGCCCGCGCGGTTCTGCGGGTCCAGCCCGGTGGTCGGCTCGTCGAGGAACAGCAGTTGCGGACGGTGGATGAGCCCCGTCGCCAGGTCGAGCCGCTTCCGCATGCCGCCGGAGTACGAGCCGGCCTGGCGGTCCGCGTCGGGTGCGAGGTCCACGAGCTCGAGCAGCTCGTTGACGCGCCGGCGCAGGGTTCGCGGCTCGATGTGGTACAGCGCGCCTTGCAGCATCAGGTTCTCGCGCCCGGTGAGGTCGTCGTCGACCCCCACCTCCTGCGCCGCGTAGCCGATGAGCGTGCGGGTCTGCGTGGCGTCCGCCCGCACGTCGCGCCCGAACACGCGCGCCTGCCCGGCCGTCGGCGCCAGGAGGGTGATCAGGATCTTGATCGTCGTCGACTTCCCCGCGCCGTTTGGCCCGAGAAACCCGAAGAACTCGCCCTCTTCGACGCTGAAGCTGATGCCGCGCACCGCCTGTGAGCCGTCCGGGTAGGTCTTCTCAAGGTCGACGACGTCGATGACCGGGGGCATCGCACTCCTGTACGCTTCCGGCAGTGATCGCGAAATCGTTGAGTGATCCAACGATTGATCCATGCTATCATGGGCGCATGACAGTCACAAGCCGGACGGCCCATGGCGGAGTCCGACGGTCCCGCACCGAAGGCCGCGCAGCCCGGCCGCTGCCGCCGCGCCTGCTCGCGAGCGACCTCTTCCTGCTCGCCATGCTCGCGCACGACGGCCGCCGGCGCCTGGCGCCCGCGCTCGCCCGGCTGGCGCTTGGCCCCCGCGAGTTCGCCGTGCTCAGCGTACTCGATGACGCCGGCGCCTCGTCGCAGCAGGCGATCGTCGAGACGCTGGGCATCGACGCGAGTGAGATCGTGGCGGCCGTCGACCTGCTCGAGGCGCGCGCGCTGGCCCGCCGCGAGCGAGACGCCGCGGACCGGCGCCGCTACGCCGTGACCCTGACCGCGCGAGGCCGGCGCGTCCTTCGGCATGCGGAAGCGCTCGCGGGCCGCGCCGCGGACGAGGTGCTGGCAGCGCTCGGCGCGCGCGACCGCGCGGCGCTGCACC
>JAGWOC010000004.1 GCA_028872875.1 Chloroflexota bacterium | reverse complement strand
GCGCGCGGAACTCGCGTTCGAGGTTGAGCACGTAGTGCGGGATGCCGAGGACGTCGGCGGCGCGCCGGGCGTCGTCGGTGTCTTCGACGGAGCAGCAGCGCTTCTTGCCGGCGGGCGCGTCCGGATCTTCGCGGGTGCTGAGGCGCATCGTGATGCCGATGACGTCGTAGCCATCGCGGGCGAGCAGCCCCGCGGCGACGGCCGAATCGACGCCGCCGCTCATCGCCACTACCACGCGCTCACGTGCCGTCACGGTGCTCCTCTCGCCGGCGGGCCGCCAGGCGCACCCGGTGGCGCCCCGCATCAACCGTCAGCCTAACCGACGGGCGCGCGGGGCCGCCATGCTATAATCGCGCCACCTCGACGGGATGCGGGACGCAACACGGAGACGCCTACTGGAGTCCGCGGAACTGGCCCAGCGCATCGCAGACCTGCTCTCCGACCGGCAGGCCGAAGACATCGTGCTGATGGACATCGGCAAAGTCTCGTCGTTCACGGACTACTTCGTCGTCGCCACCGCGACCAACCAGCGCCAGTTGGGCGCGCTCGTCGACGCCCTCCAGCGCGACCTGCGCGACGAAGGCCTGCGCCCGATCCGCACCGAGGGCGCGCCGGACTCCGGCTGGGTGCTGATCGACTTCGGCGACGCGGTCGTGCACCTCTTCGGGCCGGAAGAGCGCGCGTACTACAACCTCGAAGAGCTGTGGGCGCAGGGCGTGTCGGTCGTGCACATGCAGTAGCGCCGCGCGCCGGCGACCAGAGGACACATGGGGCACAACGCCGCGCGACGGGCAAACGGCGATCGGCTCAGGCGGGATGCGGGTGATCGTCGCGGCGCGGCCGCCGGCTCCGCGAGAGCGCGCGCACGAGCGCCTCGTAACGCGCGCCGGACGCCGCCAGCGTGACCGTGCGTGAGCGTGCGGTGCCATAGTCGAGCCGGACCGCGAGGTGCTCCGCGGCAAGCTCCGCCGGGGCGCGCTCCGGCCACTCGACGGCGAGGACTCCGTCGGCGGCCAGCTCGTCGAGCGCGAGTTCGGCGACCTGCGCGGGGTCTTCGAGCCGGTAAAGGTCCGCGTGGTAGAGGCGCAAGCGTCCCGCGTACTCGTTCATGATCACGAACGATGAGCTCTTGATCGGGTCCCTGACGCCGAGGCCGCGGCCGATGCCCTGCGCCAGCACGGTCTTGCCGGCGCCCAGCTCCCCGGACAGCAGCACGACATCCCCCGCGCGCAGCAGGCGCCCGATGCGCTCCCCGATGTGTCGCGTGGCGCCGGGCGTCGCGCTCTCGAGCGTCAGGCGCGGCGTCACGTTGCGAGCCAAGCGCGCGAGAGGTGGTCCCAGCCGCCGCGCTCGAAGCGCACCTCGCGCCCGCCGCTGTCGAGCGCGCGGACGCGGTGCTCCGCCGCGCTGGTCATGACGCCGACGACCTCGAGCGGCGCGGCGAGCGCAGCGGACACCCGCTCGATGGCGTCGCGCTGCGCGACGACGACCAGCTCGTAGTCCTCGCCGCCCGTCGCCGCCAGCGTCCGGGCATCGTCCGGGTAGAGCGCGGACAGAGCGGGGTCGATGGGCACGTCGTCCAGACGCAGGTCGGCGCCGGCGCCGCTCGCCTCGCAGATGTGGCCGAGGTCCTGCAGCAGCCCGTCGCTGATGTCGATGGCGCAGCGCACGCCCGCGCGCACGGCGGCGGCGCCCACGTCCACACGCGGCCGCGGGCGCATGTGGCGCGCGACGAGCAGGCGTGCGGCGTCCGAGGAGGCGCCACGGGAGCGCAGCACGCGCAGGCCGCCGGCGCTGCCGCCGAGCGGCCCGCTGACGGCGACGACGTCGCCGGCCCGCGCCGCGTCGCGGCGCAGGAGCAGCGGCTCGCCGGATGCATCGAGCGTCGGCGCGCCGGCGAGGGCGATGGTGATGGTCAGCGTCGGCGAGGACACGATGTCGCCGCCCGCGACCGTCACGCCGTACGCCTCCGCGCACGCCCGGATGCCGGCGTACAGACCGTCCGGCCAGGAGTCGTCCGTATCGGGAGGGAGGCAGAGCGTGACGAGCGCGAACGCGGGCGTGGCGCCCATGGCGGCGATGTCGCTGATATTCGCCGCCAGCGCCTTCCAGCCGACGTCGCAGGCGGGCACGGCGTCGCGCAGGAAGTGCACCCCCTCGACCATCGTGTCGGTCGTGGCGACCGTGTAGCCGCCGTCGCGCCAGACGGCGGCGTCGTCGCCGATGCCGACGAGCAGGCGCGGGTCCGCCGCCGAGGGCAGCGCCCGTCGCAGCCGCGCGATGAGCGAGAATTCGGAGTCCATCGCCTACAGTGTACTGGCGGGCGGCGGAGCGCTGGCGGCAGGGGATCGGACGGCTGGCGGCCGGTGCGGTGGACTGCGGGAGCGTCGTGCGGATCGCGATCGTTGCGGACATACACGCCAACCTGGACGCGCTGACGGCGGTGCTCCGGCACGCGGAGGCTGGCGGCGGGCTCGATGCGCTGTGGGCGATCGGCGACCTCGTCGGCTACGGCGCCGAGCCGTCAGAAGTCCTGGCGACACTGCGGATGCACCGGCTGGCCGCGGTCGCGGGGAACCACGACCTGGCGGCGTGCGGCGCGATCGGCGTCGAGGAGTTCAACGCGGCGGCTGGCGCGGCGGCGCTGTGGACGCGCAGCCGTCTCGACCTCTCCGGGCGCGCGTTCCTGGCCGCGCTGCCGCGCACGCGGGTCGAGGGAGGCTTCACGTTCGCCCACGGCTCGGTCCGCGACCCGGTGTGGGAGTACCTGCTGAGCGCGGAGCAGGCGCTGGTGCAGTTCGAGCTGCAGACCACGCCGTACAGCATCGTCGGGCACTCGCACCTGCCGTTTGCGTGCGAGGAGGATGCGGGCGGCGTCCCGCGCTGGCGCCGTGCGGACGACGGCATGCGCCTGGAGCCCGCGGAGACGCGGCTCATCGTGAATCCGGGGAGCGTCGGGCAGCCGCGGGACGGCGACCCGCGCGCCTCGTACGTGCTGTACGATGACCGGGCGGCGACGCTCACCTGGCGCCGCGTCGAGTACGACATCGCGGCGGCGCAGCGGAAGATCATCGCGGCGGGGCTGCCGGCGTGGCTCGCCGCGCGGCTGGCGTCGGGGACGTGACCGGCCCGGCGGGGCCGACGACAGGAGCAAGCGAGACTGATGGCAGCCAGCACCGCCGGCAGGATCACGATCACGCCCGCAACGGCGGACGACCTCAGCGACGTCCGCGCGATCAATGACGTGAGCTCGTCGGTCCGGGATGACGCGCGCCTTGCGTATCTCGCGCGGGCTGTCGCGGGCGGCGAGTGCCTGCTCGCCCACGACGACGGCGCCGTGGCCGGCTTCGCGGTCTGGGACCGTAGCTTCTACGGCCACCCGTTCCTCGCGCTGCTCGTGGTGCGGCCGCGGGCGCGGCGCCGCGGCGTGGCGTCGGCGCTCGTCCGGCGCGTCGAGGCGCTCTGCGGGGGCGACCGGCTGTTCACGTCGACGAACACGTCGAATACGGCCATGCAGCGGCTCTGCGACGCGCTGGGGTTCGAGCGGAGCGGCATCATCGACAATCTCGATGAGGGCGACCCGGAGCTGGTGTACTGCAAGCGCGTTCACGACGGCAGGCGGCGGCCGGCGGGCGGGGATCAGACGTGAGCTGGACCGTGGTGGGGCAGCAGCCCGCGGTCAAGGCGCTGGCGCGCGCCGTGGCGGATGGGCGCGTCGCGCACGCCTACCTGTTCGCCGGGCCGCTGCACACAGGGAAGACGCTGACCGCGCTGCAGTTCGCGCAGGCGCTGAACTGCACGGGCGAGGAGCCTCCCTGCGGCCGCTGCCGTGCCTGCGAGCGCATCGCCGCGCACACGCACCCCGACGTCGAGATCGTGACGGTCGGCGGGCTCTGCGACGAGGGCGAGCACCGGCACGCGGCCGACGAGCGCGACATCCGCATCTGCCACATCCGCCGCCTCGACCGGATCGTGACGCGTGCGCCGTTCGAAGGGCGCTGCCGCGTCGTGATCATCGAGCCGGCGGACGCGATGAACGACCCTGCGGCGAACGCGCTGCTCAAGACGCTCGAGGAGCCGCCGCCGCGCACGGTGCTGATCCTCATCACCGGACGCGAGGAGATGCTGCTCGAAACGATCCGCTCACGCGCGCGGCGGATCGCGTTCGCCGGCCTGCCGCGGGCGGACATCGAGCGCGCGCTGCGCGACCGATGGGACGTCGAGCCGGCGCGGGCGGCCGAGCTGGCGCGCCTGTCGTCGGGGCGGCTGGGCTGGGCGGTCGCGGCGCTGCACGACGAGCGGATGATGCAGCAGCGCGCCGAGGCGCTGGCGCGGGCCGAGGAGCTGGCGGGCGCGTCGCTGACGCCGCGCTTCGCCTTCGCGAGCGAGCTGGGAAACGGATACACGCGCGACCGCGCACGCGTGCACGCCCTGCTGGAGGTGTGGCAGACGTGGTGGCGCGACCTGCTGCTGATCGCCGCCGGCCGCCAGGACGAGGCCGTGCTCCGGGAGCGATTGGACACGCTGCGGCCGCTGGCGGCACAATGCGGGGTGCCAGGTGCGGCGCGCGCGCTGCGGGCGCTCGCGGACGCGCGCCAGCAGCTCGATGAGAACGCGAGCCCGGTGCTCGCGCTCGAAGCGCTGATGCTGGCGCTGCCGGAGCTGCGCCCGAACCCCGTCGCCGACCGGCTGGGCGCGGGCCCACGACGCGGGGGCTAGGCCTCACTCAACGACCGAAGCGCTGCCGCCCGCGAAGGGCGCGGCAGGGGGACTGGATGACCGATCATCAGCGCGTGCCCGTCGGGGTGCGCTTCAAGGAAGCCGGGAAGATCTACTACTTCGACGCCGGCGAGCACGACCTGGACGTCGGCAACTACGTCGTCGTCGAGACCTCGCACGGGCTCGAGATCGGCCGCGTGGTCATCGCGCCGGCCCAGGTGCTGGCGAGCGAGATCAAGGAGTCGCTCCGCCCGATCGTGCGCGTCGCCGCGCCCGAGGATCTGGAGCGCTCGCGAGAACTGAAGGAGCGCGCCAAGGAGCATCTGCGCGAGGCGAAGCGGCGGGCCGCGGACGCCGGGCTCGACATGCAGGTGCAGTCCGGCGAGTACAACCTCGATGGCTCGCAGATCACCTTCTACTTCACGGCGCCCGACCGCGTGGACTTCCGCGGCCTGGTCCGCGAGCTGTCGTCGCAGTTCGGCGCAAAGGTGCAGATGCTGCAGGTCGGCGAGCGCGACCGCGCGAAGCTCCTCGATGGCTACGACGTGTGCGGTCAGCGCCTCTGCTGCGCCTCGTGGCAGACGGCGTTCCCGGCGGTCTCCATCAAGATGGCGAAGGAGCAGGACCTGCCGCTCAACCCGCAGAAGATCTCGGGCGTCTGCGGCCGCCTCTACTGCTGCCTGACGTTCGAGCACGAGGCCTACCGCGAGCTGCGCGGCCAGATGCCAAAGGTGGGCGCGATGGTATCGACGCCGGCGGGCGAGGCGAAGGTCAACAGTGTCAACGTGATGAAGAAGACCGTGACGCTCTGGCTCACCGAGCAGCACCAGTTGATGGAGATGCCGGCAGCCGAGCTGCAGATGCAGTACGGGCTGACCGTGCGCCCCGTCGAGCTGGTCGAGCAGATCGAGGCGCCGCTCCGCAACGGCACGCCCGCGCCCGACGCGCAGGCCAGGGCTGCCGCGCCAGACGCGGCGCCAGCCTCGCCCGGCGACCGGCGGCAGGCCGTCGAGACGGCGCTGGACGTCGGCGACAGCCCGCAGAAGCGCCGCCGCCGCGGCCGTCGGGGCGGCCGCAACCGGCGCGGCGGTAGCCCGCCGCAGGCGTAATCGCCCGCTGGCCGCCGGCTCCCGCTACCGCGTGCGCGGGTCGAGCGCGTCGCGCAGGCCGTCGCCGACGAACGTGAAGCAGAGCATGAGCAGCGCCACGGCGGCCGCCGGGAAGATGACGTTCCACACGTTGTTCTCGATGTACGCGTAGCCCTGCGAGACGAGCGTGCCGAGGCTGGCGGCCGGCGGCGGGATACCCAGGCCGATGAACGCCAGTGCGGCTTCGGCGAAGATCGCCGTCGGCACGCCGAAGGTCACCGCGACGATCACCGGGCTCAGCGTGTTCGGCAGCATGTGCTGGAAGACGATCCGCCAGCGCGGAGCACCCAGTGCCCGCGCGGCGAGTACGAAGTCGCGCTCCGCCAGCGACAGCATCTGGCCGCGGATCAGGCGCGCGACCGTCGTCCAGCTCACCAGCGCGATGGCGAGGATGATCAGCACCCGGGGATTCGTCACCACGGGCCACGTGCGGTCGACGAGCACCGAGCGCACGAGGATGATCGCCAGCAGGTCGGGGAACGCGTAGGTGATGTCCGTCACGCGCATCAGCAGGTTGTCGAAGAACCGGCCCCCGAGCGCCGCACTGCCGCCGACCAGCAGGCCGATGATCAGCACGATCACCTGCGTGCCGAGCCCGATCTCGACGGAGATGCGCACACCTTCCAGCACACGGGCGAAGAGATCGCGGCCCAGTTGGTCGGTGCCGAACCAGTGCGCCGAGCTCGGCCCTGCCTGGCGGGCGCCGGCCGAGTAGTTCTGCTCGTTGGGGGCATAGCGCCCGAACGGCTCGACGTGGGCGCCGACGAACGCCACGAGCGCGATCACGACGAGCGCGGCCAGCCCGAACATCGCCAGGCGGTTCTTCCGCAAGCGACGCCACGCGTCGGACCAGAGACCGCGCGGACGGCCGAGCGCCGGCTCCGCCTCGAACGCGCCGGCTAGCGCCGCTGCTCCGGTGGAGTCCGCCGCCATCAGCGGTACCGGATGCGCGGGTCGACGACCGCGTAGGCAAGATCGACGGCCAGGTTCGCCAGCGTGATGATCAACGTGAAGAAGAGCGTCGTACCCATGATCATCGCGTAATCGCGGCGGATGACAGCGTTCACCAGCTCACGGCCGAGACCCGGGATGGAGAACATCGTCTCGATGATGAATGAGCCGGCCACGAGGTTGGCGAAGATCGGGCCCATCAACGTCAGCACGGGGATCATCGCGTTCTTGATCGTGTGGCGGAGGACGACGCGGACTTCGGCGAGCCCCTTCGCCCGCGCGGTGCGGATGTAGTCCTGGTTGAGCACCTCGAGCACGCTGGCGCGCGTGATGCGGGCGATGAACGCGGTGGGCAGCGTGCTGATGGCGACCACGGGCAGCACCATCCTTCGCCAGTCCCAGGCAAACGGGTCGAGCAGACCGGTCAGGTGCCTCGGCCCACCCCAGCCGAGCGTCTTGAACCAGCCCAGGTCGACGGCGAAGAAGATCACGAGGAACGCCCCCATGATGAAGCTGGGAACGCTCGCGCCAATCGTGGAGAAGGCGACGCCGACGTAATCCAGCGGCCCATTGTGGTTGAGGGCGGACATCGTCCCCAGCGTCATGCCGATGACCACGGCGACGAGGAAGCCCAGGACGCCGAGTTGTGCCGTCACGAAGAAGGTGTTGCGGATGATCTCGGTGACGCTGCGATCACCCTGGAATGACAGGCCGAGGTCGCCGTGGACGCTGTCCCAGAGATACAGGCCGTACTGTTCCCAGACGGGTTTATCAAGGTGATAGCGGCGGTTGAGCGCGTCGTTGACGGCGGGCGGCAGCGCCTTGTCCTGCGTGAAGGGGCCGCCCGGCACCGCGTGCATCAGGAAGAAGGTGATCGTCGCGACCGCCCAGAGGACGGGCACGGCCCAGAGCAGGCGGCGGAGCGCATACGCGGCCATCGGATCCATGTTGGCGGCGGCCGCGCTGTGCGGCCGCCGCCAACCCTTTCACTCCAGATCCCGCCCGCAAATGGGCGCTACTTCTTTACGTACCAGCACTCAACACAGTACGTGCCGGGGCCCGAGGCGTCGATCGTGCCATTGGGCACGACGCCGCCGACCTTCGCGTTGACCAGGTACGGCACGGCGTTCTGGTAGATCGGCGCCACACCGCACAGCTTGGTGACGACGAGCGTCTCGACCTTCTGGTACGCAGCGATGCGCGCCGCCTCCGTCGTCGCGTTGGTCGCTTCCTTGAACGCCGCGTCGATCGCCGGGTCGGAGCAGTTGTACTTGTTGTTGCCGCCGCCGGTGTCGAAGAGGCCGACGAGCGGGTTCTCGATGTCCGGGTAGTCAAGCTGCCAGCCGCCGGGGAAGAGCTGGAAGTTCCCTGAATTGAAGCGCTGCGAGCGTGTCTTGCCGTCGACGAAGTCCGGCGTCACGGTGATCCCCAGGTTGTCCTTCCACTGCTTGATCAGGAAGTCCGCGAGGTTGCGGTTGCTGGGGGTGTCCGTGAGCGTCAGCTTGAGCGTCGGGAATCCCTGCCCGTTCGGGTACCCTGCGGACGCCATGGCCGCCTGCGCCGCCGCCTTGTCGAAGCCGATTGTGCTGTCGAACGCGCTGTTGCCCTGGAAGCCCTTGAGGCCCTTCACGACCCAGTACGTCGCCGGCGTGTAGACGCCGTCGAACACGACATCGACCAGCGTCTTGCGGTCGATGGCGCGGGAAAGCGCGAGCCGGACGTCGAACTTGGCCAGCGCCGGGTCCTTGAGCTGCATCTCGATCGCGGTGATGCGGGCCGTCGGGTCGATTACGAGCTCGCTGCTGAGCGATGGGTCGCCCTTGACGACCTTCACGTCGGTCGGCTGAATCGCCGTCATCTGGAGCTCACCCGTCTGGAAGGACTTGAGCGCCGCCGACAGGTCATCGATGAACTTGATCGTGAGCTGCTGAATCGCCGGCTTCTGGCCGCTCCACTCCGGGTTGGGCTTCAGCGTGACGTGGTCCTTCGGGACCAACTCGCTCATCGTAAACGGACCGTTGACGACGATGTTCCCGGGATCCGTCCATTTGTCGCCGAACTTCTGGATGACGTCCTGCCGGGACGGGAACGTCGCCCACAGCGACCAGATCGTCTCGAACGTCGCGACCGGCCGGTTGAGCGTGAACTCCAGCGTACTGGCGTCCAGCGCCTTGACGCCCAGCGCATCCTTGAGTGCCTGTGTCTTCGTCGCGTCCTTGTTATTGAACAGCTCGTCGCACCCCTTCAGGTCGCCGAGCCCCGCCCCAAGCACATACTGGTATGGGCTCGCGACCGTCGGGTCACACTCGCGCTGGAAGCCGTACACGTAGTCCGCTGCGGTAAGGGCCTTGCCGTCGGACCACTTGAGGCCGCTCTTGAGCTTGACCGTGTACACGTTGCCGCTGATCGTCGGTGGCCCGGCCGCGTCGCCGGGGACGACCTTGACGCCGCCGCTGCCGTCATCGGTCAGGTTGTACAGGCCGCGGAAGAGCATGCGCTCGACGGCGATGTCCTGCTCGAAGTTCGAGCGGTGCGGGTCGTAGAACTGCGGCTCGGTCGACTGCATGGTGATCTTCTGCTGCGACGCGGGCGCCGCGTCGGCGGGCAGGCCGCCGGTCTGCGTGCTGGTGGGGGTTGTCCCCGCGCCGCCCGCGGCGGCGGTCGCCGTCTTGTCCGTGCTGCTCGTGCCGCCGCACGCGGCCGCGAGCGTCAGCGCCACCGCCATCGGCGCGGCGAGCAACAGGATCCACCGGTTGCGTACGTTCATGCTTCCTCCCTCATGGCGGAGAATGCCTCCGCCTCTCTCCAGCGTCTGGGGTTGGGCCCGGGGCCCGTGCGCCGATCCGTCGCTGAGAACCTCCTTGCCGCGATCGCCGGACTTATCCAATGATTCGCGCAAGATGGTAACAGTGTCGTTGATGTCCAGCAATCAGCCTTCCGATGTGACATAACCGCCTTCGCGATGCCGCCGTGAGCTGCGGGCGAGCTTCGGGTGCTCCGCGGTGTTGCCGGTTCCCTACCGCGTGCGGGGGTCGAGCGCGTCGCGCAGGCCGTCGCCGAGGAACTGGAAGCTGAGGAAGGTGATCGCGAGCGCGAGCGCCGGGAAGAAGATCGGCCACGGGGTCGCGAGCACCGCGCCGTAGCCGTCGTAGATCATGTTCCCCCAGTCGGCGAGCGGCGGCTGGATGCCGATGCCGATGAACGACAGCGCCGCCTCGGTGAAGATGGCCGAGGGCACGCCGAACGTCAGCGCGACGATCACCGGGCTGAGCGTGTTCGGCAACATGTGCCGCACGACGATCCGCAGCCGCGTCGCGCCGAGCGCCTCGGCGGCAATCACGTAGTCGGTCGTGCGAAGGGAGAGCATCTGGCCGCGGATCAGGCGGGCGAGGTTCACCCAGCCGACGAGGCCGATGGCGAAGAAGACCACGAACAGACCGCCCATGTACGCGGCCAGCCGCGTCCCGGCGAGCACCTGCTGGAGGAGGATGACGAAGAGCAGGTCCGGGAAGGCGTACACGACGTCCGTGAGGCGCATCAGGAGCGCGTCGGCGTACTTCCCCCCGAGTGCCGCGCCGCCGCCGACGACCAGCGCGATGACGAGGATGACGAACTGCACGAAGACCCCGACGCCGAGCGAGTTACGCGCCCCGTAGATCACGCGCGCCAGCGTGTCCTGTCCGGCGAGGTTCGTCCCGAACGGGTGCGAGGCGCTCAGACCGGCGATGATCTGCCCCGGAAAGATGCGCTGGTACGGGTACGGCGAGATCAGCGGCGCGAAGACCGCCGCAAGCGCGATCAGGGTGATGAGGATCGCCCCGACCACCGCGAGCCGGTTCTGGACCAGCCGGTGGAGCGCATCGCCCCAGAGCGAACGGCCGCCGCCGGCGCGCGCCAACTCCTGGAGGACGGGCTGGGCGATCGTGCCCGGCGTCGTGGCACCCGTGAGACCATCCTGTGCCATCGTCAGTCCATCCTGCTCACGATCACGAGTAGCGGATCCGCGGGTCGACGACCGCGTACATCAGGTCGACGACCAGATTCGCCACGATGATGACGGTCGCGTAGAGCAGCGTCGTCGCCATGATCATCGGATAGTCGCGCCCGAGGATCGCCTGCACGTACGCACGGCCGATGCCGGGGATCGAGAAGAAATATTCGATGATGAACGACCCGGTGAGCAGTCCTGCCGCGATCGGACCGATGAGGGTGAGCACCGGGATCAGCGCGTTCCTGACGATATGCCGCATGACGATCACCCGCTCCCGGAGGCCCTTGGCGCGCGCCGTGCGGATGTAGTCCTGGCCCATCACCTCCAGCATGCTCGCCCGCGTGATCCGCGCGATGTAGGCCGCCGGCAGCGAGCCGAGCGCCAGCACCGGCAGCACGACGGGCCGCCAGTCGGTGATGCCGTGGGACCAGCCGACGGCGGGGAAGATCTTGAACTTCACCGCGAAGAGCAGCACCAGCATGATGCCCAGCACGAAATTGGGCATGGAAGCGCCGATCGTCGCGAAGCCTACGGACAAGTGGTCAAGGATGGAGTTACGTTTGACCGCCGCGAGGATGCCGAGCACGACGCCGACCACCGTGGCGTAGATGGTCGTCAGCACGCCCAGCTCGGCGGTCGGCCGCCAGCTCTGCTTCAGCAGGCTGTTTACGGAGCTGCCCTGGTTGACCAGGTCCGGCCCCAGGTCGCCCTGCAGGAGACCGCGCATGTAGTAGCCGTATTGAGTCCAGATCGGCTGGTCCAGGTGGTACTTGGCGTTCAACGCGGCGCGCGCGGCGCTCGATGACTTGCTCTCGCCGGCCTCGAACGGGCCGCCCTGCACGGCGTGCATGAGCAGGAAGGTGATCACCGTGACGAGCCAGAGGATGGGGATCATCCAGAGGAGCCGGCGAAGGAAGTAGCCCGTCATCAGGTACGTCCTGGAGGGGGAGGCCCGTACGGGCCTCCCCCTCCTGATTCACGCGTCTAGTGCTTGGCGATGTAGACGTCCTTGAGGAACTGGTCGCCGTAGTTGATGTAGTCGAACGGGCTCGAGATCAGACCCTTCACGTAGGGCTTGTAGAGATCCACCCGGAGCTGGACCGCGAACTGGATCACGGGCGGGTCCGCGGCAAGGAACTTCTGCAGCTCGATCAGGATCGGCTTGCGGGCCGCCGGGTCGAGTGTCGCGTCCTGCTTCGCTTCGAGCGCGTCGTACGTCGGCCGCGAGTAGAAGCCCAGGTTGTTCCCACCGAGCGACGCCGTCGTGAAGATCGCCCAGAGATCGCTGGGGTCGGCGTAGTCCATGCCCCAGCCGGTAATCTGCGTGCCCGACTTGTGGTTCTTCATGTCAGCGCGCAGCGTCTTCTGATCCGTGGTGATGATGTTGGTGGTGACGCCGACCTGCTTCCACTGGGACTGGAGCGTCGTCGCGAGCGCCTTCGTCGTCGGGTCGTTGACGACCTCGAGCGTCACCGGCGGGATGTTGCCGTTCGGGTACGCCTTGGCCATCGAGGCCTTGGCGGCCGTCAGGTTGTACTCCAGGTTGCTGAAGAGCGTCGGGTCACAGTCGACGACCGCCGCCGCGCATGGCGCCGTCCAGGCCTTGCGCAAGCCGAAGTAGACGTCCTTGGCGATCGTCGCGCGGTCGGTCGCCTGGTTCATCGCGATGACGAAGTCCTTGTTGTTCCAGGGCGGGATCGTCACGTCGACGGAGATCCAGCGCGTGCCGAACTCTTCCTCCTGGTAGGTCTGCGAGGTCAGGCTCGTGTCCTTGGAGATCTGCGGCCAGAGCGCCGGCGGCACGGCTGCCTCGTCGATCTGGCCGGCCTGGTAGGCGTTGTACGCCTGGTTCATGTCGGCGATGAACTTGAAGGTGACCTGCTGCAGGAACGGCTTGCTGCCGCCGCCGTAATTGTCGTTCGGGACGATCGTGATGTGGTCCTTCGGCACCCACTCCTTGATCTTGTAGGGGCCGCTCGTGACCATCTGGCTGGCCGACGCGGCGACGCCGAAGTTGGCGCCCAGCGCCGTGACGTTGGCCTCCTGCACCGCGGCGGTGATCGCCAGCGTGAAGTTGGAGAGGAACGCCGCCGATGGTGCCGCGGCCACCAGCTTGAGGGTGGTGTCATCGACCGCGACGACGCTGTCCTTCAGGTCGTTGTTCACGTCCGTCAGGTAGGTCGCCGACTTGGGGTCGAGCTTGAGCGCGGCCTCCGCGCCCTTGATCGACGTGATGAAGCCGCCGTAGGCGGCGCCGCTGACCTTCAGGTTGTAGCCGCGGATGATGCCGTAGACGAAGTCCTTCGCCGTGAGCGGCGTGCCATCCGACCACTTGAGCCCCGGCTTGAGCTTGATCGTGTACGTCACGCCGTCCGCCGCGATGCCGCCGTTGGCCGTCGTCGGCACCGCCGCCGCGGCCCACGGGATCAGCTGGCTGGTCTTCGGGTCCTGGTCGAACAGCGTCATGAAGAGCTGGTGGTTGACCGAGAGCTCGTAGGTGTACGAAACGCCCTGCGGGTCCGCGGTGTTCGGCTCCGCCTGGATGTTCATCGAGAGCACCTGCTGCGACGCGGGCGCCGCGTCGGCGGGCAGGCCGCCGGTCTGCGTGCTGGTGGGGGTTGTCCCCGCGCCGCCCGCGGCGGCGGTCGCCGTCTTGTCCGTGCTGCTCGTGCCGCCGCACGCGGCCGCGAGCGTCAGCCCCACCGCCAGCGGCGCGGCGAGCAACAGGATCCACCGGTTGCGTACGTTCATGCTTCCTCCCTCATGGCGGAGAATGCCTCCGCCTCCTTCCAACGTCGGACGGAGCCCTTGGTGGCTCCAGCGGGGATGGTCTCCGGTGCACCTCCTCATGTTGGCCCGTACCGAACAGTCGAGCTCCGGTCTCGATGGTAACGCCGGTGTCAACACCCTGCAATCGGTTTCATGCGTCTCCGAGCGACGCGCTCCCCCGAAGATGTGCCAACCCACGCTGGACATTGGCGGACACTCATCTTCGTCGGGTTGCGATAAGCATGGCACGGACGGGCCATCGGCGCCAGCCGCGCGCCGCGGCGCCCGCGCGGGCGCGCTGCCCCGTCCGGATCGCCCCGGCGACGCTTACGCGCCATACGGACAGGCGCTATGCTGGCGGCAATCGCGGACGTCGCGCCCGACGCGGTGCATCGACCGGAGCACAGCCGCCCCCGGCTGTGCGTGCTCGCCATCGCCCCGGGCGCGTGGAGCATCGCAACGGCGTCACGGAGGCACGAGATGAGCACCGTCACGAAGGACCTGTACGGCATCGGCGAGGCGCCGCCCATCGGCCACGTGCCGCAGAAGATGCACGCCATGACGGTGCGACGGGAGAACTTCGGCGAGCCGGCGCGCGCCTTCACGCCGGAGGTCGTCGCGACGCCGGACGTGGGACCGCGCGAGGTGCTGGTCTACGTCATGGCGGCGGGCATCAACTACAACAACGTCTGGGCGGCGCTCGGCGTCCCCGTCGACGTGATCAAGGTGCACGCGCAGGCGGGCGATGAAACGGGCTTCCACATCGGCGGCAGCGACGCCTCCGGGATCGTGTACGCGGCCGGCGACGAGGTCACGAACGTGAAGGTGGGCGACGAGGTCGTGATCCACTGCGGCTCCTGGGACCCCGCAGCGCCCGACGTCCAGGCGGCCGAAGACCCCATGTTCGCGCCGTCGTTCAAGATCTGGGGCTACGAGACGAACTGGGGGAGTTTCGCCCAGTTCACGAAGGTCTGGGCGCACCAGTGCATGCCGAAGGCCCCGCACCTGACGTGGGAGGCCGCGGCGGCGCCGACGCTCGTCGGCTCGACCGTCTACCGCATGCTGACGAACTGGACACCGCACAACGTGCGGCCGGGCGATGTCGTGCTGGTCTGGGGGACCGGCGGCCTGGGGTCGATGGCGATCCAGATCGCGCGCGCGCTGGGCGGCATCCCGGTCGCCGTCGTCTCGAGCGCCGAGAAGGGCGCCTACGCGAAGAAGCTCGGTGCGCAGGGGTGGGTGAACCGCAAGGAGTTCAGCCACTGGGGCATGATGCCGCACTGGAAGGACGAGGAGCAGTACAACGAGTGGCTGAAGGGTGCGCGCGCCTTCGGTAAGGCCGTGTGGGAGGCGCTCGGCGAGCGCCGCAGCCCGCGCATCGTCTTCGAGCATCCGGGCGAGGACACGATCCCGACATCGATGTTTGTCTGCGATACGGGCGGCATGGTGGTGATCTGCGCCGGCACGACCGGCTTCAACGCCGTCGTGGACCTGCGCTACCTCTGGATGCGCCAGAAGCGGCTGCAGGGCTCGCACTTCGCGAACGACGGGCAGGCGTACGGCTTCAACGACCTCGTCCGCGCCGGCAAGATCGACCCCTGCCTGGCGCGCGTGTTCCCGTTCGAGGAGGTGGGGCTGTCTCACCAGATGATGTATGAAGGGAAGAACCCGGAAGGGAATATGGCCATCCTCGTCGGCGCGCCGCGCGAGGGGATGACCACGCTGCCGTAGGCGGCCGAGGAGCCACCGTGCTCCCTCTGATTTCGCGGGCGCGTGCGCCCACCACCTGTGTGCTCATCCGCAACCCGGCGTCGCGCCAGGCGCTCGACGATGCGACGCTGTCGCGCGTGCTGGAGGAGGCCGCACGGAGCGGCTGGCAGGTCGACCCGTGCTTCGCCGAGTTTCCCGGGCACACGACCGAGCTCGCGCGCCAGGCCGCCGCCCGCGGCGCGCAGGTGGTGCTCGTCTACGGCGGCGACGGCACCATCAACGAAGCGGTGAACGGCATCGCCGGCACGCGTACCGCCCTCGCCGTGCTGCCGGGCGGCACCGCGAACGTCTGGGCGAAGGAGACGCGCATCAGCCGCGACCCCGTCGCCGCGATGCGCGCGGCGGCCGATGGCGAGCGACGGCAGGTCGACCTTGGCCGCGCCAACGGGCGGTACTTCCTGCTGATGGCCGGCGTCGGCCTCGACGGCGAGGTGATCGAGCGGGTGCGCCCGGACGCCAAGCGGCGCTTCGGCGCGCTGTCGTACCTGATGGCGGCGGTGCCCACCGCGCTGCAGACGCGGCCGTGGGCGGCGCGCCTGCGCATCGACGGCGAGGAGATCGAGACGCCGCTCTACTGGATGGTGATCGGCAACACGCGCTCGTACGGCGGCTTTCGCGACATCACGCACCGCGCGCAGGCCGACGACGGCAAGCTCGACGTCGCGATCATGCAGCGCGGCGGCATCGTCCGGCTTGCGCTCGACGGCGCGCGCATGATGATCGGCCAGCACGACCGCTCGGCGAACATCCGCTACCTGCGGGCGACGGCGATCGCGGTCGAGACGCCGGGGCTGCCCGTCCAGGTCGACGGCGAGCCGGCCGGCGAAACCCCGATGGTGTTCGATATCGTGCCGCGTGCGCTCACGGTGATCGTGCCGCGGGGGCTGCGCACGCCGCTGTTCACCGGCGCTGGCGACGCGGCGCCGGCCGGGCGCGGCTAGACGGCCGGCGAGCGGCGCGCCTGCGACCGGTGGCCGCTCGCCTTCCGCCGTCTGCCAGCGTTACGCCTGGGGCTGGGGCTGTGCGGCGTACTGGTCGATGTTGAACTCGTCCTCGTCTCCGCCCCGGATGAGCTTCATGACGCCGTACGCGGCGGCCGCCAGGCCGAGCAGTACCAGAATCTTCTTCATGACCGTCCTCCTTGAACCCGCATCCGCCTGCCCGGTGGCATCGGTGACGCAGCAGTCAACGCCCGTACCGTACGCGCCGGGCCCACCTCCATGATATCGGCGATCCCCCGACAATGACCGCGCCAAGTGTTAAAGATCCGCGGCGATGTGCGGCGCGCATCGGCGCGCATCAGTCGCTCTTCGCCTCCTCCGAGCCAATCGGGTTGCCCACGGCGCCCAGACCGCCCTCGATCCGATCTTCGAGACCAGCAAGCCGTTCGCGTTCCCCGAGCACACCGTCGAGATGGTCAAACACCTGACCCTTCCGGCCGCAGTCGGGACACTTCCAGAATAGCGGCGCGGTCATCGTGCCGACGCGATCCTCGTAGATGTTGCGCTCCTCGCGATACTCGATCGAGGCAAGGCGGGCGTCGCTTGCGCGATCGGAGTACGCGGGGCCGATGATGGTCGTCCGGGTACCGCCAAACGCCGCGCCCACGACGCGGTCGGCGATGTAGCGCAGGTACGTGCGGATGACATCGTAGAACCGGCGGCGGCGCCAGCGGACGTTGGTCGAGTCGCAGAGCGGGCACGGCTTCGGCTCAAAGGCACGCGAGTCCAGCATCGTCATCGCATCCGCGATCGTACCACCGGCGTCAAGAGGCGTACGCGGCGTCCTCACGAAGGGCTACCGGAACAGGTCGCGCTCCGCGTCCCGGATCAGCGCCGAGGACGAGGCGTCCTCCGCGGGCGAGAAGGCGGCGCCGCGGACGATGGCGACGGGGACGCGGCCGAGCTTGCCGTGCACCAGCTCGGCGGCGGCGGCCAGCTCGTCGACGACCGCCATCTGCGTCACGCGCAGCTCGTAGCCGGCGGGGTCCACCTGGCCCGCGTAGTTGACGAGCGGCGCGATGCCGGCGATCCCGATCGCGAAGTTGACGTGACCCTCGCGCCACGGGCGCCCGAACGTGTCGGAGATGACCACCGCCACGTCCACGCCCAGCGCGCCGCGCAGGCCGGTGCGGATCGCGCGCGCCGACGCGTCAGGGTCGACCGGCAGCAGGCAGACGGTGCCGGTGCGCTCGACGTTCGAGGCGTCGACGCCGGCGTTGGCGCAGACGAAGCCGTGGCGCGTCTCGCAGATCATCACGCCGTGCTCCATGCGCACGATGCGCTTCGTCTCGCGGAGCACGACCTCGACCTGGCGCGCGTCCTTCTCCCACATCGCCGCGTATTGCCGGGCGAAGGGCGACGGCGTCACGGCGGCAAGGTCGACGATGCGGCCTTCGGCCTTCGATACGACCTTCTGCGTGACGACGAACACGTCGCCGTCCTCGACCGCGACGTGCTGCGTGCGCGCGGCCGCGGCGATGAGCGCCGGCAGGTCGTCGCCCGCGTGCACTTCCGGGATACCGCCGAGGCCGATGATGCGGACCTCGCCGGCGCTCACGCGATCCCCGTGATGCGCACGCCAGCCCGCGCCTTGTAGTTGCGGTTGATGCTGACCAGCAGCACGGTGATCGCCTCGACCATCATCGAGTTGGCGAGCGCGCCACCGTCGAGGCCGCGGACGCCCTCGATCTGCTCCGCGAGCCGCATCACCTCCTGCTTCGCCGCGGCGTCGTCCGCGCAGACGACGACATCGGCCTCGACCGGGCGGTCGCCGAGGAGCTTCTTCGCGCTCAGGTTCTGGAAGGCGCCGACGACGCGCGCCGCCGGCAGCAGCGCCTGCTGCTGCTGCGCCGCCGAGCCTTCGGGCACGGCAAGCAGCGCGGCACCGCCATCGGCGAACGCCATCGGCACGACGGTGCTCACGGCGATCTTGCCGGCCAGCGCGTCCGCCAGCGCCGGCAGCGTGCCCGCGAGCGCGGCGTATGGCGTGGTGACGATGATGAGCTCGCCGTCGCGCGCGGCGTCGACGTTCGCCGCGCCCTCGATGCGGAGCGCCGCACCCTTCGCACGCAGCGCATCGGCGGCGGCCTGCGCCTTCCCGGCCGCGCGCGAGCCGATGACGCACGTGTGCCCCGCCTTCGCGAAGCGGTACGCGAGCCCCATGCCCTCATCGCCGGTGCCGCCGACAAAGCCGATCTTCATGCGCGTCCCGTCCGCCCGGTTGGGCGCTGGATGGTGGATGATGGAGGGTGGAGCGAGCGCATCTCTGTTGTCTGCTATCTGTTCTCTGCTGTCTGTTCTCTGCTGTCTGTTGTCTGCTGTCTGTTCTCGTCGCCGTTCTTCGTCCTCGCCGCGCCCTACGCCATCTCCGTCCCGCCGTTGACGTTGAGGGCGATGCCGGTGATGTTGTCGGCCCTGCACAGGAACACGGCAGCCTGGCCCATGTCTTCGACGGTCTGCGGGCGGCCCATCGGCACCTGGGTCTTGATGAACCCCTCGAACGCCTCGTCCGCCGAGACGCCGGCCATCGCGCCGATGGCAGGCGACAGCACCTCGCGCCACATGTAGGTGTTCACCTCGCCCGGGCAGATCGCGTTCACCGTCACGTCGAACGGCGCCATCTCGTGCGCGAGCGCCTGCGTGAAGCCGATGATGCCGAACTTCGTCGCGCTGTAGCACGACGAGCCGGCGCGGCCCTTCTTCCCCGCAATCGACGAGAGGTTGATGATGCGGCCGCTGCGCTGCTGCATCAGGTGCGGCCCCACCGCCTTCGAGCAGAGGAACGTCCCCTTCAGGTTGACGTCCATCACGCGGTCCCAGTCCTCTTCCGCGAACGCGACGACGGGGCCGATGGCGATGACGCCCGCGTTGTTGACGAGGATATCCAGCCGCCCCCACTTCGCGCGCGCCGCCTCGACCATCGCCTGCACCTGCGCGAAGTCGCGCACGTCGACGTCGACGGCGAGGGCGTCGCTGCCCAGGCGCTTGATCTCGGCGATCGTCTCCTGGCGGTCGGCGTCGGTCGCGGGCAGGTCGGCGACGGCGATGCGTGCGCCCTCCTCCGCCAGCGCGCAGGCGATGCCGCGGCCGATGCCGCGGGCGCCGCCCGTGACGATCGCGACGGTGTTCTTCAGTTCCACGTGAGGCTCCGTTTCAGAACAGAGTCAGGGGTCCGGAGGGATTGTGCGGCATCGCCGGGCTTCAGCCAACCGCGCGGGCTCGCCGCCTGTCCCCGGCGGCCGGCGTCCGGCTCCGTCGTATGTCGTCTGTCGTCTGGTGTTCCCGGGCATGGCGGAGAGGGTGGGATTCGAACCCACGGTACGCTTGCGCGCACACACGCTTTCCAGGCGTGCCTGATCGGCCACTCCAGCACCTCTCCGCGCGCGGCCACCGGCAAGACAACGGCCCCCGCCCGCGGACGGGGACCGTAAGGACTCATGTGGCGGAGAGGGTGGGATTCGAACCCACGAGGCTCATCACCTACCGCTTTTCGAGAGCGGCACCATCAACCACTCGGACACCTCTCCGTCGGCGCCCACCGCCGTGAGTATAGCATCGGTGCGAGAGCGGCCTGCCAGCGGCCATTTCGGGCCCCGGCGCGGTCAGATATTGCTGCGGCTCTGGCCGCCGTCGACGTTCAGGCAGGCGCCCGTCACCCAGCCCGCCTTCGGCGAGCAGAGGAAGGCGACGACGTGCGCCACCTCCTCGGCGGTGCCGAAGCGCCCCATCGCGATCTGCTGCTCGACGAAGCGCGCCATGCCTTCCGGGTCCGCCTCGGCCCGCCGGTCCCACGAGCCGCCCGGGAAGCGGATCGAGCCCGGCGCCACGGAGTTGACGCGGATGTTGTCGCGCGCCAGCGCCAGCGCGGCGTTCTTCGCGTGGCTGATCATCGCCGCCTTCATCGCGTTGTAGGGCAGCCCGCCGCCCGCCTCGCGCCCGTAGATCGAGGCGATGTGCACGATCGCGCCGCCGCCCTGTGCGCGCATGTGCGGCACCACGGCGCGCGTCGCCCGCACGGCCGCCTCGATGTTCGCGCGGTACGCGTTCTCCCACCCGGCGTCGTCATCGGGGAACGAGCCGCCCGCGTTGTTCACCAGGATGTCGATGCGGCCCAGCCGTCCCGCCGTCTCCCGCACCATCCGCTCGACGTCATCCGCCTGTGCCACGTCGGCGACGATCGCTGCCGCGCGCACGCCAAGCGCGGCGATCTCGCGCTCCGCCTCGCGCAGCCGCTCCTCGCCGCGGGCGACGATGGCGACATCGCAGCGCTCCGCCGCGAGCGCGCGCGCGATCGCCCGCCCGATGCCGCGCGAGCCGCCCGTCACGAGCGCGACCCTGCCGTCCAGCTCCAGGTCCATCGCGAGAATGCTATCCGCGCGCCTCGCCGCCCGCCATGAACGCGATGATCTCCGCGTTCACACGCTCCGGCGCCTCGCGCATCATGAAGTGGCCGGCGCCCTCGACCTTCTTCAGCGTGAGGTTCGGGAAGAACTCCGGCAGCCGGTCGGACCACGCGTACGGCAGGATCGCGTCGCCGTCGCCCCAGAGCACGAGCGTCGGCGTCCTCACCGTCAGGTCGCCGGACGTCTGCATGCCGCCGCGCAGCGCCGCGCGGTAGCAGTTGAAGCCGCCGCGCAGCGCGCCCGGCTGGGAGTAGGCCTCGACGTACTCAGCGATCTCCTCGTCGGTCCAGAGATCCTTCTTCGCGCTCCACGCCGAGAGGAAGTGGCGCAGGTAGATCTCGGTCGCCTTCCGGCTCGATCCGACGAGATCCTCGGCCCACGGCTGCTGGTGGAAGATCTGGTACCAGGTGTGGAAGACGTGGGGCAGCTCGAACCAGCGCCCGCCGATGCCGGGGTAGGGCGGGTCGAAGAGCATCAGCTTCGCCAGCCGCTCCGGGTACATCCGCGCGAAGCGCTGCACCCACACCGCGCCGAAGTCGTGCGAGACAATGCGCACGCGCCCGAAGCCGAAGCCATCGATCAGGGCACGGATGTCCTCGGCGAACTGCGTGTCGCTGTACCCGACCTCCGGAGCGAGATCGGGCTTGTCGGAGTACGCGAAGCCGCGCATGTCCGGCACGATCACGTCGAAGCGCTCGGACAGCGGGCCGATGTTCAGGTGCCACTCGTACCAGAACCCGGGCCAGCCGTGGATCAGCAGCAGCGGCTCGCCGCGCCCCTGCCGCACGTAGTGCAGCCTGATGCCGTTGACCGTCGCGTACGCGCCGGGGACCTCGCCCGCCATCGAAGCACCTCCTCGTGAGGAAGAGCATACGCGGGCCACGGCGCAGGCAGTAGCGACGGGCACCGGGGCTGCACGGTGTGCGATGCGGTGGATACACGGGCCGCGCGGCCCGAGAAGTGGCGTACGTGCCGCCGTCCGAACCGGCCGCGATGCCAACGGTATCGAACTCGATACCCGCTCAGGCGCGCACCACGATGTTCAGCAGCCGATTCGGCACGTAGATCACCCGCACAATCTCCCTGCCCGCGACGTGCGGCGCCACGCGCCCGCTCGCCAGCGCCCGCTCGCGCGCGGCGTCCTCCGGCGCGTCGAGCGGCAGCGAGAGGCGGTCGCGCAGCTTGCCGTTCACCTGCACCGCGATCTCGACCTCCTCCTCGACGGCCAGCGCCGGGTCGAAGGCCGGCCAGCTCTGCGTGTGGACGCTGTACGGCTGGCCCAGCCGCTGCCACAGCTCCTCCGCGATGTGCGGCACGGCCGGCGCGAGCATCAGCACCAGCGCGCGCATCGCCTCGTCCCAGGCGGCGGCGTCGACCGCCGCGCCGGACTCGCGCAGTCGCGTCAGCTCGTTCGTGTACTCCATCAGCGCCGCGATCATCGTGTTGAAGTGGAACGCCTCGATGTCGCGCGTCACGCGCTCGACCGTGCGGTGCGTCCAGCGGCGCAGCGCGCGCGTCTCCGGCGCGCCGGGGCTCGCCGCGGCCGCGACCCCGCCGGTGACGACGTTCCAGGCGCGGTTCAGCCAGCGGTAGACGCCGTTGATGCCGCTCGGGTCGTACGGCCCGCCCTGGTCCCACGGCCCCAGGAACATCAGGTAGGCGCGGAAGGTGTCGGCGCCCCACTGCGCGACCTGGTCGTCCGGCGCGACGACGTTTCCGCGCGACTTGCTCATGCGCTGCCCGTCCGGCCCCAGGATCTGCCCCTGGTTGAACAGCCGGATGAACGGCTCGTCGCACTCGACGAAGCCCATGTCGCGCGCGGCCTTGGTGAAGAACCGCGAGTAGAGCAGGTGCATGACCGCGTGCTCGGCGCCGCCCGTGTACTGGTCGACCGGCAGCCACTTGCGCGCCAGCTCGCTGCTGAACGGCCGCTCGCTGTTGTGCGGGTCGATGTACCGCATCTGGTACCACGACGAGCACATGAACGTGTCCATCGTGTCCGTCTCGCGGCGCGCGGGCTCGCCGCCGACCGGGCACGTCGTGTGCAGGAAGCCCTCGTGGTACGTCAGCGGCGATTCGCCCGTCGGGCGGAACTCCGCATCCTCGGGCAGCAGCACCGGCAGGTCCTTCTCCGGCACCGGCACCATGCCGTGCGTGTCGCAGTAGACGACGGGGATCGGCGCGCCCCACATGCGCTGGCGCGAGATCAGCCAGTCGCGCAGGCGGTAGCTAACGGCCGCCCGGCCATACCCGCGCTCTTCGGCGTACGTCACGACGGCCGCGACCGCCTCTTCGTCGGGCGTCCCGTCGAACGGCCCAGAGTTGATCATCGTGCCGCCGTGGCCGAGCGCCGCCGTCAGCTCGCCGCCGTCCCCGTCAGGGTGGCGGAACACCGGCACGACCGGCAGCCCGTACTTCTTCGCGAACTCGAAGTCGCGCTGGTCGTGCGCCGGCACGCCCATCACGGCGCCGGTGCCGTAGGTCGAGAGCACGTAGTCAGCCGTCCACACCGGCACGCGCTCGCCGTTGAACAGGTTGATCACGTAGCCGCCGGTGAAGACGCCGGTCTTCTCGCGCTCCGTCGACAGGCGCTCGATCTCCGTCTCCTTGCGGGCCGCGTCGGCGTACGCGCGCACCTCGGCGGCGCGGTCCGGCGTCGTCAGCCGCTCGACGAGCGGGTGCTCCGGCGCCAGCACGAAGAAGGTCACGCCGTAGACCGTGTCCGGCCGCGTTGTGAAGACGCGCACGTCTTTCGTCTCGACGCCGGGCACGTCCAACCCGAAGCGCAGCTCCGCGCCCTCGCTGCGCCCGATCCAGTTCCGCTGCATCGCGGCGATCTGCGGCGGCCACTGCAGGCCGGAGAAGTCCAGCAGCTCGTCGGCGTACGCCGTGATGCGGAAGAACCACTGGTCCAGGTCGCGCTTGTAGACGGCCGCGCCGCAGCGCTCGCAGCGGCCGTCGATGACCTGTTCGTTCGCCAGCACCGTCTGGTCGTTCGGGCACCACCACACGGGCGCGTGCTGCTTGTACGCCAGCCCGTGCTCCAGCAGCTTCAGGAACCACCACTGCGTCCACCGGTAGTACTCCGGCGACGCCGTGATCACCTCGCGACTCCAGTCGAACATCGCGCCCATCGTCTTGAGCTGGCGGCGCATGTGCTCGATGTTGCGGTACGTCCACTGCGCCGGGTGCGTCTGGTCCTTGATGGCCGCGTTCTCTGCCGGCAGGCCGAACGCGTCGAAGCCCATCGGGAAGAGCACGTTGTAGCCGCGCATCCGCTTGTAGCGCGCCTGCGTGTCCGACGGCGCCATCGCCCACCAGTGGCCGATGTGCAGGTCGCCCGACGTGTACGGCAGCATCGTCAGCGCGTACCACTTCGGCCGCGGGTCGTCGTCCGGCGTGCGGTAGATGCCGTCGGCTTCCCAGCGCGCGCGCCACTTCGGCTCGATGGCGCGGGGGTCGTAGCGTTCCGCGCGCGGCGGCTTCCGCTTCGTCTGTGTCTGCTCGCCCATGTGCACCTCCCGTGAGGCCGGCCCTTCCCGATGCCTGCCGCGCTCTGGCCCCCGTCAGTCGTGCTCGTGCCCCGCCTCGTCCTCCGGGTCGCCGTTCGTCTCGTGGCCGATGGGTCGGATGCTCTTCGTGACGATCCGCAGCTCGAGCAGGATCACCGCGAAGAGCGCCGCGAACACGGCGACGAGGTAGACGTGCGCGCCGACCGCGACGCCGACCGCGGCGGTCGTCCAGATCGTCGCGGCCGTCGTGATGCCGCGCACGCTGCCACCCTCGCGCAGGATCAGCCCGGCGCCCAGGAAGCCGATGCCGGAGACGATCTGCGCCGCGACGCGCGCCGCATCACCGCCGAACAGCCCCGACTCGTCGGCGAAGAGCGCGGCGCCCATGCACACGAGCGCCATCGTCCGTACCCCGGCGGGGTAGCCGCGGTACTCGCGCTCGAGGCCGATGCTGGCGCCGAGCCCTGCCGCCAGCGCGATCCGCCCGATGATGGCCCACTGGCCGGCCGTGTCGATCATGCCCTGCCGCCTCACCCGCTGAACAAGCAGCATGCCCTCCGTCCTCGCAGGGACGGAGGGCATGACTCCGCGGTACCACCCTGGTTGCCCGGCGCGGCGGGCCACTCAAGCAGCGCTGTAGCGGGCGCACCCGTCGCCGGCTGGCTCGCGTGCGCGAGCGTCGCCGGCGCCGCTCCCCGGCGAGTTCAGCGCCCCCGCTGCCGGCTTGCACCGCCGCCGGCTCTCTGCCCTGCGCCTACTACTCCGGATCGCCGCGTTCCGTCTGGTTGGGCGCATTATACGAAGATCCCGCGCGGCGGAGGCAAGCGGCGCGACAAATTGGGGGATCCATCTGCCAACAGCCGGGGCGATCCGCACAGCAGCACTGCATTCGTCCGCCGATGTCCCACGTGGATGCGATCTGAGGAGGGCAGATGAGCGAATCATTGGAGCAGTTGTTCCTTGCCCGGCTGGACGACATGCACGCGATCCGGCGGCAGGGCGTTGCAGCCGTCTGCGAAGACTCAACGCCGGTGCTCTTCTTCGGAGAACTCAGCAACGCTCGCACGATCACCATCGGGATCAACCCCTCGTGGCATGAGTTCTGGGGGAAGGACCACAAGCCACTACCCCCAACGAAACGACGCTTCGCCCATCAATCTGACTTCTGCGGAGATGACGCATCGAACGCGCGCGTGGCGCTGGATGGGATGCGGCGCTACTTCCAGAGCAACCCCTACCGCGCGTGGTTCGGCTGGCTCGAAGCGCTTCTGAACGGTTTCGGCGACAGTTACTACGCGGGCACTGCGGCGCATACCGACGTCATGTCGTGCTTCGCGACCAGCCCAGCGTGGAGCAAGCTCGGCGAGGCGGTCTCGATCCGCCTCGCCGCTTCCGGCTACGAAACGCTTGCCGCCGTCCTCCTGTATGCCCGACACGCCGAGCGGATCATTGTCGTCGGGAAGACGGCGCGCGAGGCGCTGGAAAAGCAGGCCGGCTTTCTCTTCCTCCCGGTCTCCACAGAACTGGATCACCTCCCGAAGATGAAGGGGTGGACGCCTGCGTTGCGCCAATCCACATGGCGCCTGCCGGACGGCCGTGCCCTGCCGCTGTTCGGGCTCAAGCCGTATCTCAGGGGCACGCCCGGCGCGCCTCTTTCCCACGCCGAACTCCGATCAGTCGCTGCGCTGTTGGAAGATCGACGTATGCGGAGGGCGTCCTGACATGTCGAAGACCATCCTGTTCTGCCATCCCGGCGGCGAGCACGTGCCGCGATGTCGCGAAGCCGAGGGCACCGTGTATCCCTGGAACACCGGCGGCCATCATCGCAAGTTCATGCTCGTCCGCGCGGCCACAGCCATGTGGGATCGGAGCGCCGCTCAATCGACCGGAACGCATGAGGTCGGGCTTTGGGGCGAGTGGGAGCCACCGAGCCTCACGGGCATCTTCCACGGCGACGACCGGGCCATGCTGCCCCAAGCGTGGCATCGCCCCCTGTTCGACGCCACCGACAACCCGCCGCCGTGCGCCCAGAACACCGACCCGTGGATCTTCGGCGAACGTATGCGGTACGCGATCTGCCGCCAGGCGAGACATGAGTTGCTCCGCAGACTGGAATCAGGTGACGTGGTGTTCTTCGGGTCACTCCGCAAGCGTGACGAGTGCGGCCACCGCGCGCCAGAGTTCAATTTCTTCCTGGATACCGTGTTCGTGGTCCGCTGTGGTCAACCCTACTGGAAATCGGCGCTCCCCCAGAACGTTGATGACCTCTACCGGCGAGCTACGCTCGACCGAATCCGCGGGCAGATCCCCGACCGCGGCCTTGTGCTGTACGAGGGTGCGATGCTCGACGACCCCGCGGAGGGCATGTTCAGCTTCGTCCCCTGCAAGCCCGCCAAGAGCGACACTGACGCCGTGCGCTTCGCGCGCCCGATGATCAACGACCTGTGGCCCGAAACGAGCTGTCTGGGCAAACAATCCCAGCTCGCGTATCGCGAGGTGCATGTCTCACCGAGCGAGGCCTGGGCCGCCGTCGCCGACCACTGCCGGAGTCTCGGCCTAGAGATGGCTGTCCGGGTGCATGCGGACCCGCGGCAGGCAACACAACGCGACGAGCCGCAGCCAACGGCGGCGTAGCCGTCGTCATGCGGCTCGTGGCCTCCTGTTGCCGCCGCGCCGGCCGTCTTGATAGCATGCAGCGCGCCGCGAAGCCGCGTGTGGGGCCGTAGCTCAATTGGGAGAGCGCGACACTGGCAGTGTCGAGGTCAGGGGTTCGAGCCCCCTCGGCTCCACCACTCAACCCAATAGGGACCGCTCCGAACTCAGCTTGGTTGCCTGCGGGCCGAGATGCCACAGCGGGTGTCGTTACCGTCGGCGTGCAGCCTTGCGAGGCTGCTCGAATCCGCCGCGGAGATGTCGCCAACGGGCGATCTCAGGTCAGGCTCCGTGAAGATCCGGGTCAGCCTCGCCGCTGGTACTTGCTCGCGATGTACTCGTCTACCCAAACGCGGGTACTGCGCCACTGCCCATCTGATCCCTTCTGCGCCTTGAGCCGCCCGCGTTCGATGGCTGCTCGGAGCGTGAACACGCTTTGCCTTCTTGTCGCTAAGGCGGCAAGTGGAACCAGGCGGTGCGGTCCTGCCACAGCAGGTACTACGAAGCGATAGAGATTGTCGGTGACAGCGCGGGCGATGAGCTCGCCGAGCGGGCCGGAATCTCCGGCGTCTGCTTTCCGTAGCGCTCGCAGGTACCTGTTGCGGTCTCGCGTGTAGATGACCGCAGGTGGATAGCCAAAGCGCACCAAGGTCAGGTTGAGAAGCAGACGCCCCGTTCGCCCGTTGCCGTCGAGAAACGGGTGGATCCTCTCGAAGTCGCCATGCGCCGCGGCGATTGACTCGATGGGGTTCTCAGCGGAATCGATCGCGGAAAGGGACTTGATCCAGTCCGCCATCGCGGCCCCGACCTCGACCCAGGACGGAGGGACCATCCCGCCGGAGAACGCCTGGATGTCGTGCTGCCGGAAGCTGCCTGGTCGCTCGTTAGGCGTGGCATTCGGGTGGGGCGCCACTCCCCACACGGGTTCGAGCGCAAGCTCGTGAACGTGACGAACCTCGGTCAGGGTGAGTGGCGCCTCAGGGTTCCAGTCGCCCGGATCGAGTGCCTGTCCGTAGACCCACTGCGCCGCGTCCGCGTAGCCTGTCACCTCCATGTACTCCCGGAGCTCTTTGTTCCCAACGGCGCGGCCTTCGGCCAAGAGGGCCTCTACCTGCTGGATGACGAGGGTGTTTCCCTCGAGTGCGGTAGAATGGTGTGCTTCCTGGTACCAGATCGACGTCCAGATGCCCTCGGCTTCTGTGGGCGAGGGCAGTCCGCCCATACGCTCGCGAAGCTCGGCGATGGCTTCGCTCAGCCGTTGGTAGACCATCTGGCGGGGCGGGCGGCCCCGGTTGGAAGTGTTGTGCTGCACCGGAAATAATCCTAACACAACAAACCCTGTTTGTCGCGTTAGGATTCGTGAGTGGCCAACTCAACAAGATCTAACCCACCCCGGGACGGCGGAGACGCGGCGAAGGCGCCGCCGACGCCCGTCGCCTGAGCAAGAAACGAGACGGCGATGACCGGGCCTGGAAGGCGTTCCTACCGGTCGCGGCAGGGCCGCCCCGGCGACCGTCAGGGCCTGGCTCATGTTGTGTGAGGCCAAGACCACCAACCTTCCTCCTCTCACAGCCTGCGTGTCGAGCACGCCCCCACCGCGCCGGGCGAGCGCACACGCTAACTCTCTGTCGTCTGTCGTCTGTCGTCTGTCGTCTGTTGTCTGTCGTCTGCCGTCCCCTCCGGCAGCCACGCGCCCGCCGCGCGCAGCGCCCGCTGCAGCGCCGGCACGTCGACGTCCTGCACCGCGCCGCCGGCGCGCAGCGCCTGTACCGCCGCGACGCCGGCCGCCTCCCCCGTCGCGAAGCAGGGCGGGATCTCCTTCGTCGCGTGGTGCACGCGATGGTCGACGCTGATGCAGCGCCCCGCCGCCAGCAGGTTCGACGTCCGCAGCGGCAGCAGGCTGCGATAGGGGATGTGGTAGACGGCGCCGTACTTGGTCCAGTGGCCCGTGCTGGCGACGGTGTCGTCGAACACCGTATTCACTTCGTCGCGCGCGAGCACGTGCGCGCCGCGCAGGCGCCGCGACTCCGTGATGCCGAGCGTCAGCGCGATGTCGGTCAGGTACGCGTCCTCGAAGCCGGGGGCCTGAGCGCGCAGGCGCGCCACCTCGTCCATCACCATGCGGCGGCACTCGACCTCCGCGAACGTCAGGTCGTCCGGGTCCGTCGCGTCGATGCGCCGGGCGATGCGCTCGGCCGCGCCCCACGGCATCAGCACCTGCCCGGGACGCAGCGTCCGGAAGAAGTAGCCGCCGCGCGCGGTCTGCGCCGCGTCGATGTCGCGCACGCCGGACATACGGAACCAGAGCCACGGATGCACCTGCTCCTTCTCGAAGGACTCGCCCGCCAGCGCGAACACATCGCCGTCGCCCGTCGCGTCGACCACCTGCGCCGCCCGCACCGCCTGCGGCCCCGCCTTCGACGTGAACACGACGTGCGACAGGCGCCCCGCCGGCCGCCCGTGCGGCCGCTCCAGCTCGAAGACCACGTCGCTCGCCCAGCGGTGCAGCATCAGCCGCACGCCGGCCTCGGCGACCCAGGTGTTCGCGACGAACTTGAACTCCTCCGGGTCGTACGCGACGGAATAGCGCACGCGGTGCGGCCCCGAGCCCCAGACCAGCCCCCAGCGCCGGTACTGCTCGACGAGCGCGTCGTCCGCCACGCCCCACTGCTGCGGCGGCGGATAGAAGCACGCCCCGCGCCCATCGAGCCGCTCGACGAGCTCCTGGCACTGGCCGGCGACCACCTGGCGGCCGTTGCCGTCGTCGAGCGTCAGCAGCAGCACGATCAGCCCGCCCGACGCCAGACCGCCGAGGTAGCCGGAGCGCTCGGCGAGCACGACGTCGGCGCCCTGCCGCGCCGCGGCGACCGCCGCCGAGATGCCCGCGGCGCCGCCGCCGACCACCAGCACGTCGCAGGCGGCGACGACCGGCACGCGCCGCTCCGGGAGGGTGATGTAGTCCGTCATCGCCCATCGATGGTACGCCCACGCGGATGCTGGCGCATCCGCCGCGTGCACGGGCACGGGAGGGCGGCAGATGGAGCATGGAGGGCGCGGCGTCGATGCGGCTGGCGCACAAGGCGGGCGCGCGCCGTGCTCTCTTTGGAGAGGGGGCCGGGGGTGAGGTCCGGCCCCCTTACGCCCGCTCCGGCTCCAGCAGGCCGTAGCCGCCGTCGTTGCGCTTGTAGAGGAGCGCGTAGTCGTTCGACCGGGCGTTGAGGAAGAGGAAGAAGTCGTGCCCGAGCAGGTCCATCTGCGCCAGCGCCTCCTCCTGCGACATGGGTTTGGCGTCGAAGCGCTTCACACGCACCACCTTGCCCGCGATGTACTCGTCGATGCTCTCCGTCCCGTCCTCGTCGCGCGTCTCTCGTGCCGGCGCCTGCGAGGCGGCCGCGTGGCCCTCGCCCGCCTCCGCCGCCGCGCCGCGACGATGCCAGTCGTGCAGCCGCTTGCCATGCCGCTGCGCCTGGCGCGAGAGCACGGCGACGGCCTCGTCGAGCGCGACGCGCGGGTCGGCGCCCCGCTCCTCGGCGCGCAGGATGGCGTCGCCCGCGCGGACCGTGACCTGCACGGTGTAGCGGTGCGCCGCCGCCTTGGTGTCTTCACGCGCGACCTCGACGACCACGTCGTCGATGCGCGGCAGGTAGCGGTCGAGCCGCCCCAGCTTCTTCTCCGCCTGCTCGCGGAAGCTGTCGTGTACCGATGTGTGATGAGCGCGCAGTACAAGGTTCATGCGCCGAGTGTAGCCGTCGCCGCCCGCCCGGCGAAAGCGCGGTATCCACGCAACTCCACCGCCGCGCCGCGGCGCATGTCACGCGCTCTCCGCGACGCGCCGCCAGCGGACGGCGTACGGCGCACCGCCCGCCGCCGTGCCGCCGGGGACGAGACGGACGAGCGGCGACCACAGCACATCCCGGCCAGCGGCGATCACCGGCGCGGCGTCCCGCCTGCGCCGGGGTACCTTCGCGTCGATGTACACGTCGTGCAGCTTCGCGTGGCCGCGACCAGCGCCGAGCGGTACGCGGTCGCCCGGGCGGCGGGCGCGCAGGACGGCGTCCGCCGGCAGGTGGAGCGTCGTCTGCCCGTCCGCGTGATCGATCGCCTGCGCGCCGGCTGCTGCTGCGGCCGCGCGCACGTCGACCTCCCAGGCGCCGAGCGTGCCGGAGAACGGCAGGCAGTGTGTCGTGCCCGGGGCCACCGCGGGCTCGACGAGCGGCCCGACCGATAGCAAAAGCTCGCGCGCATCGACGGTGAGGACGACGCCGCGCGGCAGCTCGAAGGTCGCGCCGGTGCGGGCGCCCGCGGCCGCGGCCATCGCCGCGTAGTGCCGGCGGCCGAAGTCGCGCGCGTCCCCGACCAACTGCTCGATCGCCAGACGCCACGCGTAGGGCGCAAGCTCCTGGCCGAGCCGGCGCAGCGGCCCCCGGTCGAGCGCGACGGCGCGCCCTCCTTCGGCCGTCCGCGGCGGCGCCGCCTGCATCGCCGCCGCTTCGAGCGTCGCGAGGCTCGCGCGCGCCAGTTCGCCGGTCCGCAGGATGAGCGCGCGCGCCTCTGGCGTCTCCGCATCGACATCGGCGAGCATGGCGCGCACGCGGTTGCGCGCGAGCCGCGGGTCGTCGTTGGTCTCGTCATCGACGAACGCGAGGCCGCGGGCCGCGCAGTACGCGCGCGTCTCGGCGCGCCTGACCGCGAGCAGCGGTCGCGCGAGCCGCGGGCCGGGCGGCTCGCCTACGCCGCGGGCCGGGCCGGCGTGCGGCCATGCGCGCTCCGGGGCGATGCCGGCGGTGCCGCGGGCGCCGCGCCCGCGCAAGGTCTGGAGCACGATCGTCTCGACCTGGTCGTCTTCCGTGTGGCCGGTGGCGACGCAGCTCGCCCCGGCCGCGAGGGCCGCATCCGCGAGGAAGCGGTAGCGCGCCTCGCGGGCCGCCGCCTCGCCCGGGCGCGGCTGCGCCCATGCGCCGGCGATGAGCGCCAGACCGTAGCGCTCGCAGAGCGCTTCCACGACCGCGCGGTCGCGCGCCGCGGCAGCGGCGCCGCGCAGCCCGTGGTCGAAGTGGGCCACCGTGGCCCGCGCGGGATCGATGACGCCGCCCTCGCAGAGGATCGCCGCCATGGCGGTCGAGTCGGCGCCACCCGAGACGGCCAAGAGCGTACGCACATCGTGTCCGAGCGAAGGGACGCGCTCGCTCGCGTAACGGCGCACGCGCGCTTCGAGGGCGGGTATGCCGGTCATGCGCTCATGCTAGCGCGCCGGCCGCAGCGCCGCGGCCGGTCAGCCCCCGGGCTGCGGCGTCGCGGCGGGCTGGGGCTGCAGGAACAGCTCCTTCCACCACGGCTCGCCCGGCGCCGTCCCGCCCATCGCGGGCGGGGTCGCCGTCGGCACCCCGGGCGCCGCGGCGACGATGACGAGCGTCTCGCCGGGGTGCACGAGTCCCAGCACCCGGCGCGCCACTTGCTCGACGTACTGGTCCGATTTCAGGTAGTCGCGGATCGCCACGAGGCGCGCGTGATCGCGGTCGAGCTGCGCGATATCGGCGCGCATCTGCGTTTCCTGCTGCCCGAGCTGATAGTTGTGCACGATGGAGCGCGCGGTGGTGACGGCGAAGGAGCCGATGGCGACAGCAGCCGCGCAGAGGACGATCGTGGTAAGGGACAGATGCGGCAGCCTGGACACCCGGGGTTGCCCTCCGACCCATCCTGCCGCCGGCGTGAGTGTACGAGGCGCGCGATCGCGCCGCAAGCGACAGCGCGGGGAAGCGAGCGCGGCGGGGGATGTTGGACGTGAGATGTTGGACGTTGGTGTACTGCTTCCAAACGAGCGTTCGTAAACGCCGCGCACATCCCGGGCGGGCCTGTCGGCGTGGAGCACAGCCGCCCTCGGCTGTGCATCCGGCGAAGCCGGATCGTTGCGGGATAGCGCCTCTTCGACGGGACGTCCGCCACGCGCGGAGCCTGCCGACGGATCGCCACGCTAGAAGAAGCGTCCGAAGCACGACATGAGATGTTTGGCGCGGCCCGTAAGCGGCGTGCGCTACACGCACACGCCGTCATCGGGCCCGCGGCGCTGCGCGTCACGCGACGGGTGCGCTCACGCCGGCGGGCTGCTCGACGATGATGCGCAGGTTCTCGGCGGCGGCCATGCCGAGCGTCACGTCGCGGCCGTCGAGGCGGACGGTGATCGTCGAGTTGTACGCCGCCACGTCGACGACGCGGAGGCGCGCGCCGGGCTTGAGCCCGTTGTTCTGGTAGAAGGTCATCAGCTCGTGGTCTTCCTCAGCCTCTTCGTTGATGCCGTCGAGCGTCCACTCCTCGCCGGCGCGCGCGGTGGCGAGCGGGCGCGTCTTCGGCCGCGTCGCCGGGTCGACGCCGGGGAAGGGGTTGCCGTGCGGGCAGGTCGTCGGGTTGCCGAGGACCGCCGTGATGCGCGCCTCGACGCGCGGCGTGATCGTGTGCTCGATCAGGTGTGCTTCCTCGTGCGCGTCCGCCCAGTCGAGGCCGAGGATGTCCACGAGCAGGCGCTCGGTGAGCAGGTGGCGGCGCTTGATCGACTCGGCGGCGGCGAGGCCGGCCGGGGCCAGCGTGATCTCCTTCGAGGCGCTGATCTCGACCAGTCCGTCGCGCTGCATCCGGTGGACGGTGTTCCAGACGGTCGGCGCCGTGACGTTCATCTTCTCCGTCAGGCGCGCGGCGATGACCACCCGGCCCTCGGTGGTCATGTTGTAGATCTCCATGAGGTAGTCCTCGATGGTCGAGGAGGGTCTGTGAGACATGGCGCCTGATTATAGGCCGGGGTGCGATCCTCGGCGAACCTGTGCGAAACGGGCCGGATGGCCCCGCCGCTGGCGGCCGAATAGCCTTGACTAAGCTGTTGGTTTAGCATAGGCTAACCTCGATTCTAGCAGATGCTCAGTTAGGCGGAGGGACGCCGATGTTGTTCTCGCTCCTCGTCACGCTCCGGGAGGGCATCGAGATCGCCCTGATCGTGACGATCCTCCTCGGCTACCTCCGCAACATCAACCAGAAGCGCCACTTCCGCGAGGTCTGGATCGGGGTCGCGGCCGCCGCCGCGCTGTCGCTCGCCGTGGGCGCCGGCCTCGAGGCGGCGTCACGCGACCTCAGCGGCCGCGTGCTGGAAGGCTTTGCGGGGTTCACGTCGCTGATCGCGGTCGCGGTGCTGACGTGGATGGTGTTCTGGATGAAGCGCCAGTCCGCAGGCATCTCGAAGGAGCTGCGGCAGCGGGTCGACGCGGCGCTCTCCGGCGGCTCGGTGCTGGCGCTGGCGCTGCTGGCGTTCACCTCCGTCGCGCGCGAGGGGATCGAGACGACGCTGTTTCTCTTCGCCGGCTCGGCGCAGGCCGCGTCGGGCACGCAGTTCGTCGCGGGCGGCATTGCGGGCTTCGCACTCGCGGGCGCGGCGGGCGTCGCCCTCTACTATGGCGCCGCCAGGCTGCCGCTCAAGCCATTCTTCCTCGTCACCGGCATCGCCGTGATCGTGCTCGCGGCGGGCCTCCTTGCCAATAGCGTGGGCGCGCTCCACGAAGCGGCCCTGCTCACCAACGTCGGCGTACGGCCGTGGGACACCGAGGCCGCGATCTCGATGACGTCGACGATGGGCAAGTTCCTGCACACCGTGCTCGGTTACGACTCGGCGCCGGCCATGGCGCAGATCGCCGCCTACTGGGCCTACCTCGTTGTCGTGCTCGGCGCCTTCCTGGCATGGCCCGCCCCGAAGCGGAAGGCGCCGCCGTCCGAGAGCGCCCAGGCGCTCGCCGCGGCGGACCCACAGTAGCTCCCGGGGGAGGGCCCGATGATCTGGACGAAGGGCGGCCTCGCGGGCGCCGCCGTGGCGGCGGTCGCGCTGCTCGCGGCGTGTGCGAGCAGCGGCGCCGGCGGGCGCGCCGTGCAGATCGCGCAGAAGGACAGCGGTTGCACGCCCACCACCGTGCAGGCGACGCCGGGTGAAAAGCTGAAGCTCGTCGTCAAGAACGAGAGCAACAAGGACTACGAGATCGAGGGCATCGACGGCACGAAGCTCGAAGAGCTGATCATCCCGTCGGGCCTGACGCGCACGCCGGGCTACACCGTCCCCGATGGCCCGGGCATCCACAAGCTCAAGTGCTACGTGCCCGCCGGCGTGTCCACGATCATCGAGATCCACGCCGGCGACGCCGCGGCCACAGCGCCCGCCACCGCGGCCGGTGTGACGGGGATCTCGACGGTGGCCGCACCGGCGGGCACGGTCGTCACCGCGACGCTCGTCGACTACACGATCACGCCGGACCGCACGGACGTCCCGGCCGGCACGGTCACCTTCGTCGCGAAGAACGCCAGCCCCGATCACGCGCACGAGCTAGCGGTGCTGCGCGCGAAGGGCGGCGGCTCCTTCGAGAAGCTGGGTGAGATCGAGGCCCTGGCGCCGAACCAGTCGGGCGAGATGACGCTCCGTCTGACGCCCGGCAAGTACATCCTCGCCTGCCTGATCGTCCCCGGCGAGGCCGGGAGCACCGTCGGCCACTTCAAGCTTGGCATGGAGACGGCCTTCCGCGTCGGCCCCTGAGGCGCGGCCGCCGCCGGCCAGCCCGGAGCGGCGCGCGGCAAGCCCGGACGCGACGCGCAGTAAGCAGCGCCCACGGGCGCGGCAAGCAGCGCCCCTACATCCGCGAGCGGTACCACTCGACCGTGCGCGCGAGCCCTTCCCGCAGCGGCACCTGCGCGCGCCATCCCGTCGCCTCGGCGATCTTCCGTGACCAGGCGTAGGTGGCCGGGACGTCGCCGGGACGCTCGCCCAGGTCGTCGATCGGCGTCTCGTAGCCGGCGATCTCAAAGATCTGGCGGACGACATCGATGATCTTCGTGCCCGTCTCCGAGCCGACGTTGTAGTACTGCAGGCCGGTGAGGCCGAGCACGGCGGTGTGGGCGCGCGCCAGGTCGTCGACGTAGATGAAGTCGCGCACGACCTCGCCCTTCCAGTACAGCGGCACCGGGCGCTTCTCGAGCACCGCGCGCACGAAGTTGGGGATCGCGTGCGTCTCCGGCTCGTGCAGCTCGTTGGGGCCATAGGGGTTGAAGTAGCGCAGGATCAGCGCGTCCATGCCGTAGAGCTGGTTGTACGTCGCGACGAACGCCTCCGTCGCGACCTTCGACGCGCCATACGGGTTCGACTGCACGCCGAGCGGGTCCGTCTCGCGGATCGGCAGGCTCCGCGGCGTGCCGTACACCGTCGCGCTCGACGAGAAGACGATCTTGCCGACGCCGGCGGGCTGCATCGCCTGCAGCAGGCGCACAGAGTTGAGGATGTTGTTCTCCGCGAAGACGAGCGGCTCCTCGACCGAGCGGCCGACTTCGATGAACGCCGCCATGTGGATCACCGCGTCGTGGCCGCGGAGCCAGCCGGGCAGCCGCTCCTCGTCGCGCAGGTCGCCCTCGATGAAGCGCGCGCCCGTGGGGACGAGCGCACGGAAGCCCTTCGAGAGATTGTCGAGGACGGTGACCTCGTGCCCCTCTTCGAGCAGCACGCGCGTGACGGCCGAGCCGATGAACCCCGCGCCGCCGGTGACAAGGACGCGCACCTAGGGCTCGTACTTCTTGAATACGAGGCAGGCGTTCTGTCCGCCGAAGCCGAAGCTGTTCTTCAGCACCACCTTCACATCGATCTTGCGCGCCTTGTTGGGGATGTAGTCCAGGTCACAGTCCGGGTCGGGATACTCCTGGTTGATCGTCGGATGGACGATGCCCGTGAGGATCGACTGCACGCACGCCACCGCCTCGATCGCGCCCGACGCACCGAGCGTATGGCCGATCAGCGACTTCGTCGAGCTCATCGGGATCTGGTACGCCATCTCGCCGAGCGCGCGCTTCAGGGCGACCGTCTCGTACTTGTCGTTCATCTGCGTCGACGTGCCGTGCGCGTTGATGTAGTCGATATCTTCCGGCCCCACGCCCGCGTCCCGCAGCGCGAGCGTCATCGCCGCGGCCGTCGTCTCGCCGTCCTCGACGGGGACGACGACGTGGTGCGCGTCGGACGTGCAGCCGTAGCCGGCCAGCTCCGCCAGGATCCTCGCGCCGCGCGCCTGCGCGTGTTCGAGCGCTTCGATGATGAAGACGCCGGCGCCCTCCGAAGAGACGAAGCCGTCGCGCTTCGCGTCGAACGGCCGGCTCGCCTTCTCGGGTGGGTCGTTGCTGGTGGAGATGGCCTTCATCACCTGGAACGCGGCGAGGCCGAGCTCGGAGAGCCCCGCCTCGGTGCCGCCCGCGATCATCACGTCGGCGCGCCCGTTGCGGATCAGGTCCATCGCCTCGCCCATCGCGTTGCCGGCCGAAGCGCAGGCGGTGGAGATGGTGGCGTTGTAGCCCTTCGTGCCGTAGCGCATGGCGACTTGGGCGGCGGCCATGTTCGGCAGCATCTTCACCATGTAGAAGGGGTCGATGCGGTTGCCCCCCTTGCGCACGATGTCTTTCACCGCGCGGTCGGTGTCCGGGTAGCCGCCCATGCCGTTGCCGAAGAAGACGCCGATGCGGTACGGGTCCACGTCGCCGAGGTCCAGCGCCGACTGGGCGACCGCCTCGGCCGCGGCGGCGAGCGCGAGCTGCGAGAAGCGCGCCATCCGCCGCGCCTCCTTGCGGTCGATGAAGTCCTCCGGCACGAAGCCCTTCACCTCGCCGGCGATGTGCGTGGCGTAGCCCTCGGAGTCCACCTGCGTCAGCCAGCCGATGCCGGACTTGCCGGCGATCGCGCCCTGCCAGAACTCCTCGACCGTGTTGCCGAGCGGGTTGATCGTGCCCATCCCGGTGATCACCACGCGTCGCGGGCGCCGCCCGTTACCATCCTGCATGAGGGTCCTCTCGCGCTACTCCTCCCGCGCTTCCTGGCCCGCGGGCGCCGCGCCTGATTGTAGACGGATCATATCTGATTGGATTCCGAGAAGGTACTCGCGCACCGCCCCGGCGAAGGCGATCGCGCCGAAGGCGACGACCGCGCCGCGGGTCCCCGCCTCGGCCAGCGCAGCGTCGCAGGCGGCGGGCAGCGAGCCGAACACGGCCACCGGCACGTCGTGGGCGCGGAAGGCGCCGGCGATCGCGTCCGGGCCGGCGGCGCGACGGTTCGGCCACGGTGCCACGAGCACCTGTGCGGCCATCGGCGCGACGGCCTCGGCCATGCCAGCGATGTCCTTGTCCGCCAGCGTACCGGCCAGGAACAGGGCGTGCGACAGCCCGAGGTGCTCGCGCAGCGCGGCGGCCAGGCGCTTCGCGGAGTCGCCGTTGTGCGCACCGTCCACGACGACGAGGGGGCGGCGCCTGAGCACCTCCAGCCGCCCCGGCCAGACGACGTCCGCGAGGCCGGCGCGCACGTGCGCCGGCGTCAGCGCGATCCCCGCCTGCGCGCACAGCTCCTCGCACGCGACGACCGCCGTCGCCGCGTTATCGAGCTGGTGGCGGCCGATCAGCGGCAGGTGCGCGGTGTACGTTGCGCGCGGCGTCTTCAGCCGGAAGTCCTGGCCCTCCGCGCCGGCGGACGTCCGCGTCATCTGGCACGCCTGTGCGACCTCGACGGCACGCGCTCCCTGCGCGGCCGCGCGCCCCCGCACGGCGTCGAGCGCCGACTCGCGCATCGGCGCTACGACCACGACATCGCCGCGCACGATGATCCCCGCCTTCTGCGCGGCGATCGCGCCGGCCGTCGACCCGAGCACGGCCGTGTGCTCCAGGCTGATCGAGGTGATCGCGGCGACGTGCGGCTCGTCCGGTGCGGCATCGTCGCGATGGAAGACATTGGTCGAGTCGAGCAACCCGCCCAGACCGACTTCCACGACCTGCGCACCGGCGCCCGCGTCGCGGAACGCCACGAACGCCGCCGCGGTCAGCGCGTCGAAGGCGACGAACTCGCGGCCGGGGAAGCGTGGCGCCACGCCGGCCATCGCCTCGCGCGCGGCGGTCATCGCGGCCGCGAAACCCTCAGGCGCGATCGATGCACCGTCGATGCGTACCCGCTCGTTGAAGCGATGCAGGTGCGGGCTGATGTAGCAGACGGTGCGCAGCCCCGCCGCGCGCAGGATCGCCTCCGCCATCACGGCGGTGCTGCCCTTGCCCTTCGATCCGGCGACGTGGAGCGTCGGACGGCCGCGCTGCGGGTCGCCGAGCACGGCGAGCAGCGCGCGCATCGGCGCGACGTCGGGGCGCGCGCTGAACTGCCCCGTGCGCTCGAAGTCGGGCAGCGTCAGCAGCCAGCGCAGAGACGCGTCGTAGTCCATGCCGACCGCAGGGTACCGGACCGCCGGCCCGCGCCCTGCGACCACCGGCTTACCCCGGCCGGTAGGGCCGGCGGGCCGCGGCGGCCCACTCCTGCCAGGCGGGCTTCTTGCTGTTGTCGGCGCGGAGCAGGCCGATGTGCTGGAACACGCTGTACGCGCTGCCCTTCGCAAACGAGGGGTCCCAGCCCGCGAACCAGATAACGAACGGCATCTTGAGCTTGCCGGCGTCGATCAGGACGCGCTTGAGGTACGCCGCCTGGTCGGCCTCTGTGCCGTCGTTCAGGCCCTGGGCGCTCGCCGCGGACGAGTATCCCATCTCGGCGATCGCGATCGGCCGGTCGGTGAACGCGGCGAGCTGGCTGTAGTAGTTGGCCGGGATCGCGCTCGCGGACGGGAACGCGAAGCTGGGGTAGGTGCTGATCGTGACGAGGTCGAGCTTCGGGTCGAAGGCGTGCAGCAGTTGCCAGTCGGGGAAGTGCTTGTCGGACGTCGGCAGCAGCCCCTGCAGGTCTTCGTACTGGAACGTCACCGTCACCTGCGTGGCGGGCGATATCTTCTTGACCTCGTCGTACGCCTGCGCGTACAGCGTCCGGAAGTTCTCGAAATCGGCCCTGTTCTTCTCGTAGTACAGGTTCATCTCCACGCCGAGCGCGAGGTATGCGGGCTTGTAGTTGAGCGCGACGTACTTGGCGTAGGAGAGGAACGCCGCGCGCACGTCCGGGTTGCCGAACCCCTTGCCGGCGAGCTGCGGCGGCAGGTCAGTGAGACGGTCGCGGCCCGTCGCCCCGTCGGTCGGGTCGATGGCGAAGAAGAGCTTCAGCTTCTTGTCCGCGAGCGCCTTCTTCTCCGACGCCGTCGTGTCTGCGGTGTCCGCGCTGACGGACGCGCCGGGCAGGAAGTCGGACCACGGCGGCGTACGCTGGATCAGCACCATCTCACCGTCCTTGGCGGCAAGGTCGAAGGTCGCCGCGTACGCGTTCGCGTTGAGCTCACGCGGGACGGTGCTGAACCCCATCATGAAGGTGCGCGGCGGCCCGCTCGCGGTGCGCTGACTCTTCGCGGCGCCGCTCCCGCAGGCGGCACTGCCGCCGGCGAGCGCGACCACGGCGACGATCGCCGCCGCGATGCGCACGGCGGCGCGGTGGAGACGGACATCCATGCGGAATACTCCCGCGCGATTGTAGCGGACGCAGCGGAGCCCGGAGCGGCCAACGGCGCCGGCGTAGCAGATGTGTACGCGTGGCCCTGTGCATCCCGGCCTATCGCCAAGCCGCAGATCGCAACGCGCTCATGAACGCACGCAGCGCGCGCGGCGAGCGGATGCGCACGACGCGCAGGTGCGCGTGCGCGGGCTCGCGGAGCTGCGGCGGATACGTCCGCCGCCGCTTCCAGTGCGTCTGCAGCGCCCAGACGAAGAGTGAGTCGCGCGAGAAGAACGCCGTGCGCAGGCGCTCGCGGTTGCCCTGCCACAGCTCCTCGCGCGTGACCACGCGCCGCGACGTGCGACAGAGGAGTTGCCAGAAGATGCGGCCGATCGGATAGTCGAGCCAGACCAGCAGCTCCGCGCGGCCCCACGTCAGGTCGCGCACCATCGCGTAGTTGCCATCGACCACCCATCGCCCGCCGGCCGTCGCTTCGGCGACGCGCGCGCGGAAGACGGCGGCCTCCGCCTCGGTCCAGTTGGGCTCCCAGTGCAGCGCGTCCAGCTCGACGTGCGGCGCGCCGATGATCGCCGCGATCTCGTGCGCGAGCGTCGTCTTGCCGGAGCCCGTCGTGCCGCTCACGACGATGCGGTCCGGCAGGCGGTCGAGGATCGCAGGAACAGGGCTCGTGCGGGCCATGGATCTCGCAGGATAGCGCATCGGCGGCGCCGCGTTGCCCTTCGTCCAGCGCGGCTGCTAGCCTCGTGCGGCGACGAGCCGCCGCAGGAGGGCAACGTTGGACTGGCGCGAGCGCTACGCGGAGAAGCTGACGACCGCCGAGGAGGCGGTGCGCGTCGTCGAGGACGGCGACCGCGTCGTCATCGGCATGCACTACCAGACGCCGCTGGCGCTCTGCCGGGCGCTGGCCGCGCGCAACGGCGAGCTGCGGTGCGAGATCGAGAACTCGATCTCGACCTTCGTCTCCTGGTGGCCGCACGGCGCGCGCCGGAGCACCTTCAACGTCCGCACGTTCTTCCTGCAGGCGAGCGACCGGCCCGCCATGCGGCAAGGGCTGCTCGACTACGTGATCGCGCCGCCGACGCGCGCCGACGACAGCTACTGGCTCGACCGCAAGCCGGACGTCTTCCTCGTCAGCGTCTCGCCGCCGGATGGCGACGGCTGGTGCAGCTTTGGCATGAGCGTCTGGGGCGCGCCCGAGGTCGCGCGCGAGGCCAGGCACGTGATCGGCGAGGTCAACCCGCGCTTCATCCGCACGGGCGGCGACAACCGCATCCACATCTCCCGCATCGAGGCGCTGGTGGAGGCGCCTCCGGTCTGGAAGTACCTGCGCCGGCCGCCCCGCGACGACGAGGAGAACGCCGTCACGTCGGTGATCTGCTCGCTCGTCGGCGCCGAGATCGTGCGCGACGGCGACACGCTGCAGATGGGGACGGGCACCGTGTCGGCGGCGCTCGCCGAGTTCCTCGCTCACCGGCACGACCTGGGCGTCCACACCGAGCTGATCTTCGGCGGCATCCCCGCGCTCGTCGATGCCGGCGTCGTCAACGGACGGCGAAAGACGCTGCACCCCGGCAAGGTCGTCGGCGCGTCGTTCGGGCCGCTGTCGGCGCACGAGTTCGCCGCGGTCGATGGCGACCCGCGCTACGAGCTGTACTGCATGAGCCACACCAACGACATCGCCGTGATCGCGGCGCACGACAACATGGTCGCCGTGAACAACGCACTGCTCGTCGACCTCACCGGGCAGATCAACGGCGAGACGCTGGGCCCGGAGATCTACAGCGGCACCGGCGGCGCCTTCGCCTTCTCCGTGGGCGCGCTGCACGCCAAGGGCGGGCGCTCCGTGACGGTGCTGCCGTCGACGTCGCTCGTCGCCGGCGAGCGGCGCTCGCGCATCGTGGCGATGCTTCCGCACGGGAGCGCGGTCACCGTGCCGCGCGTCTACGCGGACCTCTTCGTGACCGAGTACGGCATCGCGCGGCTCAAGGGCAAGCCGCTCCGCCGGCGCATCGACGAGATGATCGCCATCGCGCACCCGGACGTCCGCGCGGAACTGCGCGCGGAGGCGCGGCGGCTCTACGGCGCGTAGGGCGCGCGCTCGTGACGCGCCGGGCGCGCGTTCGGGCGTGGCAGCCTCTCAGAACGATCACCCGCACACTCGGAGCGCGGGCCGTCAGGCCCCGCGGGTTGCGGCCCGCCGATACGCGCCCGGCGTGGCGCAGACCTTCCCATTGGGCGGCACGGTGTTGCGCGCCAGCCCGACCGATACGCGACCGACGCAGCGCGGGCCTCCATCGCCGATTCGATGGCCGGGTCGAGCCCGTACCTGGCGCGCCCGTACCTGGCGCGCTACGCGCCGCGGAACCGCAGCGTCACGATCTCGTTCGCGCGCGCGGCGACCGGCACCTCGCCGTCCACGCGCGGGATCCCGGCGATGTGCTCTTCGTTCAGGTTCACCATCGACACCGCGCCGTGCACGGGGGTCAAGTCGACCGCCGTCTCCGCCGGGACGTCGAGCGTGTTGTACAGCCGCACGATGACGCCGTCGCCGTCCTCCGCGCGCTTGATCGCGGTCACCTGGAACGCCGGCGACGACACCTCCAGCAGCGCACCCTGGGCGGCGATGCGGCCGATGCCGTGGCGGTCCCAGCGCGCGCGCATCCGCCGCAGGAACTGCACCGCCAGCACGTGCACGCCGGCGCGCGCCCAGTCCCCCTCGTGCGGGATGATGCTGTAGGCGACGACGTTCTTGCCGTGGAGCTGCGCGCCCGGCGTGCGGATCTGCGGCCCGGCGCCGCCGCGGCGCGACGAGATGTCGCCGCGCGAGAGCCAGCCCACCGACCGCAGCAGGGTGAGGGCGATCACTGCGCCCTCCGGCGTCTCGATCACCTCGTACTCGGGCAGGCCGCGATTCGCGACCGACAGCCCGCGCGCGCCGTCGTCGACGCTGACGAAGGCCTTGTGCGGGTACGTGCCGACGGGCTGCTCCATGTCCGTCTCGTGGTCCCACGCGGGCAGCTTGACCGGGCGCCGGATGACGCCGAAGTGCTCGTCGGCCTTCGACACATCGGCGTGCACGCCCGAGGGGAAGTGCGCGCGCAGCCGGTGGTCCTCGGCCGCGTTGAAGATCGCCGTCTCGACGTCGATGCGCGGCACGCCCGCCGTCAGCGTCACCGTCGAGACGATGCGCTCGGCGCAGGTCGCAGCGCTGCGTGCGCGCCTGTCGGCCGCGAGGCCGGCCGGCAGCTCGTACGTCAGCTCGATCGTGAGCGCCTGGGCGCCGGGCGCGGATGCGGCGCTGATCTTCGGCGGCGAGGCCGGCCGGTCCACGACGCGCTCGTCCTCGGGCGCGCAGTAGTTGTACTCGTCGCCGCGGTCGCCGCCATCGACGAAGCGGTTGAGGCCGGAGAGCACACGGCCGCTGCGCTTGTCCGTCACGGTCAGCGTGCCGTCGCCCGGATCGGCGACCACGTGGAAGAACTCGTTGTCGATCCCGGCCGCAGCGTCCGGCGCGCCGCGCGCGGGCACGGGCGCCTGCGCCTCTTCAATGCGGTAGACCTTGTAGCCGTAGCCGGGCACGTCGGTCGCCACGAAGCCGATCTCGGCGCGCGCCGGGTCGAAGCCGGCGGGCGCGCCCGCCGGCAGCTCGGTGAGGCGCACCGCGCTGGCCTGCGCCGCCTCGACGCGCTCGCCATCGGGCCCGATGACGGCGACGACCGGCGTCTCCGGCGACCACGGCACGCTCGCGGTGACGTAGCCGGTCGCGGGCTGCGGTGTCGGGTTGAAGACGGCGACGCTGCCGAGCGGATGGTCGGGCGCCAGCGCGCCGATCGTCCGCAGCGACTGGCGCACGATCTCCTCGCCGATCTCCTTCACCCAGCGGTAGCGCTGGCGCATCTCCTCGTGCACGCCGTCGACGGAGCAGCCGCAGATCGAGTCGTGCGGCTGGTTCTCGAGCAGGTAGCGCCAGGCGCGGTCGACCAGCGCCGCGATCGACGCGTCTTCCTTCGGGAACGGGATGTGCGCCGTGGCCGGCGGCAGCGGCGGCGTCCACTCCTCGCCCATCTCGCGCTTGAGGATCCCCGCCCACACCGAGAACGGCTCGGCCCAGTGCGCGAGCAGATCCTCGCACTCCTGGTTCTCCTGCTTGATCCACATGCGCGCGGAGATGACGCCGGGGAGCAGGTGCGCGCGGGCGCCGCTGCGGAACTCGCCCCGATGGCGCGGCCACTCCGGGGCGCGGTCTCCCATGAACTCGCGGATGCGCTCGAACACTTCGGGCAGCGAGCTGTGACGCAGGAAGGCGTCGCCGAGCACCTCGTTGGCCGCGCGCAGCATCGACGACAGCTCCGGCTGCGGGCCCAGGTGGTCGCTGCCGTTCATGATCAGCACGTAGGGCGTCGTCGCGAGCGGCTCCAGGTCGTCGCGGATCGCCTGGATGCGCGCGACGAGCGCCTTCGTCTGCTGCGGGAGCTGTGCGGCGGCGCCGTAGCCCTTCGGCTTGTGGATCGTCAGCACCTCGCTGCCGTCGGGCGCTTCCCACCAGAACTCGGTCGTCTTCAGCGACGCGTCGGCGCCGCGCCACATCGTCGCGCAGTCGATGCCGAAGCCGCGCAGGATCGCCGGCATGTGCGCGATCTGCCCGAAGGGGTCGGGGATGTAGCCGACCTTCATCACCGGCCCGAAGGCCTGCGCGACGCGGTGCCCGCGCAGGAAGTTGCGCACCAGCGCCTCGCCGCCGGGCAGGAATTCGTCCGGGATGATGTACCAGGGGCCGATGAGCAGCCGCCCGCGCTTCACCGCGCGCTCGATGTCCTCGAAGCGCTCGGGCCGCACCTCGAGGTAGTCCTCGAGCGGGATGGTGTGGCCGTCGAGCATGAAGTGCCGGTAGTCGGGGTCGGCGTCGAACAGCTCGAGCAACTGGTCGATCAGCCCGACGAGGCGCACGCGGAACGACTGATACGGCAGGTACCACTCGCGGTCCCAGTGCGTGTGGGAAACCACCATCAGCATCCGCTTCTCGCTCGGCTTCGTGTAGGCGGGCATGGGCGTCCGCTCCTTCAGTCCAGGCATGCTTCATCCGTCGGCACGGGCGATGGTAGCCCGAATGGGCGCGAGGTGGTAGACGCGGCTGGGCGCAGCCGCCTCGACCATCGCTCCAGAACCCGCAGCTTGGGCCTAGCCACGCCTATTGTATGTGAGCTTGACACTGAGCACTACGCCTGCTTGCCAGCCTATCTAGGGTTGGCTATACTGGCGCTATCTTGACGCATGTAGGAGTATCGAAATGCAATCTATAGCGAGCCCACCCCAAGACCAGGACGCACCACAGGATATGATTCTGTTGGCTAGCGCCCGCAGGGCGAGCCTCCAGCGCGATCTCGACTCGCTGAACCATCAACGCGCCTCGATCGACCGCGAAATCAGACGAACACAGGATGAGATCGGGTACCTCGAGGGAATCCTGCGCCTACACGGTGCGCTTGACGACGGGACAACCGTAGCTGTCCCTCCGCTTACCGAGCCTCGCGCCGCGAATCTCTCCGATCTCGTAGTAGAGATAATCAAAGAAGAAAAGCGCCCGCTGCACTTCCGCGAGATCGAACGGCAGGTACGGGCTCGTGGGATCCTCACCGGTGGCCAGGATCCAGCGAACACGCTCCTGGCCAAGTACTTTAACGATTCGCGCTTACGACGGAGTGCCCGGGGCACTTACGAGCTCCGCGAATGGCACCCATCGGCACCAAGCGTCGGCACCCGGCGCGCAAAGAAGCAGGGAGCATAGCAGATGACAACTGCCGTAAACGAGACAATCAGCCGAAAGGCGCTCATCGCAGTGGCGAACCAATATGAATCAGTGGCAGACGCGTTGACGGAGATTATCGACAACCCATTTGACTATCGTCACGGCCGGCCGCTGGCGGTTGAGGTCACGGTGAACAAGCGCCAGTCCGCCATAGACGTTCTGGATGTTGGCGGCGAAGGGATGAACGAGCAAGGGCTGGCTGACTGGATCGGTTGGGGTACAGGGCATGAGCATCGTGAAACCGACATAGGCCAGTACCACGTTGGTGGAAAGCTCGCCGCCATTTATCTCGCTGACGCGCTTGAGATCGTCTGCAGAAGATCCTCAGAGGATGCAGTGTGGCACTTTGTGGACAAAAACTGGGGCTCGCGGGAGTACTTGCTCTCCAACAAGGAGCTCACACAGCTCTCGTACGCTGATCTGGAGCCTCGCCTCCGCGACGTCCCGAGCAAGACGGGGTTCACGCTCGTGCGTCTGACAAGTCTCAAGCGCCATCGTTTCGAGGAGGAGATCCTTGTCGCGAAGCTGTCGAATATCTATCGGAATCTGCTGGCCTCTGGGAAATGCTCTATTGCGGTGAACGGCGCGCCGGTTCGTCCGCTGGAGATCCCGCAGTCGAGTGTGCTTTCGCCGGTCGAGATTCACGAACGGCTGCCTGGTGGTGTCACAATCAAGGGTGCCATCTGGGTCACCGATCGAGATCGTTTCGAGGGCGGCCGTGGAGTGCGCTTGAGGGCGGGCATTCGCACCATCTTCAACGGCCGGCTGATAACCGAGGGAGAGGAGTTTGGACATTATCTCGCCGGTCGCGGGCCGCTGCAGCGTCTGGTGGGCGAGATTGAAATACAGCATCTCAAGCCGAACACGACCAAGGACGGCTGGGACACATCGTCGCCGGCTTGGGTCGCCGTGACCGAGTACATGCACACGCATATGCAACCCGTTGTAGCGTTCCTTCGCGAAATGGCGGAGAAGCAATCCGTACCCCGCGAGCTGAGGAAGCGCGCGAACGCGATCCGTGATGAGGTTGAACGCATCTTGCGGAACCTTGATCAGGATCAGGCCGCCGCCCAGCGGGGCGCGCCGAGTGATGCTACCGCCGCAGAGGGGAGGCAGCCTCCGTCGCCGCGGGAACCTGTCGACGCGACACCTAGGGGTGGGCACCCTGTTGAAAAGCGGACGCCTCGGACGCCTGCACCCGACGGTGCGGTCGGGCACCTGCTTCGGAAGCTCCGGCGCGGGCTGCCCGGGATTGACTTCGACGCTCTGGGCGGCCAGGACAGAAGTCAAATGCGAACGGATCCGTTTACGCTCGTCGTAAATACGGACTATCCTCTCTACAAGGGAATCGGCAACACCGACGAGTACCTAGTCGAGACCTACGTCCTCGGACTTCTGGAAAGCGAGCTTACAGATGGTTCAGCCTCGGCGCTGGTCGTAGAGCTCGACCGCGTGATCTCCGAATGGAGTCGCGCAAGGGCGGAGTCGTTAGCGTAACTGTCCGGAGCTTCGGTCAGTTGTCGCCTGCAGGTGGTGCGCCGCTACTCGAACCGCACCAGGGCGTGCACGTCGTACCGGGCCAGCGCCGCGCGGCCGCCGAGCGCGGCCAGCTCGACGAGAAAGACGGCGCCCGCAACGGCGCCGCCGAGCAGCTCGACGAGCTTCGCGGCGCCCGCCGCGGTGCCGCCGGTCGCCAGCAGGTCATCGACGATGACGGCGCGCGCCCCGGGCGCCAGTGCGTCGGCGTGGATGTCGAGCTGCTCCTGGCCGTACTCCAGCGACACCTCGACGCTCATCCGCGCGGCGGGGAGCTTGCCCTGCTTGCGCACCGGGACGAACGGCAGGCCGAGCCGGTCGGCGACCGGCGCGCCGAACAGGAAGCCGCGCGACTCGATGCCGATGATCGCGTCGGCCTCGCACGAGGCCACGTACGCCGCCATCGCATCGACGGCGCAGCGGAACGCCCCGGCGTCGCGCAGCAGCGGCGTGATGTCACGAAAGAGGATCCCGGGCAGCGGGAAATCCGGCACGTCGCGGATGTACGCCTTCAGGTCGAGCATAGCGGGCACAGCGTAACGGGCGCGAGAGGCTCCGGGAAGCGGACGATGCGACCGCTGGCGCGTCAGTCCGCGCGCGATTCGAGGGCGATGCGGTTGATGCTCGCGGCGAGGTAGCCGGCGCCGAAGCCGTTGTCGATGTTGACGACGCCGACGCCCGCCGCGCACGAGTTCAGCATCGACAGCAGCGGCGCCAGCCCCTGGAAGCTCGCACCGTAGCCGACCGACGTCGGCACGGCGATCACCGGCGCCGAGACCAGCCCGGAGACGACGCTCGGCAGCGCTCCCTCCATGCCGGCGACGACGACGATGGCGCGCGCCTCGCGCAGCTCCGCCACGTGGTCGAGCAGGCGGTGGATGCCAGCGACGCCGACGTCGTACAGGCGCCGCACGTCGTTGCCGATGATCTCCGCCGTCACCGCCGCCTCTTCGGCGACCGGCAGGTCCGCCGTCCCGGCGCAGACCACCGTGATGCCGGGCTGCCTCGGCGCCGGCACGCGCTCGACGGTGAGGCAGCGCGCGACCTCGTAGTGCTTCGCGTCGGGCAGTGCGGCGAGCACCGCGGCCGCGGCCTCGGGCGTGGCGCGTGTGATCAGCAGGCGGTCGGCGCGCTCCAGCACCGTCCGCGCGATGGAGGCGATCTGCTCCGGCGTCTTGCCGAGCCCGAGGATCACCTCGGGCACGGCGTCGCGCAGCCCGCGGTGGTGATCCACCTTCGCGAAGCCGATGTCCTCGTACGGGAGCCGCCGCAACGCATCGACCGCCGCGTCGATGTCCGTGCGGCCGTCGGCGACCGCGCGCAGCAGGTCCCTCAGCCGGTGCTCTTCGATGCCCACGCCTCCCATGAGATGCCGATCCCTCATCATAGCAACGGCCCTGAGGAGCTGGCGTGTCGGCGTGGAGCACAGCCGCCCCCGGCTGTGCGTCCGGAGAAGCCGGACCGGCGCGGGACAGCGCCTGGTCTGCACGAGCACTGCGCGCGGCGCCTACACGCCGATCAGCTCCCGCCCGGCGGCGAGCACCCTCGGGACGAGCGACTCGTCGTCGACGACCTCCGTGTAGATGCGGACGAGCGGCTCCGTGCCGCTGAAGCGCAGCAAGAGCCAGCCCTTGCCGTCGAGCAGGAAGCGGAAGCCGTCCGTCGTATCGATGCCGGTGACCTTGATACCGGCGATGCTGTCCGGGCGGGCGCGCTCGGCCCGCTGCCAGACGGCGTCGCGGTCCTCCGGCCGCAGCGCCACATCGAGGCGGTCGTAGTAGTGCGCGCCGACCTTCGCGTACAGCTCCGCCAGCAGTTCGCTCGGCCGCTTGCCGGTGCGCGCCATGAGGTCGAGGAAGTACAGCCCGGCGAGGATGCCATCGCGCTCCGGCACGTGGCCGCGGAAGCCGTAGCCGCCGCTCTCCTCGCCGCCGATCAGCGCGCCCGTCTCCATCATCTTCGGGCCGAGGAACTTGAAGCCGACCTTCGTCTCGTGCACCGGCACGCCGTACAGCTCGCCGAGGCGCTGCGCCATGCGCGTCGTCGTCACGGACTTAACGATCGGCCCGCGCTCGCCGCGCACCTCGAGCAGGTAGTACGCGAGCAGCGCGAAGACCTGGAGCTGGTTGATGAAGGTGCCGCGCTCGTCGGCGATGCCCACGCGGTCGGCGTCGCCGTCGGTCGCGATGCCGACGTCGTAGCCGCCGCCCGCCAGCGCCGACGACAGCTCCTGCAGGTTGCGGGCGATCGGCTCGGGCGCGTGCATGCCGGGGAAGGCGGGGTTGCGGATGCCGTGCAGCTCCGTGAGCTTCGTCGTGCCGCCCGCGAGCAGCGGCGCGAAGTAGCCGGCGCCGGTGCCGTACATCGCGTCGTACGCGACGCGCAATCCCGCCGCGCGGATGCGGTCGAGGTCGACGAGCCGGGCGAGCCCGGTGAGGTACGGCGTACGCGCATCGAACAGCTCGACCATGCCATCGCGCTTCGCCCGCTCGATGTCGAGTGCCGGGACCTGGCGGCCGACGAGCGACGGCAGCGGCGCCTCGATCTCATCGACGATCTCCGGCGAGGCGCTGCCGCCGTAGTCGGGCTTGTACTTGAAGCCGTTCCAGCGCCAGGGGTTGTGGCTCGCGGTGATCACCACGCCGCCGCCGGCGTGCCGGTCGATGATCGAGTAGCTGACGACGGGCGTCGGGCAGTGCGTGGTGCTGAGCAGCACCCGGATGCCCGCCGCGGCGACGACCTCCGCGACGGCCGCGGCGAAGTCCTCGGACGCGAACCGCGTGTCGTAGCCGACGACCAGTCCGCGCTCCGCGAGCCCGTGACGCTTCAGGTACTGCGCGACGCTCGCCGCGCAGGCCCGCACGTTGTCGAACGTGTAGTCCTCGGCGATGACGGCGCGCCAGCCGTCGGTGCCGAACTTGATCGCGGTGGGCGGGCGCAACTCCATGCAGCGGGTCTCCTGGACGGTGCTGGCAGGCGGCACAGCCGCCCGTGAGCGTTGCACGAAATCAACGCTCGGGCAATCCGGCGCGCGGGCAGAGCACCCAATGCCCCGGTGCGGCACCTCTAGGGGGCACAACGCCTTGTGGCCACCATCGCGCCAGCCTGCGAACTGGGACGGTTCGACGTGGTGCGCCACCGTGGGGGCGCAAAGCCTCGTGCCCCCACGCCGCGTTTCCGTTCAGCCGTGGGCGCGTGGCAGGCCGCTGCGCGGGCGACGCTCTCTCAAGGCAGCGGCTCCATGGTCACGGCAGACGAAGAGCCCCGGCGGACGGGGCTCCCCTTCTGTGCAACATGTTCGGTGGCGCGCCGACCTGCGACCGCAGACCGGTCAGGCGCTGGCCGGCTTCTCTTCCTTCTTCGGCCACATGTTCTTGAGGCCGGCGGTGACCTTCTCCGGGATGATCCTGTCGAGCTCATCGAGCGTCCACATGTGGGCGTCTGTGTTATCCACCTTCGCGACGACTTCCGGCAGGCTGTAGAGCCCGATCGTCGCGCCGCTGACGAGGAAGTCGCGGCCGTTGACATTGGACGCCGCGTCGGTGCAGAGCCAGACGACGAACGGCGCCACCGCCTCCGCCGGGTTGGCGCGCTCGAACGCCTCGAGCCCGGCGAGGCCCATGCCCGCCGCGCCGCCGCGCTGCGCGGCCGCCTTCATCTCGTCGCTGATCACCAGGCGCGTCGCCGCGCGCGGACGGATCGCGTTGGCGCGCACGCCGTAGCCGCCGAGGTCGCGCGCCAGCGTGCGCGTCAGGCCGATGATGCCCTCCTTCGCCGCGGCATAGTTCGCCTGTCCGCGGTTGCCCAGCCCGGACTCCGACGCCGTGTTCACGAAAACGCCGCCCCGCTGCTGGCGGAACACCACCGACGCGTGCTTGCTGAGGTTGAAGTGCCCCTTCAGATGCACGCCGAGGACGATATCCCACTCCTCCTCGGACATGTTGAACACCATCTTGTCGCGCAGGATGCCGGCGTTGTTGATCACGATGTCGAGCCGGCCGAAGGCATCGAGCGCCTGCTGCACCATGCGGTTGCCGGATTCGAACTGCGCGACGTTGTCGTAGTTGGCGACGGCGTCGCTGCCCAGCTTCTTGATCTCGGCCACGACCTGGTCGGCCGGGCCCTGCTCGCCACCCGTGCCCGCCGCGCTGCCGCCGAAGTCGTTGACGACCACGCGCGCACCCTCCGCCGCCAGCGCCAGCGCCTCGCCGCGCCCGATGCCGCGGCCCCCTCCGGTGACGATCGCCACCTTGCCTTCGAGCCTGTTACCCATTGCAGTAGCCTCCTTCAGCGTTGCTGGTTGGTCGCGTGTCATCAGGGCGCTGCGGCCCGGCCGCGGCGCGCGCTGCCGCACGCCGGAGATCCCTGCGGCGAAAGCGAGCGCAGCGTATGTCAGGCAGGGGCTAGGGGCAAGGAATGCTCGGTGTATGGCGGTGCCCCCGACAGGCCGCAACCCGGTGGCGCGCGACGTTCACCGGGCCGGCAATTTGCCAACAGTACAGGGCTCAGTGGCACGACGTCCTCCCACGAGCGCCTCGATCGGTCTGATGGCCTCTTGCGCCTTAGTTGTGCGAGTTCAATAATTGGTGACCTGCAACGACATGCAGGCAGTAGATGGTGTCGCCCACGCCGCGCGACGGCCAACCCGAGGCCGTCGCGCAGGCTCAGCAAGGAGGAAGCACGTGAATCGGACACCCATCGCGCTGGCGGCGCTCGCACTGCTCGTAAGCGCAGCGGCGGGCGCATTCGCCGAAGGCGCCACCGCCCGTGCCAAGACGCCCGGCCCCACCGCCGGCACCCAGCTCGCGACGGGTCTCGTGAACCCGCGCGGCATCACGATGGGCCCCGACGGCATGCTCTACGTCGCCGAGGCCGGCAGCGGCGGCAGCACGGCGATCACCATCGACGGCGGCCAGCACAAGGTAGGGACGACCGGCCGCATCTCCAAGATCGACCCGGCGACCGGCACCGTCACCACGGTCGCGTCCAACCTGCCCTCGGACGTCGGGCCGCTGGGCGACGCGGTCGGACCGGCCGGCGTGGCCTTCCTCGGCGCCCAGCTCTACTACCTGCAGACGCACGGCGGCACCGCCTACGGATTCCCCGCTACGCCCACCGGCCTCTACAAGGTGAACGCGGACGGCACGACCACCCTCGTCGCCGACATCGGCGCCTTCAACATCGCGAACCCGGTCGCCGATATCACCAACGGCACCCAGAAGGACATCGAAGTCGGCGGCAACCCGTACTCGATGACCGTACGCGGCGGTAACTTCTACGTCGTCGACGGCAACCAGAACCAACTCCTGCAGGTGACCCCGGCCGGCACGGTCTCGCGCGTTACCGCGTTCTCCGGCCACCCCGTGACGACGGGCATCACGTACGCGCCGGGCGGACCGTTCTACGTGACGACGCTCGGACAGTTCCCGTTCGCGCCCAGCGCAGGCACCGTGCTGCAGGTCGGCTACCCGACCGGCTCGACGAACAAGATCGCCGGCGGCGTCAGCTCACTGACCGACGTCGCCATCGGCCCCGGCGGCCAGCTCTACGCCCTCAACTTCGGCGACCAGAACACCTCGCCGGGGCCGCCGTGGATGCCGTTCACGGGCAAGATCCTGAAGGTGAACAGCGACGGCACGATGACGCCGATCGTCAGCGGCTTCACGTTCGCGACGTCGATGATCTTTAGCGGCAACACGGCCTACGTGGTGAACAACGGCCTCAGTGCGCTGGCGCCGGGCGCCATCTGGCAGATCCCGAACTTCTCGTCGGTGACGCCGGTCGCAGGGGCGTCGCCCGCGGCGGCGCCGACGGCAGCACCCGCGGCGGCCGCGCCGACAAGCGTGCCCGCAACACCGGTCACCGGCGTCACGGCGCCGAACACCGGCACCGGCCCGGCGGCGGGCACAGCCGGCAACCTCGGCTGGTACCTCGTCGCGCTCGCCGCCGCGGCGGCGGGCGTCGCCGCCACCCTGGCGGGCCGGCGGATGGCCGCGCGGGGGCCCCGGCTCCAGCGCTGACGGACAGGCACAGCGCAGACAGGGGGAGGGCGCAACCCGTCCTCCCCCTGCGCTGCGCCCCACGGGAGAGGGTCCACCGTGCGTCTGATGCTCAGCACCGCCGTGCTCGCCAGCGCGGCACTGGCCGCAGCCTGTGGCACCGGCACATCGGCAAGGCCGGCGCCGACCATCACGCAGACGCCGCGCGCCGTCGCTACGGCGACGGTGTCGGCCGCGGCGACCGCGACGCCCCCGGCGGCGACCGCCGCGCCGGCGGCGAGCGCCACCCCGCCGCCACAGCCACCGGCGTCGCCCGCGCCGCTGGCACCACCCTCACCGCGGCCCGCGCCGGCATCGCCCACGCCGCCGCCACCGCCTACCCCGCGGACGTTGACGCTCGTGGCGCGCGGCCTGCAGTTTTCGGCGCCGGGCCTGCGCGCGGCGGCGGGTATGCCGCTGACGATCGTGCTCGACAACCAGGACGCCGGCGTGCAGCACGACGTGATCGTCTACACGCCGGCCGGCGCGGTCGTTGCCAGCACGGCCGTGACGACGGGGCCGGGGACAGCCTCCCTCGTGTTCACGCCAGGCCCGGGCACCTACCCGTTCAAGTGCTCGGTGCACCCGCAGCAGATGACCGGCACGCTGACCGTCGAGTGAGTGCGCGCCGTGCCGCCGCTCAGTAGCCGTCCGGCGGGCCCTCGCGGTAGATGCGGACGCGCCGGTAGGGCTCGCGCCCCTGGCTCCGCGACGCGAGGTTGTAGCGCTGCGCCATCTGGTGCTGGAGCCGGCGGATGTACGAGTTCTGCGGCGTCAGGTCGACCGAACGGCCGGCGCCGTTGAGCATGCCCGTAATCGCATCTTCGGTCTCCTGCATCGCGTAGTTCACGGGCGCGCCCGCGATGTCGTCGGACCCGTCCGCAGCCGGGCGCCCCTGGAGCGACAGCAGGCTCTGCTCCATCTGCACGACGGTATTCGTCTTGAGGACGTAGATCGGCAGCCCGCGCGCCTCGGCGTCGCGCAGCGCCTGGGGCTTGCGGCGAAAGTACGAGCGCAGCGTCATCACGCTGTCCGCCTCGCTCAGCTCCTCCGCGATCGCCACCCGCGCTGCCGTCTCCCGTATGGCCTGTTCCAGCCGCTTGCGCGAGACCCCGAACGGGTAGACGCGCCGAAAGGGTCCGCCCGGCGCGGGCTCACCTCCCGCCTGCGGCGCCCGCTCGCCTCGTCCGTAGGCCGGCCGCTCCCACACGGCCCGCTCGCCGCGCAGCGTCGGCGCCACCGGCGCCGGCACCTGGATCACGCGCACCTCGTCGTCATCGCCGAGCTCGCGCACCTCCGCCGGCATGCTGTAACCGCGCAGCATCGCGTCGACCGTCTCGGCGACATCGCCGTGCACCGCCACGCGCTCCCAGTTCTGGATCTCGACGACCACGTCGAACGTCGGCGGCGCCTTCCGCTCGAGGATAGACTTCTGCGTGCCGCGGCGCCGCGCCTCTTCGTCGCCGAGCGTCACCGACTGGATGCCGCCGACCAGGTCGGCGAGCGTCGGGTTCAGCATCAGGTTCTCGAGCTCGTTGCCGTGCGCCGTCGCCACGAGCTGCACGCCGCGCTCGGCGATCGTGCGCGCCGCGGCGGCTTCGAGCTCCGTACCGATCTCATCGATGACGATCACCTCCGGCATGTGGTTCTCGACCGCTTCGATCATCACCGCGTGCTGCAGCGCCGGCGTCGGCACCTGCATGCGCCGCGCCTGGCCGATCGCCGGGTGGGGGATGTCGCCGTCGCCGGCAATCTCGTTCGACGTGTCGACGATCACGACGCGCTTGTCCATGTCGTCGGCGAGCACCCGCGCCACCTCGCGCAGCATGGTCGTCTTGCCGACGCCCGGGCGGCCGAGCAGCAGCGTGCTCTTGCCGGTCTTGATCAGGTCCTCGATCACCCGGATCGTGCCGAACACCGCCCGCCCGACGCGGCACGTCAGCCCGACGATGCGGCCGCGGCGGTTGCGGATGCACGAGATGCGGTGCAGCGTGCGCTCGATGCCGGCGCGGTTGTCGTCGCCGAACTCGCCGATCCGCCCGACGACGTAGTCCAGGTCTTCGGCCGAGACCTCCATGTCGGAGAGCACGACCTCGCTGCCCGGGTAGCGCGCTTCGGGGCGGCGGCCCAGATCCATCACGATTTCGAGCAGCCCGGTGTTGTCGGTGCGCCGCTTGAGCGGGCCGCTGATCTGCGGCGGCAGCGCGTCCAGCAGCAGATCGAGGTCGTCGGTGATGATCTTCTGCAACCCTAGCTCCTCAGCGCGATCGCGGGCCGGCCCTCCTGGATGCGGGCAGGCGCCCTGGCCGCCTCCGGCACCGCGCGCACGGTGCGCCGGCAGAGGACGCTGTACTCGCCCGCCGTCTCGAAGCCGCCCGCCTCGAGCCGGGCCCGCAGCCCGGCGTCGCGGTCGGGCACGAGCGTCCACATCGTCTCGCGGTTCGCGAGCTTCGCGAGCGCGGCCTCCAGCAACTCGTCGAGCGCGTCGTGCGCCGCGAGCAGGGCGAAGCGCCCGATCTCGCCGTCCGCCGCGACGCGCAGCCAGCCGCGCACGCCGTCCTCGCGCGGGAGGACATAGTGCGACGTGCGCCCCAGGTGCTCCTGCGCCGCCCGCCACTCGTTGAGCGTGAGCGCCTCGACGCGGCGCTCGCACTCCGGGACGACCGCGTTGTAGAGCTGGAAGATCGCGTGGAGGTCGCCGTCGTCACGCCGCCGCACATCCTCGGGCGCGGCGTGCTTCTCATTCCGGTCAACGGCGCGCCGATACAACGTCTCGCCACGGTACCGCACGAAGCCGCAGCGCATGGCGATCTCCTCGCTGAAGCTGCCGTGCGGCAGGCGCAGGAAGATGCGCAGGGCGTGCGACCTGCCCGCCGCATCCGCCATCTGGTCGAGCAGGCTCATCAGCACGGCGCTGTTGTCGGTCGCCGCGTCGATCAGGCAATCGACCTCCCACGCCAGCTTCGAACCGCGGTTGCGCGCCGAGAGCAGCCCCCGCAGCGTTGCGCCCTTGACGCTGATCCACGTGTGGCGCCCCGTCGCGAAGCTGAACCACTGCTCCAGCGCCGTCTCGATGGGGTGCGGCGAGGTCTCGCTGCCGATGCGGTCGGCGGTCATCGCCTCGTTCGCGTAGACGCGCCCGTCGTAGGAGACCAGGGCGACGAGATCGGTAGGCAGGACGGTACGGGCGGTCGACGTCATCGGCTGACCTGCACGTATGGGTACATCCTGCCGCTATTGTACCGATTCCCGGCGTGCGCCGGGGCGCTGCCCTACGCCGGCGCCGCGCGGCTGCCCGCCGGGCGCTCGCGCCGCCGCGCCCCGGCGATGCCGACGAGCAGGCGGTGGAAGCGCGCGTCGCCCGTCAGCTCCGGGTGGAACGACGTGGCGAGCAGCGTCCCCTCGCGCGCGGCGACGATCGTGCCGTCGCCGAGGCGCGCCAGCACGTCGACCCCCGGGCCGACGCCCGCGATGATCGGCGCGCGGATGAAGACGGCGTGGAAGGGCGGCTCGCCGAAGCCGGCCACCTCCAGGTCCTCCTCGAAGCTGTCCACCTGGCGCCCGAAGGCGTTGCGCCGGACGTCGATGTCCATCAGCGCCAGGTTCGGGCGGTCGAGGTCGCTCGCCTGCTTCGCCAGCACGATGGCGCCGGCGCAGGTGCCCCAGATCGGCAGCCCTGCCTCGCCCAGGCGGCGGACCGGCTCGCGCAGCGCGTAGATGTCGAGCAGGCGCGTGATCGTCGTGCTCTCGCCGCCGGGGATGATCAGCGCGTCGAGGCCGGCGAGCTGCGCCGGCAGGCGCACCTCGACGGCGGCGACGCCGAGCGCGCGCAGCATCGCGATGTGCTCCGCGAAGTCGCCCTGCAGCGCAAGCACGCCGATGGTGATCTCGCTCATGCGGTCATGGTAACGGACGGCACGACGTCAGCGGCGCGGCGACTTCCTGGCTGCGCCCACACTCACTCGATGATCATCACGGCGGACGAAGCGGATGCCGACTCGATCGAGTGCCGCTGCGACCTCAGCGGTGGAGTAGCGCCGGGGCATCTACCGCAACTTCATGGATGCTGACGTCCCCGTCGATCGGCTGGTAGAACAATTCGAGATCCTTCGGATCGGCGTCTTCGAGGTACAGCTCAACGGCCTCCTTGATCATCGCCGCGGCGTGTTCGCGGTATCCCCTTGCGTGGTGACTTCGTACTCGAGACACGTTGCCACCCACTGGTCGCTCCCCGCGTCCTTGTAGATCACCGCGTGGACCGTCTGCTTCTCCATGTCTCGCCTCCAGCCGCCCGGGTGCGCGGGCCGTTACCACCCGCGCTTGGCCAGGATCTCGCGCTCCGGGATGGCGCTGATCTCCAGCCCGCGCATCGGGTCGCCGGTGCCGCGCGAGACCTCGGCGATGATCGCGGCGTCGCGGTAGTGCGTCGTCGCCTTGACGATCGCCTTCGCCATCTTCTCCGGCGTCTGTGACTTGAAGATGCCCGAGCCGACGAAGACGCCCTCGGCGCCGAGCTGCATCATCAGCGCGGCGTCGGCCGGCGTCGCGATGCCGCCGGCGGCGAAGTTCACCACCGGCAGCTTGCCCAGGTCGTGCACTTCCTTCACCAGCTCGACCGGCGCGCCCAGCTCTTTCGCCGCCGCCGGCAGCTCGTCGTCCGGCAGGCTCTGGATGCGGCGGATGTCGTCCCAGAGCTGGCGCATGTGGCGCACCGCCTCGACGACGTTGCCCGTGCCGGCCTCGCCCTTCGTGCGGATCATCGCCGCGCCCTCGCCGATCCGGCGCAGCGCCTCGCCCAGGTCGCGGCAGCCGCAGACGAACGGCACCTTGAACGGGTGCTTGTTGATGTGATGGGCCTCGTCGGCCGGCGTCAGCACCTCCGACTCGTCGATGTAGTCGACCCCCAGCGCCTCCAGCACTTGCGCCTCGACGAAGTGGCCGATACGCGCCTTCGCCATCACGGGGATCGTCACGGCCTCGACGATGGCGGAGATGATTTCCGGGTCGGACATGCGGGCGACGCCGCCGTGCGCACGGATGTCGGAGGGGACGCGCTCGAGCGCCATGACGGCGCAGGCGCCGGCCTCCTCGGCGATGCGCGCGTGCTCGGGCGTGACGACGTCCATGATGACGCCGCCCTTCAGCATCTGCGCGAGGCCCTTCTTGACGGCCCACGTACCCGTCTCGGCGCCGCCGGGCGCGCCGCTCTGGCTGGCTGCCGGACGCTCATTTGTTGCGACCATCGTCGTCCCTCCACTGCTGCGAGGCATCTGCACGTCCAGTGTAACGGATGCTGCGGGCGCCGGCGGTCGGCCTCAGACCCCGTCCGCGCCGGGAGTGGGCGAGCGTGCGTTTCGCAGCACCCACCAGAGGAGCACGAGGCCCGCCGCGAACGCCACGATCGCGGTGAGCTGCGCCTGCTTCAGCCCCAGGGCCGTGACGCTGTTGGCCCGCCAGAAGAAGACCACGAACTGGGTCACGGCGTAGCCGATGAGGTAGAGACAGGCGGCGAGGCCCGGCGGCCGCCGGCGTCGCAGCACCAACCACAGCGCGACGATGAGCACCAGGTTCGCGGCCATCTCGTACAGCGGCGCCGGCTGGTAGGCGACGCCGAGCCGGGGCGCGAGGCTCGCGGGATTCGTGTAGATGACGCCCCACGGCAGCTTCGTCGGATAGCCCACGATATCGCCGTTGATGAGGTTGCCGACGCGGCCGATCGGCTGTCCGGCAGCCGCGAAGATCGCGGCGACGTCGAGCAGCGGCCAGACCGGCGTCCGCCGCCGGTGCGCGAACACGATCACCGTCACGAGCGCCGCGCCAACCGCCCCGAAGAAGGCCATCCCGCCCTCCCAGAAGGCGAGGATGTGCTGCGGGTGCTCCACGTAGTACAACTGCCGGTTCTGCACGACGTAGAAGAGCCGCCCGCCGAGCAGGCCGCCGCCGATACCCCACGGCAGGAGCGCCCACAACGTTTCAACGTCGGCCCGAACATACGCGGCGTAGTGCAGGGCGACCCGGCCGCCCACGACGATCGCCACGACGTACATGATGCCGTACCAGCGGACGGCCAGCGGGCCCAGGCGAAACGCGACCGGATTGACATCGATAGAGATCGCGGCCAGGGCGGCGTTGTCGATCATCGATCCGCACCCGTCGAGACATGGGCCGCCCGTCGTTGAGGCGGGCGGCGCTGCTGGCCGGGGACGTACCTCCTAGCCAGCGCCGGCGCTCGCCGGCGCCGGCGTCCGGACGATCGTGAGGATGAGGATCGCGACGATGAGCACATGCAACGACGTACACCAGGCGCAGATCTTGCCAATCGCGATCACCTCCACGCCGACCAGATAGAGCGCGACACCCAGGCCAAGGAACGACCACGCGAGTTGCGCGGGTTGCAGCAACGGCGGCTCCGGTTCGCGCACGAGCGCGGCCGCGGCGAGGACGCCGCTGACGGCGAACCAGGCGATGCCGCCGACGCTCCAGGGGATGGCAAGCGCCGTCGAGTACGAGCTCGTGAGCACCTGCTCGCAGTTCACGAGGCCGCCGCTGCCACACGCAAGCGGCACCGACGCATAATGCACGCTGGTGAGGTAGCCCGACACGCCAAGCCCCGCGATGGACATGACGAGCGTCGCCAGAGAGATGAGCCGGCTGGCCTTCATGCCGCCTAGCCTGCGGGCAGCGATTGGGCCGCCGTCTGCGTGCCGGCGGCCTGGCAGACACCCGCCGGCTGGCCGCCCGTGACCTTGCAGAGCGCGGCCGTCAGGAGGTTCGCGCTGCCGACGATCGCCTTCGCCCGCGCGGACGTCGGGTCATGGAGCTGTGACGCGATCTGTTGCCAGTCCATGTTCGCCAGGATGCCCGGGTCGTAGGTCGCGCCGGACATGACGTACGTGCCGCCGATGTCCAGGAAGGGGATGGCGCCGCTGTTCGTGGCATACGGAGGCTGATCGTAGGTCGAGATGATCTGCTCCTGTGCGGCGCTGAGCTGTTGGAGGGGCGTGTACCCGCCGCCCGACGGTTGATTCGAGTACTGTTCGACCGCCGCGAACGACAGGTAGGCGCTCTGATACGTCGAGCCGTAGAAGCTGAACGTCGCCGTGTTGGGGTCGACATCATTCGGCGCGGAGCGCGTCGTCTTCAAGCCCTGGAAGGTCCCGAACCGGCTCAGCGCCATCACCAGTGCCCAGCGCTCCGCGGCGCAGTAGGGGCAGTATTCCGCGCCGATGTACAGGACCTCCGGCTTCCCGCCAGCCGTAAGCGGGGGCGAGGGAATGACCCGCAGCGCGTTGCTCGCGCTCCCTGTGCCGACCGCGTCGTAGGTCGCTTGCGGCACCTGCGTGATCATCTGCATGACGGCCGGGTCGGCGGACGCCTCCGGGGCGGCGGGTGGCGAGCTTGTGTTCGACCGCAACACGGCGATGACGATGCCCGCCACGAGCACGGTCACGCCAACCGCGAGGAGGAGCCCGGTACGATACCGCTGGACGAAGGATGGGCCGCGGATGGCCCGCCGGGGCGTCCCCGGCGTCGCGCCGCGGGTGGGGCGCTCCGCCTGCTTGCGCCCGGCCTGTCGTGGTTCGCTGCGCTGCTTCGGCACGCCGTCAGTCTACGGCAGGCGTCTTGATGACCTCTCATCCGCCGACCGGCGACGCGCCCCTCGCGTGCGCTCTGGCGCCGGGCACCCTCGACGTGCCAGGCTCAGGCGGTGCCGCCCTCCAGCTCGAGCTGCGCCGGCGCGTACGGCGCATCTGGCGCCGGCAGGGGCTCGCCAGCGAGCAGCGCGCGGATCGCCGGCAGCGCCGCCCGCGCCGCCTCGATGCCCGCATCGAGGGACTGGCTCATGTGGAACGGCGAGTTGCCCCTCGCCCGTGTCAGCGCCGGCCGTATCGCCAGGTCGGCGATCCGCCCCGCCGCTGCCTCGTGCGCGATCGCGCCGATTGTGAACGGCAGCCCCGCCAGCGTGCGGCGCCTGCCGATGCGGTCCAGTCGGTCGGCCACCCACGACGCCGGCCGGCGCAGCGGCTCCGGCAGCAGGTACGGCGAGCCCAGCTCCACCGCCACCACCACGTCGGCGCCCAGGTGCACCGCGGCATCGACCGGGGCGGCGTCCCAGAAGCCGCCGTCGAGCAGGTACCGTCCCTGGTGCGCCACCGGCCGTGCCACGAACGGGATCGCGATGCTCGCCTCGATGGCGTCGATCAGCGGTCCGCGGTCGATGATGACGGAGCAGTTGCGCTCGATGTCCGACGCGGTCGCCGCGAACGGCAGCGGCAGCGTCTCGATCTGACGGCCGGCGAGCGCCTCGTAAAAGCGGCGCGCCAGCCGGTTGCGATGGCGGATCTTCAGGCGGTGCCGGAAGAAGCTCAACACCTCGCTCGACGGGCAGGTGCGGATCTCCTCTTCCATGTACGCCGGCGTGTAGCCGGCCGCATAGGCGCCCCCGTAGAGCGAGCCGATGCTCGTGCCGGCGACGGCGTGGACCTTGATCCCGGCCTCGTCGAGGACCTTGAGCACGCCCACGTGCGCGGCGCCCTTCGTGCCGCCCGCACCGAGCGCCAGCCCTAGCTTCAGCTCCTTCATCGTGCTACTCCCCGGCGGGGCTCCAACCTACTCACCATAACCATCGGCCGATCTGTGCAAGATTCTGCCCCGCGCACCCTTCGCGCGTCAACTGGGTGCGGCTGTCCGCTGTCAAGCTGCGGCGACAGGCGACCGCCTATCGGTGCAGCGGCCCTCAACCCGGCTTGAAGGGCGGCGCGCCATCGCCGGGCGGCGCGACCTCGACGTACTCCGCGCCGGCGTACCCGGCGACCCGGCGCGAGATCTCGTTCAGCTCGTCCTTGGCGAAGCCCGTCGAGACGAGCGTGACGCCCTGCTCCGGCTCGATCAGATACAGCGTCGGCGTCGACTCCGGGTCGTAGATGCGGGAAACCCCGAGCCCCGGGCCATCGACCAGCACCGTCGGCCGGAAGCCGTACTGGCGCACGAAGCTGGCGGCGCCTCCCGCGTCGTTCTGGCAGATGGCCCAGAACGACCACGTCAGGTTCTCGTACGCGTCGTACAGGCGGTCCAGATACGGCGCGGCGAGCTTGCAGGTGCCGCAGTCCTTCTGCCAGAAGGCCAGGAGCACCGGCCCCTTCCCGACCGCCTCGTGGAGCGCGTACTCGAGCCCGTCGAGGCCGGGCAGCGTGAAGTCAGGGGCGGCGGCGCCGGGCTGGACCATTACGTACAGTGTAGCGGTCGCCGCGCTCGGTGCGCATGCCGCCGCGCCATGCCGGCGCCGTCCGGCAGCGCCCCGGCGCCCTGCGGGGTCCCCGGCGCCCCTTGATCCTCGCCCCGGCCGCCGCTACACTCGCGTTAGCACTCGGCCTCGGAGAGTGCTAGACTGCACCCGCAAGCCAACCACACGATCGCAAAGGATGAGGTAGATATGGCAAAGCAGCTTCTCTTCGAAGAGGACGCCCGGCACGCCCTGATGCGCGGCATCGACGCCCTGGCCGATGCCGTCAAGATCACCCTCGGACCCAAGGGCCGGAACGTCGTGCTGGACAAGAAGTTCGGCGCGCCTACGATCACCAACGACGGCGTCACCATCGCCAAGGACATCGAGCTCGACGAGCCGTTCGACAACATCGGCGCCCAGCTCGCCAAGGAGATCGCCTCCAAGACCAACGACATCGCCGGCGACGGCACGACGACCGCGACCGTGCTCGGCCAGGCCATCGTCCACGAGGGCCTGAAGAACGTCGCGGCGGGCGCCAACCCCATGGCGATCAAGCGCGGCATCGAGGCCGCCGGCCAGGCCGTGGTCGCCCAGCTCAAGAAGAACGCCAAGCCCGTCACCACCCGCGAGCAGAGCGCGCAGGTCGCCGCCATCTCCGCCGCCGACGCCACCATCGGCGAGCTCATCGGCGAGGTGATGGAGAAGGTCGGCAAGGACGGCGTCGTCACCGTCGAGGAGTCGAAGGGCATCGCCACCGAGGTCGAGTACGTCGAGGGCATGGCCTTCGACCGCGGCTACATCAGCCCGTACTTCGTCACCAACAGCGAGAAGATGGAAGCGGAGCTCGACGACCCCTACATCCTCATCACCGACAAGAAGATCTCCGCCGTCACGGACATCCTGCCACTGCTCGAGCGCCTGCTGCAGGTGAGCCGCAACCTGCTGATCATCGCCGACGACATCGAAGGCGAGGCGCTGGCCACGCTGGCGGTAAACAAGCTGCGCGGCACGATCAACGTCGTCGGCGTCAAGGCGCCGGGCTTCGGCGACCGCCGCAAGGACAACCTCGGCGACATCGCCGCCACGACCGGGGCGACGCTGATCAGCGAGGAGCTGGGCCGCAAGCTCGACTCCGTGCAGGTCGAGGACCTCGGCCGCGCCCGCCGCGCGATCGTCGCGAAAGAGGAAACCACGATCATCGAGGGCCGCGGCAAGAAGGCCGCGATCGACGCCCGCATCAAGCAGATCAAGACCGCGCTCGAGACGACGACCTCCGACTGGGACCGCGAGAAGCTGCAGGAGCGCCTCGGCAAGCTCGCCGGCAGCGTCGCCGTCATCAAGGTCGGCGCCGCCACCGAGGTCGAACTCAAGGAGAAGAAGCACCGCGTCGAGGACGCGCTCTCGGCCACCCGCGCCGCGGTCGAAGAGGGCATCGTCTCCGGCGGCGGCGTCGCCCTGATCAACGCCATCTCGGCACTCGACAAGGTGCAGCTCGAGGGCGACGAGAAGACCGGCATGGCGATCCTTCGCCGCGCGCTCGAGGAGCCGCTCCGCCGCATCGCTATCAACGCCGGCAAGGACGGCTCGGTGATCGTCCAGCAGGTGAAGGGACTCAAGGTCGGCGAGGGCTACGACGCCGCGCAGGATAACTTCGGGAACATGATGCAGAAGGGCATCATCGACCCGCTCAAGGTCACCCGCGCCGCGCTCGAGAACGCGATCTCGATCGCCGGCATGGTGCTCACGACGAACTGCCTGGTGACCGACCTGCCGGAGAAGAAGGACGCGATGGCCGGCGCCGGCGCGACGCCGCCGATGTATTAGCGAGTCTCCGCGGGGCCGCCGCCCCGGCAGACCATAAGCCTCCGGAAGGAGGTACGAGATGCACACGGAAAACGGGCTGCTCGTGGATATCGGCGAGATCCGCCACATCATCAAGGACGCCGACGTCTTCACGATCGGCTTCCGCCTCTTCCCCGAGCGCGTCGTCATCGACACCCGCCACGACGAGCGCGAGATGCCGATGGTGGCGATCGTCGACCCGGTCGCGTCGGTGCAGGAGCGCTTCTTCTGGCTCGGCCAGCACCGCCCGTCGCTCGGCATGCCGAAGCAGTTCATGTTCTTCTTCTGGCCGCACAGCATCGGCTACCTCGAGGAGAGCGGCGTCTGGGCGCTAGTCCGCGAGCGCGTGCTCGCCTCGCACTTCGACGGCGCGCCGGAGACGTGCGATGCGGCGCTCCGCGACCTGCTGGAGCGCGAGCGCGCGGCGACGCTCGACGCGATCACCGGCGCGCGACACCAGACCCTCTGGAGCGCACGCGAGCGGTAGGGGCCCGCAGCACGTCGTCAGCGATCAGGCAGGGCGGCCATCTGGCCGCCCTGCTGCGTTGCCGGCGCCGGGCGGCCAACGACCACGCATGCCGCCGCGCGGCTCCGCCCGAGGCGGCGCGGCATCGCGGCCCGGACACCCGGGGCCTACCCCTGTCCCGTAACCTGGCGCACGCTGCTTGTTTCCCGGCGGCCCCAACCGGTGTTCGCCCTGTATTCGCCTGTACGTCAGAAGCACGGTCAGCTATCCGTCCCTGACGTTTTCAAAACATAACGCAACATACGGCGACATTCTCGCGTACGAGCGCCGAAACCTCTTGACTTGGGGCGAACCTCGGTGCTACGTTCGTCGCCGATGTGAGGGTACCAAGCAAAGGAGGCTGACTATGGCGTCGAACGGATGGAAGGTCTTGATGCGGCTCGCCAGGCAACGACGCACCCTCGTCGTCGCGCTCGTGGCCGTCGTGCTCGCGGCAACGATGCCGCATGCCCGGTCATCCGAGGCGAGCCCCGCGTCGAGCTCGACCGCCATCGTGTCGCTGGGCGACAGCTTCATTTCCGGCGAAGCCGGACGCTGGCAGGGCAACAGCCTCAACATGTTCTTCACTCGCGACGGCACCGACCGCGCCGCCAGGTGCACCTGGTGGGGTTACTGCACGTACGACCCGACCCGCGTCTACGGCTCCTCGTACAGCAACGGCTGCCACCGCTCCGACGTCGCGACGATTCAGAGCGCCGGCATCGCGGTCAACCGGCACATCAACCTGGCCTGCTCCGGCGCCCAGACGGTGAACATCTGGCGCGCCTCACAGGGCGGCCAGAGCTTCAAGGGCGAGCCGCCGCAGGCCGACCAACTGGCGACCGTCGCCCAGCAGTACAACGTGAAGCTTGTGGTCCTCACGATCAGCGCGAACGACCTGGGGTTCGCGGACCACGTCATCAACTGCGCCACCGACTGGATCCTCGGACTCGGCCCCTGCAACCAGGCCGAGCAGGCGTCGATGCAGGCGGCGATGCCGGCCGCCCAGAACGGCCTGAGGAAGGCGATCGATGAGGTGCGCGCCGTGATGGCCGCGGCCGGCTACAGCCCGTCGCAGTGGCGGTTCGTCATCGCCGGCTACGCATCGCCGATCCCGGCGGCCGCCGATGTCCGCTATTCGGGCGCCGACAAGTGGAACCTCGGCGGCTGCCCCTTCTACAACGACGACTTCACCTGGGCGAAGGACACCGCCACGCCGTTCATCGTCGACGGAATGCGCACCGTCGCCGCCGAGAAGGGCGTCCAGTTCCTCGACGTGCAGGACGCGCTCAATGGCCACGAGATCTGCAACAAGGCCTCATCGCTCGTCGGGTCGAGCGGGCCAAACCCCGTCACGAACGAGTGGGTGCGCTGGGTCAACACCGGCTGCTGCCAGGGTGACGCCCAGGAGTCGGTGCACCCCAACGCGTTCGGGCAGCGCGCGCTTGGCCAGTGCCTGGCGCTGATCTACTCGAAGCCGACCGGCAACTGGTCCTGCCGCAACACGCCCGGCCAGAGCTACAACGCCATGACGCTGAGTTCCACTCCCTAAGGTCAGATCACTCGGACCGCAACAAGCGGAGCGCCCGTCCCCATCCGGACGGGCGCTCCGCCGTCACGGCGCGCCACCTGCGCGGACGGACATTGGCGGAGCAACCTTCGCGCGCGAGGGGTAGGGGCCCGCAGCAAGTAGTCAGCGATCAGCCAGGGCGGCCAGATGGCCGCCCTGCTGCGTTGCCGGCGCCGGGCGCGCTCACGGCAGCACGGCGAGCACCGTATCGGCGTTTACGGCGAGGGAGTTCAGGCGGCCGTCGACCATGATGGCCAGGGCGTAGGTCAGGAGATGCGGTCCGCGTTGTCCGGTGCCGGCGACCTCCCGGACGATAACGCCGCGGTCACCCGGCAGCCAGACGCAGGTGCATAAGGCACTGTCTGGGATTTGTATGCTGCGGTCGGACGTCAGGCCCGCGTCCCAGAAGGTGAGCCGCGAGCCCTCCGGGGTTCCGTCGATGAAACGCACAACGAGCGCCCCGGAGCCGCTCCACGCGCAGCCGGCCGCAGACTCACGGGCCGGCCCGAGGTCGCGATAGGCACCGGTGTCCGGGAAGAGGACCCGGGCGCCTCCGCCGGCGTAGCCACTCTGCGAGATGCATAGCCTGCTACCGTCCGGCGTCCACGCCGCCAAGAGGCCACCCGCGTCGAGCGTGATCGCGGGTGATCCGGGCGCCAGCGGGCGGACGAGCGCAGCGCGCGCACCTTCGTAGAAGATCTTCCTGACCACCAGCCAGTCACCGCGCGGCGACCATACCGGGTCGTAGTAGCCATAGCACCCCGGCACACCCTCCGGTTGGTCCGGGGTAACGCACGGCTTGTTCGCGAGCAGCACGATGTCCGTACGCGTGTTGAGGTCGTAGCGGTGCAGGCCGTCGGTGGCGGAATAAGCGATGAACCGCCCATCGGGCGACACCGATGCGTTCGAACCGAAGAACTCCACGTTCTTGTCCGAGCCGGCGAATTCGAGGAGCACCTGCTCCTGGCCGCCGCCGAGCGCGCGGCGCATGACGCGGAAGCTGCCGCCCGGACGCAGCGTGCCGGCGCCGGTGCGCGCGAACATGCTCGTGTAGTACAGCCACGCCGTCCCGCCGATGACGGTCGACCCGGCGTACCCGGCGCCCAGGCTGCCGCGGGTCAGAGCGACCTCGCCGCCGCCGTCCAGCGCGCCGACGTACAGGTCGTTGCCGCGCAGGTAGACGGCGTGCCCGGCGATCTTGAGCACGGTCGCCGGCGGCGGCACCGGCGGGATCGGCGTGGGCGGGAGCTGCGGCGGGGCTGGCGTGGGCGGGAGCCGGGGTGGTGAGGGAGGTGTCGCAGGCGCGGTCGCAGAGGGTTTGGGCGGTGCGGTCGAGCCAGGGGCCACAGGGCCGGTCCCGCATGCCGACGCGGCGAGAGCTGACACGGTCAGGAGCGCGAGCAGACGCATCACGTCTGCAGCATACGTCCCCGCGGCCGGCCACCGCCTGCCGCGCAGCCTACGGCTCGCCGTCGCGGACTACGGACGCTGCGGATCTATACGCGCCTGTGCCCCGGGATTCGCCGAACGCATCGGCCTTGGCCCGGCACGGGCGCGGGCTGGAAAGCCCGCGCTACGGTGCTGGTGTGACGTTGGCCGCGCGCTATGACTACAGCCTGCAACCGACGCCGCCCCCTACACTTCCCGGTACTCGCCTTCGACGGTGCCCTCTTCGGCCGGGCCCTCGGCGCCGGGCGCCTCACCTGCGGCGCCGTCCGCCGGTGGCGGCTGCTGGGCGCCGTACACCGCCTGGCCGATGCGCTGCATCGCCTCCGAAAGCGCCTCCGTCGCCGAGCGGATGCCGTCGGCATCGCCCGACTGGAGCTGGCTGCGGACGGCCGCGACCTTGCCCTCGACCTCGGACTTGAGCGCGGCGTCGATCTTGTCGGCGTTCTCGCGCACCGTCTTCTCGGCCGTATAGGCGAGGCTGTCCGCGGTGTTGCGGACCTCGATCTCGTCGCGGCGCTTCTTGTCCTCGGCGGCGTGCAGTTCGGCCTCCTTCTGCAGGCGCTCGACCTCGTCCTTCGAGAGCCCGCCGCCGGCCGTGATCGTGATCTTCTGCTCCTTGCCCGTCGCCTTGTCGCGGGCGGAGACGTTGAGGATGCCGTTGGCGTCGAGGTCGAACGTCACCTCGACCTGGGGCACGCCGCGCGGCGCCGGCAGGATGCCATCGAGGATGAAGCGCCCGAGCGATTTGTTGTCCGTGGCCATCGCGCGCTCGCCCTGGAGGACGTGGATCTCGACGCTCGGCTGGTTGTCGGCCGCCGTCGAGAAGACCTGCGACTTGCTCGTCGGGATCGTCGTGTTGCGCTGGATCAGCGGCGTCGAGACGCCACCGAGGGTCTCGATGCCGAGCGTCAGCGGCGTCACGTCGAGCAGCAGCACGTCGCGCACTTCACCCTTCAGCACCCCGGCCTGGATCGCGGCGCCGACCGCGACGACCTCGTCCGGGTTGACGCCCTTGTGCGGCTCCTTGCCGAAGAACTGGCGCACCTTTTCCTGCACCAGCGGCATGCGCGTCTGGCCGCCGACGAGCACCACCTCATCGATCTGGGCCGCCGCCACGCCGGCGTCCTGCAGCGCCTGCTTGACGGGCACGAGCGTCCGCTCGACGAGCTCGCCGACGAGCTGCTCGAGCCGCGCACGCGTGATGCTGACCGTCATGTGCTTCGGGCCGCTGGCGTCGGCGGTGATGAACGGCAGGTTCACCTCCGTCTGCTGCGCGCTCGACAGCTCGATCTTCGCCTTCTCGGCCGCCTCCTTGAGGCGCTGGAGCGCCATGCGGTCCTGCTTGAGGTCGATGCCCTGCTCGCGCCGGAACTCATCGACCAGGAAGTCGATCACCCGCTGGTCGAAGTCGTCGCCGCCGAGGTGCGTGTCGCCGTTCGTCGACTTCACCTGGAACGTGCCCTCGCCCAGCTCGAGGATCGAGATGTCGAAGGTGCCGCCGCCGAGGTCGTAGACGGCGATCGTCTCCTCGCCCTTCTTGTCGAGCCCGTAGGCGAGCGAGGCCGCCGTCGGCTCGTTGAGGATGCGCAGCACCTCCAGGCCGGCGATCTTGCCGGCGTCCTTCGTCGCCTGGCGCTGCGAGTCGTTGAAGTAGGCCGGGACGGTGATCACCGCCTCGGCCACACTCTCTCCGAGGTACGCCTCGGCGTCGGCCTTGAGCTTCTGCAGGATCATCGCCGAGATCTCGGCCGGCGCGTAGGAGCGCCCGCCCATCACGACCTGCGCGTCGCCGTTCGCCGCGCGCTCGATCTTGTAGCTCATGAGCTTGACGTCGCGCTGCACCTCCGCGTCCTCGAACTTGCGGCCCATCAGGCGCTTGACGGAGTAGACCGTGTTCTCGGCGTTCGTCACCGCCTGGCGCTTGGCGACGGTGCCGACCAGCCGTTCGCCGTTCTTGGCGATGGCGACGACGGACGGCGTGATGCGCCCGCCCTCGCTGTTGGGCACGACGACGGGCTCGCCGCCCTCCATCACCGCGACGCAGCTATTCGTCGTCCCGAGGTCGATGCCGATTACCTTCAGGGCGTAGCCGGGCACCGGGATCAGGCGCTTGCCGACGGGGTCGGCGGCCAGGCCAAAGCCCTCCAGCGTGTACGCGCCCAGCAGCGGCTCCGAGCCCTCGTCGCCGAAGACCACGAAGGTGATGTGGGCGCTGCCGTCGCCGGACGGCCCGTCTGGGTGGCGCACCCAGGTCTGCGCGACGTCGCGCTCGATCACGCGCCCATCCGCCGTCACCAGTTGACGGCGCGATTGCGGCTGGACGCCCATCCGGGCGAGCACGTCCTGGGGTACCCAGCTATACGTGGCGCCCGTGTCGACCATCGCCTCAACGCGCTCGTAGTGCGCGCCCTGCGGGTCGCCGATCTCGATGGCTGCTCGAAACGTGCCCATTGTCTACGCCTCCAGGACCGCCACCCTGCCGGTGGCCGCCACTTCCATGCCGATTACCTTGCTCACGGTGAAGTTCCTTCAGTCTTGCGATCCTTCTGCGGCCATCCCCTGCCCCACCACAACCATTGCCGGGCGGATGACGCGGTCGCCGAGCCGGTAGCCCTTCTGGACGACCGCCACCACCTTGCCGTCCTCGCCGGGCGCCTGGCTCACCGCCTCGTGCTGCGCCGGATCGAAGGTCTGGCCGTCGGCCTCGATCTCCTCGACGCCGGCCATCTCGACGAGCGCCTGGAACTTGCGGTGGATGAGGCGGATGCCGTCCACCCACGTCAGCCCGGCGAGGTGCGCATCGACGTTCCCGAGCGCCCGGTCCAGGTCATCGAGCAGCGGCAGCATGTTGATGATCAGCGCGGCGTTGGCGAAGCGCGCCGCCTCGCTGCGCTCCTCCTCGACGCGCCGCTTGAAGTTCTGGTAGTCGGCGGCGGCGCGCTGCCAGCTCGCGTAGTAGGACTGCGCCTTCTGCCGCTCCTCGTCGAGCTGGGCCCTCAGCGCGTCGATGTCGTCGGCCGCCGGCGCGTCGGTGGCATCCTGCTCGCGTTCGGTCGTCATGCGCGTATCGATCTCCTCTGCTGCCGGGTGTCCTGCCGCGGATCCGGAAGCGCGTCCGGCGCGGGCCATCCCCTACTCGTCGTAGTACGTCGCCAGCATCTCGCTCATCAGCCCGGCGATGAAGCGGACGGTCGAGATCGTCTCCGAATAGTGCATCCGCGTCGGGCCGACGACCGCCATCGCCCCCATGATGCCGCCCGGCATCCCGTACGGGCTGATGACGACGCTGTAGTCGCGCATCGCGTCCTGCTGGTTCTCGGCGCCGATCCTGACCGTGATGCCCTCGGCGGGCAGGCCGGCGAAGGGGATCAGGCGCGTCAGGCTCTTCTGTTCGAGGACGTCGAGCATCGTCAGCATCTTCTCGCTCGAAGCGAACTCCGGCTTCTTGAGCACGTTGCGCACGCCCTCGAGGTAGGCCTCGTCGAAGCCGCCGCGGTCGCAGGCCTCCATGATCTCGCGCACGGCGTTGGCGACGTGCCACTCGATCTGCGTCATCTGCGCCTGCGAGCGGCCGATCTCGGCGGCCGTGTGGCCGGCGAAGACGTCGTTGAGGCGGTTCGAGATCCGCAGCAGCTCGTCCTGCTCGACCGGCTCCGGGAAGATCAACACCTGCTGCTTCACACGCGCCTGGTGCAGCACCATCACGAGCAGCGCCGCGTTGTCCTGGATGCCCACCAGCTCGAGCCGCTTCAACCGCGTTTCCGGCGAGCGCGGCACGGTCACGACGGCGGCGTTCTCGACGGCGCGGGCCAGCACCGCCGCGGCGAGCTGGATCCACTCGTCTTCCTCGCGCCCCGCCTGGTGGAACTGGTGCCGGATGGTCCGCTTGACCTCCTTCGGCAGGTCGCTTTCCTGCATCAGCGCTTCGACGTAGTAGCGGTAGCCCACGTCCGACGGCACGCGGCCGGCCGAGGTGTGCGGGTGGCTGATGTAGCCGTCCTCCTCCAGCCGCGCCATCTCGTTGCGGATGGTGGCGGACGAGAAGGGCAGCTCGTGCTTCCGCACGATCGCCTCGGAGCCGACGGGCACGGCCGAGTCGACGTACTCGCGGACGATGAGGCTCAGAAGCTGTGCGCGGCGCTCTGTCAGCATGGTCCAGTCTCAGATTAGCACTCTCGCCCGGAGAGTGCTAACGCCCAAAGTCTATCAGGCGCCGGGCCGCGGCGGCAAGGCGCCCTCCCCCCCGGCCCCTCTCGGAGTCTGGCCGGCCATCGACCTGCGGGCGCCGACCCTTTACCCTGCGGTCATGCCGGGCGAAGACGAGCTGATCGAGGGACGCCGCAAGAAGCTGGCGCGCCTGCGCGCCCGCGGCGTTGACCCCTACCCGCCGCGCGCCGACCGCACCCACACCGCCGCGGCGGCAGTCGCCGCGTTCGAAGGATGGGAGGCGGCGGGAAGCCCGCCCGATGCGCCCGAGGTCGCTGTCGCCGGCCGCATCACCGCGCTGCGCGACATGGGCAAGGCGGCGTTCCTCGACCTGAACGATGCGAGCGGCCGCATCCAGTGCTACCTGAAGAAGGATCTGCTCGGCGACGAGGCGTACGCCGGGCTCGCCGACCTCGACCTCGGCGATTTCCTCTCCGTACGCGGCCGCCTCTTTCGTACGCGGACGCGGCAGATCACGGTCGAAGCACGCGCCTACGCCGTGCTGGCGAAGGCGCTGCGCCCGCCGCCGGAGAAGTTCCACGGCATCGAGGACATCGAGACCCGGTATCGCCAGCGCTACCTGGACCTGATGGCGAACGAGGAGACGCGCCGGGTCTTCCGCACACGCGCCGCCACCATCGCCCGCATCCGGCGCTTCCTCGATGACCGCGGCTTCGTCGAGGTCGAGACGCCGGTGTTGCAGCCGGAGGCCGGCGGCGCCGCCGCCACGCCGTTCGTCACGCACCACCGCGCACTCGACCAGGACCTCTACCTGCGCATCTCCCTGGAGCTGCACCTCAAGCGGCTGATCGTCGGCGGCCTCGACAAGGTCTACGAGATGGGCCGGCTCTTCCGAAACGAAGGCATCGACCGGACGCACGTGCCCGAGTTCACGATGATCGAGACGTACGAGGCGTACGCGGACTACCACGACGTGATGCGCATGGCCGAGGAACTGGTCTCGACGGTGGCGCAGGACGTATTGGGCACGACGCAGGTGCAGTTCGGCGAGCACGTCCTCGAGCTCGCGCCCCCGTGGCGCCGCATCACGATGCGCGAGGCGCTCGCCGAGCACAGCGGCATCGACTTCGAGGAGTTCCGCACGCGTGAGCACCTGCTGGCCGAGTTGCAGCGCCGCGGCATCGAGGTCGACCCCGGCTGGTCGTGGGGCAAGCTGCTCGATGAGGCCGTCTCTGTCTACGTCGAGCCGCAGCTCGTGCAACCCACCTTCCTGCTCGACTACCCGAAGGAGATCTCGCCGCTCGCGAAGAGCAAGCCCGGCGCGCCCGGGCTCGTGGAGCGCTTCGAGGCGTTTGCCGCCGGCTTCGAGCTGGGCAACGCGTACACCGAACTCAACGACCCCATCGACCAGCGCGAGCGCCTGGAGGCGCAGGCGCGACTCAAGGCCGCCGGCCTGGAGGACGTCGAGACGCTCGACGAGGACTTTCTCGCCGCGCTCGAACACGGCATGCCGCCGACCGGCGGCTTCGGCATGGGCATCGACCGTCTGGTGATGCTCCTCACGGGCCGGACCCAGATCCGTGAGGTCATCCTCTTCCCCCAGATGCGCCGCCGCGACTGACCCGGCCCCGGTGCGCGTTCCGCAAGCTCCGCCCCTTGAACCCCGCCACCGCCGCGCGCCACAATGACCGCCACAGGCAGAGACGAGGCCGCCCGTGGACATCGAGCACTATCCGCTCCCCGTGGCCGTCACCCTGCGCGTCCAGTCGCGTTCCGGACGCGTACACGTGATCGCCGAGCCGCGCGACGACGTCGAGGCGCGGGGAGAGCACCTGCAGGCGATGGAAGAGGACGGCGGCGCCACGCTCCAGGTGCGCGCGGGGCGCGGATCGGGCGCCATCACCGTGCGCTGTCCTGCCGGCACCGACGTCGTGGTCGGCACGCACTCCGGCAGCGTGCGGCTCGATGGCCGCTTCGGCGATGTGTCCGTGACGACGATGAGCGGCAGGATCGAGCTCGACGCGGCGGACCAGGCCGACCTCCGCACGGTATCGGCGGACATCGTCATCGGCTCCTGTGAAGGCGGCTGCCGGGCGAGCAGCGTGGGCGGCACGATCAGCGGCGGCCACGCCGGCGCCGCCACGGCCAGCACCATGTCCGGCGCGATCCGCTTCGACCGCGTGGACGGCGCATTTCGCGCGCGCAGCGTCGGCGGCTCCATCGATGCTTCGTGCGGCGGCGACGGCGCGATCAAGGTGAAGACCGTGTCCGGCACGGTGCGCATCGCGCTGCCCCAGGGCACCGCGGCCGAGATGTTCTGCAAGAGCGTCGGCGGCCGCGTCCTGTGCGACCTGCCGCCGGGCGCCGACTGCCGCATCGACGCCGTCTCGATCTCCGGGTCCATCCAGGTGCTGGCCCAATGACGACGGCTGCCCCGCCCCCGGCGGCCACGATCCGTGGCACGGTGATGTTCACCGACATCGTCGGCTTCACGGAGTTCACGGCCCTCCGCGGAGACGCCGACGCGCTCGCGCTCCTCGCGATGCAGGAGGCGATCGTCCGGGCGGCGCTCGATGGCGATGCCCGCATCGTCAAGGAGCTGGGCGACGGCTTGATGCTCTGGTTCAGGGATCCCTGCGCCGCCATCATCGCCGGCCTCTGCGTGCAAGAGCGCTTCGAAGAGGAAACGACGAGGGCCGACGCCCCGCTCTCGGTACGCATCGGCGTCCACGCGGGCCAGCAGACGCGTCGCGGCGACGACCTGGTGGGGCACGATGTCAACGTCGCCTCGCGCATCATGAGCCTCGCCGGCTCCGGCGAGGTGCTCGCCTCGGAGGCGACGGTGCGCGCCATCTCCGAGGTGCCGCCGGACGTCGCCTTCGAGCGCCTAGGCCCCGCGGTGATGAAGGGCATCCCGGCCCCGATCAACCTCTACCGCGCCGAGCGCCGGGCCGCGTAGCCCCTGCACGCGCCGCCACGTCCGCATCACCGGCACCGCACGCCCGTTACCCGGTGCCCTCGTGCTCAGGCCGCATCGCATTGTGAGACAGGTTCGCTGCAGCCCGCGCGGGTCGCACGCGGACGGCATCGTCCCGCAGTACGGCCCGTCTGGGCGCCTCCACGTTCCACCGTCCAGCCTTGTGTCTGATCCCGTGTCTATGTTCAAGGCAGTCCGCACAATTGATAGAATACTCCGTATTCCCGGAGGTGCATGATGAAGCGCACGGTCTCGGCGATGGAGTTCCGCCGCAACCTCGGCGAGATTCTCGAAGGCGTGCTCTACCGTGGCGACGAAGTACGGATCGAGCGCCACGGCAAGCTGATGGGGGTGGTGATCTCCCCGGAGTACCACGAGACGATGAAGCAGGGGCGCGAACACGCGATGGACCGGCTGAGCACGCTCCTCGAGGAGAACTGGGCGCGCAACAAGGATCTCTCCCCGGAGGCGGCCGACGAGCTCGCGATCGAGGCCGTGCGCTGGGCGCGACGCAAGAGCACGAAGCGCAAGATCGCAAGTTAGGGTGCGCGCGGTCGTCGACACCAACGTGCTGATCAGCGCCGGGCTGTCACCTGGCGGTAACGCGGCGCGCGTCGTGGATGCGTGGCGCGCTGATCGATTCACATGGATCACATCGCCGCACCTCCTCGCGGAGCTCGCACGCACATTCGAAGCGCGCAAGCTCAAAGGGCGCATCAACTGGAGCCCGCGCCAGCGCGCTGAGATCGTCGCGCTCCTCGCCACGTTCGCCGAGGTTGTCGAGCCTGCGGTCCTGGTCGACGTCTGTCGGGACCCCGACGACAACCGCGTACTCGAGGCCGCAGTCGCCGGCAGCGCTGACTGCATCGTCACGGGAGACGGCGACCTGCTCGCGCTCGCGGCATACGAGAGCATCCCGATCGTCACACCGGCGCGTTTCCTCGCAGTCCTCGCGGCGGCGCCCTGACGTCAGCTTCCCCGGCCGCAGCGCGTGACCCTGAACGGCGGCACGCCGACGACGCCGACGCTGCGCGTGCAGGTGCGCGAGCTGAGGTCGATGAGCAGGTGCCCTTCGGCGTTGATCCGCGTGTCGTAGCGGTCGAGGTTGCCGTACCCCGCGCCGAACGCGTACGTGCCATCGGCGCGCCAGACCGTGCGCGTCTCCGCGTCGCAGTCTTCCACGAAGGCGCCCGTGAAGCCGGGTAGCTGCGGCAGCGTCCCCAGCGGCGAGACGTCGACGTAGTGGACGCGGCAGCTTCCGTTGCCCTCCTGCTGGCGCGGCGACTTGTCGTAGAGCGCGATGAACGTGCCGTCCTCCAGCCGCGTGACGAAGAGATGCTCGGGCTCGATCTGGCTGACGTCGCCACGCCGGTAGGCGTCGGCGGGGCCCGCGTCGAACTGCGACGAAGGGGCACCGCCCGACGGCGACCCAACGAGGAAGGCGATGAACTCGCCGACAGTCACCAGTACCACGACCGCCGCGACGATCGCGAGGGGGAGCAGGCAGCCGGTGCGCCAGGTGCAGCCGCGCGGTCCGGGCGGAGCTGCCTCGCTCAAGGCGGGTCTCCGCGGCCTGCGCGCTCCGCCAGTAGCGCCTCCAGCCGCAGCGCCGCGTCGAGCGGCAAATCCGCGCCGCGGCGCATCGCCTCCTTCGCGGCGCGCAGTGCGCGCTGCGGCCTGGCGGCGAGCGCCCGGGCGACGTCCGCCGTCTCCGCCTCCAGCCGCTCGCGGGCTACGACGCGGTGCACGAGGCCGATGCGGAGCGCGCGCTGCGCGTCGATCGGCTCGCCGCCCAGCACCATCTCGCGCGCGACGCCCGGCGGCACGGTGCGTGGCAGCAGTTGCGTGCCGCCGGCCGAGGGGATGTAGCCCAGCGTCACCTCGGGCAGCGCGAACGTCGCGTCGTCCGACGCGATGCGGATGTCGCAGCAGAGCGGCATCTCGCAGCCGGCGCCGAACGCGAAGCCATGCACCGCCGCGACGAGCGGCTTCGGGATCGCGAGCATCAACGCCCAAACGTCGCGCTCGTGCCGCGCGCGGCGCGCCTCGACGTACGACGGCGCCGTCCCGAACTCGCTGATGTCCGCCCCGGCCGAGAACGCGCGCTGGCCCGCTCCCCGCAGCACGGCGACGCGGATCTCCGGGTCGTCCCGCACGGCCTGAAAGGCCGACCAGAGCGCGTCGCGCATCGCCAGGTTCACCGCGTTCAGCACCTGCGGGCGGTTCAGCGTGATCCAGGCGATGCCATCGTCCGACTTGTCGAAGAGCAGCGGGGGCGGGGATGCGTGGTCCATCGGCTACAGGCTAACAGGCCGGCCGCCGGCGACGTAGGCGGCGATCCTTCGCACAGAGGGTAGGGGCGCCGCTTGCCGCGCCCCCTGGTGCGCGGCCGGCGCTACAGCAGCACCAGGTTGTTCCGGTGCACCGCCTCCGCGCCATACTCGTGCCCGAGCACGCCCGCGATGCGGTCGGAGCGCACGCCGCGGATCGCCGCCAGCTCGCGGTCGTCGTAGTTCGTGATGCCGCAGGCGATGGCCTGCCCCTCCGCCAGGCAGATGTTGACGGCGTCGCCGCGCTTGAACGGCCCGTGCACCTCGCGCACGCCCGCCGGCAGCAGGCTGCGCCGCTGGTCCAGCAGCGCCCGCGCGGCGCCCGCGTCGACGACGATGCGGCCCCTCGTCCCCAGGCCCGACAGCATCCAGCGCTTGCGGCTCTCCATGCGGCTGCCGCGCGCGGGCAGCAGCGTACCCAGGTGCTCGCCGCTGGCGATGCGGTACAGCACGTCGGGCGCCCGGCCGTCGGCGATGTAGACGTCGGAGCCGCCGCCGGTGGCAAGCTTCGCCGCCTGCAGCTTTGTGACCATGCCCCCGGTGCCACGGCCCGTCTCGCTGACGCCGGCGATCTGCTCGATCTCCTTCGTGATGCGGTCGACGCGCGGGATCAGCTTCGCGCCGCGGTCGCGTCGCGGGTCGGCCGTGTAGAGGCCGTCGATGTCGGTCAGCATCACCAGCGCGTCGGCGTCGATGAGGTTGGCGACGAGCGCCGAGAGGTTGTCGTTGTCACCGATGCGCGCGTCGGCGATCTCGTCGATGGCGACGGCGTCGTTCTCGTTGACGATCGGCGCCACGCCCATCTCCAGCAGCCCGAGCAGCGTGTTGCGGGCGTTGAGGTAGCCCGCGCGGTCGTGGAGGTCGCGGCGGCTCACGAGCGTCTGCGCGACGACGCGTCCGCGCGCGGCGAAGAGTCCGTCGTACGCCTGCATCAGCCGCGGCTGTCCGACCGCCGCCAGCACCTGCCGGAAGGGGATGTCGCGCCGCTCCTTCTGCGGCCCGAGCCGCTCCCGCCCGGCCGCGATCGCGCCCGAGGTGACGATCACGACCTCGCGCCGCTCGTCGATCAGCCGCACGGCCTGCGTGACCAGCACGGCCATCACGCCCGCATCGAGCCGGTCGCTGCCGCCGGTCAGCAGGTTCGTGCCGAGCTTCGCGACGATGCGGCGATAGCCGGGCTGTCCGCCGTCACGCCGGGATGCCGCCATACGTGCCCCTTCCGTAGATCCCCACCACGCCGCCCGCGGCACCGACGTGGGGATGAGAAGCCCACCCGCCCGAGCCGCGCGCGGAACACGTAGCCGCGGAGCTTCACCTCCGCCCTCGCGCATAGCGCGCCTTCCCATACGGGCCGTACGGAAAGCCCGCGCGACGCGCTGCGCGCCGATGCGCCCTTCGTGGCGCGGGCGTTTCAGCCCGCACTGGTCACGCGCCGATGGCGCCGTCACGCGCCTCCACCGTCCACCCCCTGTCTTCCGGGTGTCTGAGCCGCGCACGAATCCCCTAGAAGGCGGATTCGCCGCGATTATAGCGGGCAACGTGCGCGCCAGCCGCACCGGCCCCGCCCTCACTCGGACCGCGGGCCTTCAGCCCCCGCGAATCGCGCGCCAGTCGCACCCGGCCCCGCCCGCACTCGGAGCGCGGGCCTTCAGCCCGCGCGATTCGCGCGCCAGTCGCACGGCGGCATACGCGCCCGCCCCTACACCGACGCCCGCGCCGGCCGACTACGTACACAGGGGGCAGGCGATGCGCGCGCTCGGCATCATCGTGGCGGTGGCGCTCGTGCTCGGGCTGGGCCTCGGCGGCGCCTGGTGGGCGCTCAGGTACGGGGCGCCGGGCAGCGTCGGCACGCCCGCTCACGCCGGGGCGGTGTCCCAGGGGCGGCCGCAGGACTGCACGAACCTCAACGTCAACGTCCGCCCCGGCGCCGAGGCGACCCGCCAGGTGTCGCTCCGCGAGGGCGACTACGTCCGCGGCACGTTCGAGGCCGACGGCGGCTTCGGCAGCGTCGACGTGCTGATGCGCCTCGTGACGCCGCAGGGCCAGGAGATCCTCGTCTCGCCGCGCGCCTCGAACTACGACTTCACCTTCCCCGCGACGATCGACGGCACCTACACCTTCGTGCTGGACAACCGCTACTCGCTCTTTACGTCGAAGTCCGTGGCGCTCTACTACTGCATCGAGCGGGCGCGGAGTAGTTGATCGTGACTAGTTTGTAGTTGATAGTCCCCGCCCCGAGCGCGGCCGCCGCGCCCGACTATTCACTATCCACTGTGAACTCCAGATGCTCGAAATCGTCCGCGATGAGGATGCCCGCATCGACGATGGCGCGCGGCGCCTCGCCCGCTCCGATGTGCGTCAGCACGAAGCGCGTCGATGGCGTGATCCGCGCCCGTAGCGCGAGGATGTCCTTCGGGCTCAGGTGCGGGCCGCACTGCTCGCCCCAGCAGGAGCACTCCACCACAAACACGTCCGTCCCATCGGCGATCGACACGAGCGCATCGCACATCATCGTGTCGCCCGAGTAGGCGACGCTGCCGTGGCCGGTCTCGACGCGGTACGCGAAGGACTGCAGTCCCGGCACGTGCGGCACCTGCCGCGACACGAAGCGGCAGCCCGCGGCCTCGCCCTCCGCGCCGTCGCCGGCCTCGACGAAATGCAGGTCGTAGCCGCGGTCCTTCCGGAAGACGTTCGCGAACGCCAGGTCCGTCAGCGCGCGCAGCCGCGCGGCGATGCCCGGCGGCCCGACGATGGTGAGGTCCTTCGTGCGCGGCGCCAGCTCCGCGTACTCGAGCAGGAGGAACGGCAGGCCGAAGAAGTGGTCTCCGTGGAAGTGGCTGATGAACGCCACCTCGATGTCGCGCGGGTCCTTGCCGAGCTTCTTCAGGTGCGCCAGCAGCGTCGGCGGCGCGTCGAAGAGGCAGCGGTCGCCGAGCAGGAAGCTGCTCCAGTAGCGCGTGGGCGCGAAGGCGTTGCCGGTGCCGAGGAAGGTGAGGTCGAGCGTCATCGTCGCAGTCTACGCAGCCGGTGCGGCGGGACGCACCACCATCGGTCGCTGGCGTTATAGACGATGCGCCGCGCTCGGGCTACGGCGGGCTTGTCAACAGGTGGCGAGCGCCACAAGGTCGCGCGTTGGATGCCCGAGTGCGCGGTCATGTTCCAGCCGCGCCGCACACCCCTCCCCTTCAAGGGAAGGGGCCGCGGGTTAGGTCCTCCGGACCGCTACCGTGCCGGTCACCCTGCCCGCGCCGCCGCGCACGCGCGCGTGCGCTCGACGCCATCGAGGAACGACCAGAGCGCGTCCGCGCACGCGCGCGCCGTCTCGAGCACCGCCGACCGCGCCGGGCCCTCGGCCGCGTGCCGGCGCACCATGCCGGCGCCGACCTCCGCGTGCACCTCGTCGGCGCCGATGTGCACCTCGAAGAACTGCAGCGTGCGCGGGTCGTCGATGCCGTAGTAGCGCTTGAGGCCGGCGATCTTCGTCTTCGCGACCTCCGGCACCTGCGACTCGTAGACGTAGAGCGCCGCGCACGCCTCCGGGAAGCTCCGCCGCAGCGTCGCGTCGCGGTAGAGCGAGACGAGCGCGCGCGTCTCGGGCAGCGGCGCCGCGCCCTCGACCGCCGCGCGCGACGCGCCAACGCCCTCCGCGAAGCGCAGCCAGAGCTCCGGGTGGTTCTCCTCGCCGCGCTCCTCCTCGATCAGGTTCTCGAGCAGCTCCTGGCGGTCCCGCTGGTCCGGGCAGATGGCGTGGGCGCCGCTGACGTACTGCGGGAAGGCGAGCACGTGGTGGTAGTACTGGCCCGCGTACACGCGCAGGTCGCCGAGGGTGAGTTCGCCCCGCTGCCACGCCTGGTAGAAGGGATGGCCGAGCAGGCCGCGCCGCGCGATGATCGCGCGCACGTCGTCGATGACGTCGAGGGTGGCGGTCATGGTGATGGGCCTTTCTGGTTGCGCCGCGCGGGCGCCGGTGGCCGCGCGCGCCAGGCGCGGGTCGGGGCCGATGCCGTCACGTATACGCGACGCGCGCCGCCGGCGGTATCTCGCGCCGCGAGCGTTCGTGAGGGTGGATGCAGGGGAACGAAGAAGGGCGGCCATGATGGCCGCCCTTCTTCTGGCTCGGTGTAGTCCGCCTCTACGAAACCACGATGTCCGCCGTGTTAGGTGCGTTCGTCAGACCCGTCGAGGTCGCGTTGAGTTGGTACGTCCCCGCAGGTGTCAGCGAACACCCGCTGAACGTCGCCACGCCGCTCACGGCAGCGGTGGTGTTGCTCGCCTGGCTGCACGTCAGCGTCCCCGTGCCCACGGCGATGGCAAGCGTCACGGAAGCGCTGCTCGTGGTCACGGTGTTCCCGTAGGCATCCTGGACCACGACGACCGGTTGCACCGCAAACGGCGCACCGGCGGTTGCGGTCGCGCTCGGCGGGGTCTTGAAGGCGAGCTTCGTCGCCCCAGCCGGTGTGATGGTAAACGACGTGCTCGTGGCCGGGTAGAGCCCCGTCGCTTGGGCAAGCAGACTCGCGGTCCCGGCGCCGGTGAGCGTACAGCCTGCGAAGCCTGCGGCGCCGCTGGCGTTCGTGTTAACGGGGTTGGTCGTGCACGTCAACCCGGACGCTGTAGATCCGGGGCTGACGCTCAGGGTAATCGCGATACCGGAGGAACTGACTGCATTACTACCCGCGTCCTGAACCTGGACGATCGGCTGGGTAGCAAGAGCAGCGCCCGCCGCCGCGCCGACCGGCTGCGTCGTGAACCCGACTTGCGCTGCCGGGCCGACCGTGATCGTGATGGCGTTACTCACGGCGCCCGTCGCGCCCAGGCTGCTCGCCGTGAGCACGTAGCCGGTTCCCGCCAGGTTGATCTTGCAGCCGCTGAATGTCGCGGTGCCGTTGAACGCCGTCACGGTGTTCCCGGCCTGGGCGCACGTGAGCACCGCGCCCGCCGTGCCGCCGCTCAGCGTCAGCGTCACGCTCGCCGTGCTGCCGGTGAGGACGTTGTTGTTCACGTCATAGAGCGTCACCACGGGCTGGGACGCGAAGGCGATGCCACCCGTCGTGCCTGTGGCGCTCGGCTGCGTGGTGAAGGCGAGCCTGCTCGCCCCCGCCGAGACCGCCGTGCTCACCGACGAGATCGGCGTGGTCGGGACGTTGTTCTCCAGCCCGTCCGCCCACACGGTGACCGTGTTCGACGAGACCGTGCTGCCCGGCACCGTGATCGACATTGTGAAGTTGATGCTGGTGCCCGGGTTCAGCGAGCCCAGC
>JAGWOC010000123.1 GCA_028872875.1 Chloroflexota bacterium | reverse complement strand
CCGCTGCCCAGCGTGCCGCTGCTGGCCGTGGCCGTGGTCGCCGGCGTACTCTACGTCAGCTCCTTCGCGCGTGGCGCGGGAGACGAGTAGCGGCGCGGCGGAGTAGACGCCATGAGCGAGCGCACCAGAAGCCACACGATCGAGTGGCAGGATCCCTTGGCCACGGCCGCCGCCGTCAAGGCGATGAGCGGGCTGGAGGCGCTGCGCGCGATGCAGCGCGGCGAGATACCGCTGCCGCCGATGACGCTTGTGATGAACCTGCGCCTCGAAGAAGTCGAAGAGGGACACGTGGTCTTCAGCGGCGAGCCGGGGGCGTACCACTACAATCCCATCGGCTCGGTGCACGGCGGCTACGCCAGCACCATCTGCGACTCGGCACTAGGCTGTGCCGTCCACTCCACGCTGCCCGCGGGCGTGGGCTATACCACGCTCGATCTGCAGGTGCGCTTCATCCGCCCCATCACCAGCGAGACGGGACGCGTGCGCTGCGAGGCCAAGGTAATCAACGCAGGCAACCGCATCGCCATCGCCGAGGCCACGCTCTACGGGCCGGAAGGCAAAGTGCTCGGCCACGCCACCACCTCGTGCTACATCTTCCGAGGTGAATCGTGAGCGAGGCCTTCCACTTCTCGCCGCGGCCCAACCGCGCCCACGAGATCCGTTGGAACGTCTGGGGATCCGAAGCGTTCGCACGGGCGCAGGCGGAGGACAAGCCGATCCTGCTCTCGCTCTCGGCCGTCTGGTGCCACTGGTGCCACGTGATGGACGAGACCTCGTACTCCGACCCGGAGGTGATCCGTCTGATCAACGAGCGCTTCGTGCCGGTCCGCGTCGACAACGACCAGCGCCCGGATGTCAACGCGCGCTACAACATGGGCGGCTGGCCGACGACGGCGTTCCTGACGCCGGGCGGCGAGGTGATGGCCGGGATGACCTACATCCCGCCCGACCAGATGCGCGAGGTGCTGGGCCAGGTCAGCGGCTACTACCGCGACAACAAGCAACAGGTCGAGCAGAAGATCGCGGAGATCGTCGCCAACCGCCGGCGCGCCGAGGCGGCGGCGGCCGACGAGCGCAAGGGGCTCACCGGCCAGATCTTCCTCGACGCGCTGCACGCGACCGAGGACGCGTACGACCCGGTATTCGGCGGCTTCGGCAACGAGCCCAAGTTCCCGCACAGCGACGCCATCGACCTGCTGCTGCACGCGTACCTGCGCGACGGCGACCGCGACGCGCTGCACATGGCACGCAAGACGCTCGACCACATGTGCGGTGGCGGCACGTACGACCACGAATGGGGCGGCTTCTTTCGCTACTCGACGAAGCGCGACTGGAGCATCCCGCACTACGAGAAGATGCTCGAAGACAACGCCGGCCTGCTGCGCAACCTGCTGACGCTCTACCGGATCACCGGCGACGCCGGCCACCGCCGCTCCATCGAGTCCACGCTCGGCTACATCGACGCATGGCTCAGCGACGAGACGACGGGCGCCTTCTACGGCTCGCAGGACGCAGACGAGGAGTTCTACGCGCTGCCGGACGCGGAGCGGCGGCGGCTGGCCGCGCCGTACGTCGACCGCACCGTCTACACAAGCTGGAACGCGATGGCCATCAGCGCCTACCTCGAGGCTTCGTGGACGCTGGAGGAACCGCGGCTGCAGGAGCGCGCGCTGCGGGCGCTCGACTTCCTCTGGGACAACCTCCGCGCGGACGGCGCGCGCATGTGCCGCTTCCTTGGCACGGAGGGCCCGCGCGTGGCCGGGCTGCTCGGCGACCAGGCGTACACCGCGGCCGCCCTGCTCGACGCGTACGAGGCAGCCGGCCGCCCGGGGGACCTCGACCGCGCGAAGCAGCTCGCCGCGTTCATGGTGGATCATCTCGGCGATGGAGGCGGCGGCTTCTTCGACACGCCGCGCGGCCATGAGTCCGTCGGCCGGCTCTCGTCGCGACAGAAGCCCGTGAAGGAGAACGCCGTCGCAGCCGGCGCCTTCGCGCGCCTCGCGCGGCTGACGCGCGACGCATCGTACGAAGAGGCCGCACGCCGCGCGCTGCTGCCGTTCTCCGGCATCATCGAGGCGCAGGGCTACTTCGCCGCCGGATATGCGGTCGCGGTCGACCGCATCCTGAACCCGGGCGCGGACGTCAAGATCGTGGCACCCGCCGACGGCAGCGGCGTCGGCCCGCTGCGCGCGGCGGCGCTGACCCTGCTCGTGCCCAACCGGGTCGTGCGCGTACTTAGCGCTTCGGATAGCATAGGGCTGGCATCGGAATCGCTGCCGCCAGACCCCGCGCCGGCGGCCTACGTCTGCTACGGCACGCTCTGCTCCGCGCCGGTCACCTCGCCGGACGACCTGACGGAGGTCGTCGACCGCACGCGGCAGGCGTACGAGGCGACGCGGCATACGGAGCCGCTGGCGGGCCCGCGCGGCGGCGGCATGGCCGGCGACTGACCGGCCGCCCGCCCAAAGGAGTCGTGATGCAGAAGACACAGCAGCACGCACCGGCAGTGGTCCCGGAGCCGGAGCCGCGCCCGGCCAGCCTGTGGGCGCGCGTCAAGCTCATCGTCGGGCTGATGGTGCTCACGGTGCTGACGGCGTTCCTGGCGCAGAACTTCCAGCACGCGGACATCCGTTTCCTCTGGTTCGAGTGGCGGACGCGGATGGTATTCGTGCTGCTCAGCGCCGCCGTCGCGGGCGCGATCGCGACGATCGTCGTCGGTGCGCTGCAGGTGCGCGGGCGGCGCAAGCAAGACTAGCGGTCATCCGCGACATTGACTCCTTGTGAAGCTGGTGGGCTCTTGGTGGGTCAGGTCTCGTTCTGCAGCAGTTCACCCATGATGAGCTTATAGGCGCGCTCCGCCTTATCACCCCCGCGGAACTCGAACTCGAACTCCTCCGAGCCCGTCTTTACGACAAGTTCGCTTGTCGCTCCAAACAGGCCGCGCCCTTCATCCACACTGCTGACAGCGGTGATCTTACTGAACGGCACACTGGTGAGCGCCTTCCGCTTTCGCATGAAGGCCTTGTCGTAGAACATCAGCCGCTTGTTGGTAACAGCGATGAAACCCGTACCGGCGCCCCGGCAATCAAACACCGCGTAGAGCCTCTCGCTGCCAAGGATCCAAGGCGTGATCTGATCCAACTGATCTTTCTTGTCGTATTCAACATCGGCACCGTCAACCATGGTTCGAACGCCTCCTATGACACAGGGGCTCTGCGGATGTTTGCCGCCATCACAATTGGAGAGATCATGCACTATCTGTGTAGCGCTGCCTCCAGCAGCTTGTCGCCGTCGTAGCGCTTGATCACGCGCACGGCGCCCGGTGGCGCGGCGTCCAGGCAGAGCGCGCAGAGGATGCACTCGTCGAGGTTGTCGTCGACGATGCGCACACGGCCGGCATCGTCGTCGAAGATGTCGACGGGGCAGACGGCAGCGAGCTGCTTCGCGACGGCCGGGTCGGACGCCGCCGATCCGTCGACTTCGACGCGGATGAACATGCCGGAACCGCTCGCTGCCATTTACGCGCCCTTTCCGTCCAACCGCTGCTTGACGATGTCCGGGATATCCTGGATCGCCTCCGCCACCGAGATGCCGGCGCTCCGCATCCGCGCGATCTTCTCCGCAGCCGTGTCGGCACGCCCTTCGACGATCGTGCCGGCGTGGCCGAAGCGCATGCCGGGCATGGCGTCCATGAACTTGCCGGCCATGAACGCCACGACCGGAAGGCGGCTGCGCGTCGCGGTGACATATTCGGCGAGCTGCGCCTCCATCGGGCCCCCGGGCTCGGAGTAGATGACGATCGCCTTGGTGTCGGGGTCGGCCTCGAACAGCGGCATCAGCTCGGCGTAGGTCGATCCGATGATCGCGTCGCCGCCGATGCTGACGGCGGTGCTCTGGCCGAGGCCGGCGGCGGTCAGCGTGTTCGAGATCTCGGTCGTCATGCCGCCGGAGCGCGACATGACGCCGATCGGCCCCGCGGTATACGCGCGCTTGACGGCCGCCCC
>JAGWOC010000057.1 GCA_028872875.1 Chloroflexota bacterium | reverse complement strand
CACGACACCTACGACCGTCTGGAGGAGATCATGTGCCCGGCGCTCATCGTCCACGGCTCAGACGACGCGATGATCCCGGTCGGTAACGCGTACCTGTTGAAGCGTGGTATCCCGCATGCGGAGCTGGCGATCCTGCAGGGCGCCGGCCACGGCTACAGCCTCGAGGCGCAGGCGGAAGCCGACGCGATCGTCCTTGACTTCCTGCGCCGTCACAGCGAGGTCGCGGAAGGCGCCGCCGATGCCGCTCGCTGAGGCGGCCGGCGCGCGCATCTACTTCGAGTCGCACGGCAGCGGCGAGCCGCTGCTGCTCATCGCCGGCTTCGGGTCGAACACGACGGTGTACTGGGCGAACATCCCGGAACTCGCCCGGCACTTCCGCGTGATCGCCATCGACCCCCGCGGCTCTGGCCGTTCCGATGCCCCGCCCGGCCCGTATACCATGTCTCAGCTCGCGGAGGATTGCAGGGCCGTCCTCGACGCGTGCGGCGTCGATGCCGCGCACGTCGCCGGCGCGTCGATGGGCGGCATGATCGCGCAGCATCTCGCGCTGCGCTTCCCCGGGCGCGTGCGCGGCCTCGTGCTCGCCTGCACGACGCCGGGGCTCCCCCACCACGTGCCGCCGCCCGACGAGGCGGTCGCGCTGTTCATGGAGGCCGCCGGCATCGCCGACCCCGCGAAGGCCGTGCGCGCGACCTACCCGCTGAACTACAGCGACGCCTACGCCGCAGCGCACGACGCCCAGATCGTCGCCCGCGCGCTGGCGAACGAGCATCTCCGCTCGACGCCGGAGGGGCGCGCGGCGCAGCTCGCCGCCGTGCAGGGGCACGACACCTACGACCGCCTCGGCGAGCTCGCGCGCCGACCCTGGTGCTGCACGGCGAGCGAGATGGCATCATGCCCGTGGCGAACGGCCGTACGCTCGCGGCGCGGATCCCGGCGGCGCGGCTGATCACCTGGCCCGAAGGAGGGCACCTGTTCTTTGTTGAGTTCGCCCGCGAGGTGGACGAAGCGATCATCGCGTTCCTCCGCGACGGCCGCGGGGCCGCGACCGTGGGCGCCTCTGCGACGCGATCGGACGAGGAGGATGGATGACGACCGCACAGATTAACGGCATCGAGATCTACTACGAGGAGCACGGCGACCCGAAGGCCGAGCCGGTGCTGCTGATCATGGGCTTCACCGGCAACGCCGCCGCATGGGCGCCGCAGATCCCGGCGCTCGTGACGCGCTACCACGTGATCGCCTTCGACAACCGGGGCGCGGGACGCTCGGCGCAGCCCGACGGCCCGTACACCATGCGGCAGATGGCCGCCGACGCGGCCGGCGTGCTCGACCAGGTCGGGATCGACGCGGCGCACATCATCGGCGCCTCGATGGGCGGCATGATCGCGCAGGAGTTCGCGCTCCAGTACCCGGCGCGCGTGCGCACGCTCGTGCTCGCCTGCACCACGCCCGGTGGGCCGCACTCGGCCGGCTACGAGGCGATGAAGGCGGCGTCCGCCGAGCTCTGGGAGGTCGAGGATCTGGCGGCGGCCATGACGCCCGAGCGCATGCAGCAGAACATGCTCGAGCTCTTCACGCCGGAGTTCATCGCCAACCCGGGTCCCGGCTTCGCGGAGTTCGCCGGCGCCGCGCTCCAGTACCCGCCCACGCTGGTGGGCATGCGCGGCCAGATGCTCGCCATCCTCGACCACGACACCTACGACCGCCTGTTACAGATCACCGCGCCGACGCTCGTCATCGCTGGCGACGCCGACCCCCTCGTGCTGCCGGAAAACTCGCGCATCCTCGCGGCGCGCATCCCCGGCGCCGAGCTGCGCCTGTTTCCGGGCTTGCGCCACGGCTTTACCGCGGAGAAGCCCGAGGAGGCGAACGCGGCCATCCTCGACTTCCTCGCCCGCCACGTAACGGCGAAGGTGTGACGACCGGAGGTGTCCCATGCGTGATCTCGCCATGCGCGCGCTCGATACGGCGAGGCAGCGTGGCGCCGACTACGCGGACGTCCGCATCGTGCGCTCCGTCGCCGAGTCGGTCGTCGTCCGCAACAAGAACGTCGAGGCGCTGACCGCCGACGAATCGCTCGGCTTCGGGGTCCGCGTCATCGCCGGCGGCTACTGGGGGTTCGCCGCCAGCCACCGGATGACGCTCGATGCCGCGGATGCCGTCGCCGCCGAGGCGGTGCGTGTCGCGAAGGCATCCGCCGCCGTGCGCGGCCCGCGCGCCGACATCGGCCCGCCGCAGGCCGCGAGCGGCACGTACCGCACGCCGGTGCGGCAGGACCCGTTCGCGGTGCCGCTCGACGACAAGATCGCGCTGCTCCTGCGCGTCAACGCGCAGATGCAATCGGTCCCGAACATCGTCTCCGCCGAGGGTAACGTCTACTGCCAGCGAGAGGACAAGGTCTTCGCGAACAGCGAGGGCGCGTACATCGAGCAGGAGCTGTACGAGACCGGCTGCGGCATCGAGGCGACGGCCGTCGACGAGGGGGAGGTGCAGAACCGCTCGTATCCCAACAGCGTTGGCCGCCACCAGGGCACGGAGGGCTGGGAGTTCGTCGAGCGCTACGACCTCGCCGCCAACGCCGGGCGCGTTGCCGAAGAGGCGCGCGCGCTGCTCAGCGCGAAGCCGCTGGAGCCCGGCGTCACCACCGTCATCCTCGATGGCAGCCAGGTCGCACTCCAGATCCACGAGTCGTGCGGCCACCCGATCGAGCTCGACCGCGTGCTCGGTACGGAGGCCGCCTTCGCCGGCATGAGCTTCCTGACGACGGACAAGCTCGGCACGTTCCTGTACGGCTCGCCCGCGGTCAACATCACCGCCGACGCGACGATCCCCGGCGGGCTCGGCACGTTCGGCTTCGACGACGAGGGCGTGCCCGCGCAGGCGACGCCGATCGTGCGCGAGGGCCTCTTCCTGGGCTACCTCACGTCGCGCGAGACCGCGGCCTCGCTCGGCCAGCGCAGCAACGGCGCCATGCGCGCCTCCGGCTGGGACCGCATCCCGCTCATCCGCATGACCAACGTCAGCCTGGAGCCCGGCGACTGGACGCTCGCTGACATGATCGCGGACACCGACGACGGCATCTACATGGAGACCAACCGGAGCTGGAGCATCGACGACAAGCGCCTCAACTTCCAGTTCGGCACCGAGGTCGCGCGCGAGATCAAGCACGGCAAGCTCGGTGCGCTCGTCAAGAACGCGACCTACACCGGCATCACGCCGCGCTTCTGGGGGAGCTGCGACGCCGTCGCGGACCGGGACCACTGGCTGGTCTGGGGCACCCCGAACTGCGGTAAGGGCCAACCCGAGCAGGTCGCGCACACCGGCCACGGCGCCGCCCCCGCGCGCTTTCGCAACGTCCAGGTCGGACTGATGAAGTAGGGACCCCTGCGACGCTGCGCCTGCTCTGCCCGTCTGCCGTCGGGGCGCTGCTTGCCGCGCCCCCCGCCGTATTCCGCGATGGCGGGCGACGGCCGCGCCCGATCGCGTCCACCCGGCGATGGCGCGCCGCCCGCCGCGCCCGTTACCATTTGCCATCAATCCCGCAGGAGGCGACCATGCCGCTCGACCAGCCCAGCGACGACGACCGCCAGCAGGCGTCCCGGCACAACATCGACAAGATGTGGAAGTTCGTCGAGAAGTTCGCCGCGAAGAGCGGCTCCTACCTGCACCCCCAGCGGGAGATCACCGAGTTCCTCGTCATCGGCCTAGCGAAACACATCGACGAGGTCGGCCGCCCGCTCTGCCCCTGCAACTTCTACGAGGACAAGGCCGAAGAGGCGAAGCGCAGCACCTGGATCTGTGCCTGCGAGGAGATGCAGAAGTACAAGTACTGCCACTGACTGCTCTTCTGCGATTCGGAAGGTCTTCCGATTACCGAGCACTTGCCGGAGGGGCACGAAGGGCGCGAGATCTACGGGCTGATCAAGGATCCGCATCCCGACAAGGGACGTGCGCTGGGCCGCCTCGAAGAGAAGCAGGGCCGAACGATCGACAAGTCCGGCGGCCACCCGCCGGCGCCGTCCGGGTAGCTTCGGCTGCCGGGCCACGGCGCGGGGCGCCGGCGAGCGCCTCTATGCCGCCAGCGCCGCTCGCTCCGCGGTGCCCTCTGCGGGTGCATCGCTCCCGCGTCGAGCGGTCGCCTGCAGGCGGGGCCAGGCGTCCCGGCCGCTGCCGGGCGAGCGCTCCCAGCACGCGCCGGTGAGCGCGAATACCTCCGGCAGGTGCGGCTCGCTTGCGCGCGCCACGATGCGGTCGAGGGCCAGGGCCTTGTCGAGGATCAGCACGGGGGTAGGTGTCGCACGCCCGGCGGCAGCGTGGGATGAGGGTTCCCGCTGACGCGCGTGCCCCGCCGCCCTGAGAAGGGCCCCGGCGCGCGCCGATCCGACGCCACCGCCGCGTCGGCTCGGTCCCCCGGGCCCGGCTCCGGGCGAGTCCGCCGCGGCTTCCGCTATCCTGAAGCAGCGCCCCCGTACTCAGAGGATAGAGCAGTGGTTTCCTAAACCGGGGGGCCATGCGCCGTGCTTCCAGACGTGGCGAGCGGACCGAAACGGCCAAAGTTATCGTGCGAATGAAGGCGTGCGGCGCGGCCATATCCACACGCACCGGCAACGTGCACGCTCGCGCGGGCCGACGACGGGCCGAGGTGATCCTCTTGACCATCGTGCCTGTCGGCGATGCACCGTGCCTGCGGCCGGGGAGGTGGTCGCCAACGGGCGACAGTGCCTCACCACACGGCAACGCCTTGCGTTGCCGTTCCCGCAGAGAGAGCGGCCACAGTTGAGGCGGATGATCCGCTCGAATAGGCGTCTGCTTCTTGCCAGATCACGGCGGTGCCGCATGCCTCTTGCGGATGGTTGGACCGAAGCGTATCATCGAAACGCAATGTATCGCGTCCGCCGCTCCAGAGGTGAGTATGAGCCGCGTCGTGCTCGTTGCGTGTGTCATGGCGCTCGTCCTAATCACGACGCCCGCGCAGGAACCCGCGCGCGCCGCCGGCGGAATCATTAGAACCTTCGCGGGAAGCGGCACTGCGGGGTTGTCGGGCGATGGCGGTGCAGCAACGAGTGCGGAGTTTAATGGCCCCTCCGGGCTCGCCGTCGATGCCTCCGGCAGCCTCTATGTCGCCGACTACATTAACTGCCGTGTGCGAAAAATCAGCGCCGGCACGATCTCGACGTTTGCCGGCGTGGGGACCGGAGGTGCCGCTAACTGCGGCGAGGCCGGAGACGGAGGTCCGGCGACGAGCGCTCAACTCGGGCTTCCCGGGACGGCGGAGCTCGTATTCGACAACTCCGGCAACCTTTATATTGGAGACAGTAGTCCGTATTGCCACGTGCGCGAGGTTGTCACCGCAACGATCAACAGCCAAAGCAACCTATGCGCCGTCGGAGGGACGCCCTCAGGCATCGAACTTCACGCAGGATCACTCTACATTTCCGATTGGACAGGCTGTCGCATTTGGAAGGCGGATGGCTTAACTCTTACGCTAATCGCGGGCACGGGGACATGCGGCTATAACGGCGACGGCATCTCGGCGCTCTCGGCCGAATTAAATCACCCCGTTGGACTGCGATTTGACGCGGCGGGAAACCTCTACGTCGCTGACTCCACCAACTGCCGTGTACGTGAGATCCGCGGTGGCATGATTGGCACGATTGCCGGTACTTCGGTATGTGGATACAACGGCGACGGTGGGCCAGCGACTGCCGCGGAACTCTACCATCCCGAAGATCTGCTGTTTGATGGCTCTGGGAGCCTATACATCGCGGATACCATCAACTGTCGAGTGCGAAAGATCGTTGCGGGAATCATCGCGACGGTTGCGGGGAACGGCACGTGCGGTTACTCAGGGGACGGAGGGCCGGCGTCGAATGCCGAAATAAACGGCCCTGCCGGGTTGGCCATTGACTTGTCAGGCAACCTTTACGTCGGCGACTTCAACAACAACGTTGTGCGCGTCGTCTATGCGCCTCCATCGAGTGTGGGGGGTGTTGCCGAAGAACCGGAGGTCACTAGGATTCAGTCGGGGTCCCCCGGCGGAGTACGCAACCCAGTGTGGGTCTGGGCGGGTGCCGCGGCGTTAGCGGCGGTCGTGAGCATTGCGGGTGCCGGGTGGCTTGCGGTGCGATCGAAGCGGTGAGCGGCCCGCGGGCGCGACTAAATTCGGACCGTGAGTTCGAGGTGGATCGGGCCCTCGTTCGTGACGACTGTGGCGATCGAGTTCTTATCGTATGTGCTCGAATCTCGCCAGCGCGCGAGACCATGCCGCGCGAAAAAGCTATCATCGCCGCAGTGCTCCCACACCGCACCGAGTTCGTCCCCGTCCTCGTTCGGCAGGACAATGGACGGGTGTCACAGAGCAATCGCCCTGCTCCATCCGTTGGAAATCGGCCTCCGTCAGGACATACATGCGGCCCTCAGTCTTGCCGCAGAGGTGCCGTACGAGTAAGCGGTCACTATACCCTCGAACGATTACGCGCTGCCCCATCATGTTGCTTGGCGTGTGTCAAAGCTTGTCTCGCGGTGAGAGCCGGCGATGGGCAGGTTCGGTCGATGAGCCTGTGTGGCGTGCCCCTCCTGACGCGCTATAGTCTTTAGCAGCGCCCCCGTAGCTCAGAGGATAGAGCAGTGGTTTCCTAAACCATGCGCGCAGGTTCGAGTCCTGCCGGGGGTACCACCACCCCCGCTGGGCACGCCGCCGCCGCCCCGTGCCACGTGCGTTCGCGGTCAGGGGCAGGCGGTCACCGCCCGGCCGTAGACGCTCGCAGCGAGGGCGAGGTCAAAGATGTTGATCCGCGCGTCGGCGTTCTGGTCCAGGCGCGTCGGCGCCGGCGGGATCGACTGGCCGTAGTACTGTGCGATGCCAGCCAGGTCAAAGATGTTGACCGTACCGTCGTTGTTCACGTCCGCCCGCATAATAGTGCAGTAGGTGAACGGGTCCTTGGACAGCGCGATCTTCTGCGCGTCGGTGTAGCCGTTGCAGAGCGTGTCGTCCGTGCACTGGCGCGCCACGACCGTCACGCAGCCGGAGAACGCCGATGCCGCTGTCGACGGCCCCGTCGCCGTCGCGAGCACCGACTGACCCACCGGCACCGCCGTGCCGAGGAGCTGGGTGAACGTGAGCGCGCCCGTCGCATCCGTCGTCGCGCTCGCCGTGCCGAAGAGCGTCGCCCCCGTCGCGGTGCACGTTGCGGCCGAGTACAGGCTCAGCGTGTACGTGGTGGACGGGGTGGCCGTCAGCGTGCCGCGGACGGTGGTCGTCGTGCCGCCGCTCGACGCGTGGAGCAGCGTCGGCGCCGGCGGCGCCGGGCAGACGCCGGGACACGGCGTCGCCGTCGCCGAGGGCGTCGGCGTCGCGGTGCTCGTCGCCGTGGCCGTCGGCGTGCTGGTCACCGTCGGCGTTGCCGTCGGCGTCATCGTCGGCGCCACGGTCGGCGTCGGCGTCGGCGGCGGCTGCGGCCCCGACCAGCCCCCGACGACGCGCACGCGCCGGTTGAACAGGTCGGCGATGTAGAGATTGCCCGACGGGCTCACCGCGATGCCGAGCGGGTTGAGACCCGCATCGGTCGCCGGCCCGCCGTCGCCGCCGAACTTGAACGCCCCGGAACCGGCCACCGTGACGATGTTGCCGCTCGCGTCGACCCGGCGCACGCGGTTGTTCCCCGTATCCGCGATGAAGACGCCACCCGCGCCGTCCAGCGCCAACCCGGCCGGCGCCGTGAGCAGCGCACTCGTCGCCGGCCCGCCGTCGCCGCTGAACCCGGCGATGCCGAGGCCGGCGAACCGACCGATTTTGTACACGACGTTCGCCGTCTGGTCGGATACGTACAGCGAACCGGTCGCATCGTCGAAGGCGACCCCGGACGGATTGCCGATGTTCGTCGCCACGATCGCGAACGTCCCGTTGCGCACGCGGTCGACGGCGTGGTTGTTCGTGTCACCGATGTACACATCGCCCGACGCCGAGACGAACAGCGACGACGGGTAGTTGAGCATCGCCTGGAGCGCCGCGTTGCTCGCGTTCCGCCCCGCAACCCCCGTGCCGGCAATCGTGGTGATGATGCCGGTCGCCGGATCCACCATGCGCACCCGCTGGTGGTTCTGGTCCGCGATGTACACGCGTCCCGCGGAGTCCACCCCGATGCCCAGCGGCGAAGCGAAGTTCGCCGCCGTCGCCGGACAGCCATCGCCGATCGCATCCGTCTGCTGCGGGCAGCCGGTGCCGCCGCCGGCGAACGTCGTGATCTTCCCCGTCGCGTCGATCTTCCTGACGACGTTCTCCGATGCCGACGTGACGTACACGTTGCCCGCGTTGTCAGCGGCGACGCCCCACGGCGCGCCGATCGCCGCCCCCGTCGCCAGGCCGCCGTCGCCCGTGGTGCCGAGCTGTCCGTTCCCGGCCATCGTGGCGATGAGCTGGCTCACGTAGTAGGTGCTCGAAGGGACCGCGGTCCCCGGCCCGCCCGCCGGCGTCAACTGCCAGAGGCCGAAGGTCTGGTCCGTCACCGAGAATCCGGCCGCGCCGCCCGTCAACGCCGCGCTCGCCGGCGTGACGACGGCCGAGGGATCGCTCGCCGTCAGCGTGACCGTCTGCGATGCCGAGGGCACGATGTTCGTGAACTGGTCCACCGCGTACACGCCGGCCGTGAACGCGGTGCCCGGCACGTGCGACACCGGCGTGCCCGTGATCCCGATCCCCTGCTGCAGCACCTGCCCTGGCAAGTAGACCACCGTCTGCGTCGCCGGCCCCGGCACGATGCTCTCCGTCTGCGTGGCGGCGACGAAGGGCGCGTTCGTCGCCGCGATCAGCGGCGATCCCGCCTGCGTGTCGCCGTAGTAGAAGCTGATGCTCCCCTGCCCGACGGACAGGCTCATCGACGTCACGGCTGTGCCGTTCTGCACCGCCGCGAACGTGGCGACCCCTGTCGAGCCGCTGCTGAGCTGCACCGTCATGCTCGTCGTGGCGGTTACGGGATTGCCCCAGAAGTCCTGGAGCTGCACCGTCAGCGGCCCTAGGCTCGCGCTGCTCGACGCGACGCCGGCCACCGGCGCGCTCGTGAACGCCAGGCGCGCCGGCGACCCGCCCGTGATGGTTTCCGTCTGCGTCGCCGATGTCAGCCCGGCCGACGCCACCGTGATCGTCGGCAGCCCGGCCTTCGTATCGCCGTAGAAGAAGCTCAGGGAATTGCTACCCGCCGCCATCGTCATCGTTGTCGTCGACACGCCGAAGTAGCCGGGAGCGAACCACGGCGAGCCGGTCGACGTGCTGCTGAACGCCAGCTTGACCGGCGCCGCCGCCGTCACCGCGTTGCCGAGCTGGTCCTGGAGCTGCACGACGATCGGGCCGGAGTTCGCCCGCTGCGCCGCCGGGCCGGCCACCGGCGCCGTCGTGATCGCGAGCTTCGTCGGCGGCCCCGCTACGATCGTCGCCTGCTGCGACGCCGGCACGAGCCCGATCGCCTGCACCGTGATCGTGGGCTGGCCCGCGACCGCGTCCCCGTAGAAGAACGTCGCCGAGTTCTGCCCCGCTGCAATCGTCACCGTCGCTGCCGCTGCCCCGTTCTGCACCGCCGAGAACACCGCGCTGGACGACGTGCTGCCCAGCGTGACGGCCGTGGCGGACGTCGCGGCGACGGGCGTCCCGGCCTGGTCCTGGAGCTGTACCGTCAGCGGCCCCAGGTTCGCCGAGAGCGAGGCCGCGCCGCTCACCGGCGCGCTGACGATGGCCAGCCTGCCCGCCGTCACGGCCTCCTGCTGGGTCGCTGTCGCGAGGCCCATCGCCGAAGCGCTGATCGTCGGCGCGCCGGACTGCGTGTCGCCGTAGTAGAAGCTCGTGCTGGTCTGCCCCGCCGGGATCGTCACCGACGCCACCGGCGCCCCGGCGGGCGCCGTGGCGAACACCACCGCCCCGGTGGAGCTGCTCGCGAGCGTGACCGCCGTGTTTGCGGTGGCGCTGACCGGATTCCCGAGCTGGTCCTGCATCTGTACCGTGATCGGCCCCATGTTCGCGCTCGTCGATGCCGGCGCGCTCAGCGGCGCCGTCACGAATGTCAGCTTGCTTGCCGTGACCGTTTGCTGCCGCGACGCCGGGGAGAGCCCAGCCGAGGAAACCGTGAGCGTCGGTGCCCCGGCGCGCTGGTCACCGTAGTAGAAGCTGGCGGTGTTCTGGCCGGCCGCGACCGTCACCGACGTGGCCGCCGCGCCGTTCGCCTGTGCCGCGAACACGCCCGTGCTCGAGCTGCTCGACAGCGTCAGCGCCGTCGCCGTCGCAACGTTGACCGGATTGCCGAGCTGGTCCTGCACCTGCGCCGCGATCGGGCCGATGCTCGCCGTGTTCGATGCCGGCCCGCTGACCGCCGGGCTGACGATCGCGAGGCGCGACGCCGAGGCGCCGGTGACGGTCTCCTGCTGCGTCGCCGGCGTCAGGCCCGCGCTGCCCACCGTCACCGTCGGCGTCCCCGCGGTCAGGTCGCCGTAGTAGAAGCTCGCCGACCCCTGTCCTGCCGCGATCGTCGCCGTTGTCGCCGGCACGCCGTTCTGCGTCGGCGCAAAGACAGCGTTCGATGAGCTGCTGCTCAGGGCCAGGGTGGTCGTTGCCGATGCGGTCGCCGGGTTGCCGAACGCGTCCTGCATCTGCACCGTGATCGGCCCCAGGTTCGCCGTCCCGGACGCCGCTCCTGAGCGCGGTGGCGTCACGATGATGAGCTTCGCGGCCGCGCCCGCGGCGACCGCCTCCACCTGCGCCGCCGATGCGTAGCCGCCCGCCGCCGCCGTCAGCGCCGGCGTGCCCGCTGCCGTGTCGCCGTAGTAGAAGCTCGCGCTGTTCTGCCCCGCCGCGATCGTCACGCTGGTGGCCGGCGCCCCGTTGAGCGCCGCCGAGAACACGCCCGTCGCCGATGTGCTGCTCAGCGTCACCGTGGTCGCCGCCGCCACGTTGATCGGGCTGCCAGAAGCGTCCTGGATCTGCACCGTGATCGGCCCCAGGTTGGCCGTGCTCGACGCCACCCCGCTCTGCGGGCTCGTGATGAATGCGAACTTCCCCCCGGCCGCGCTCGTCACCGTCTCCACCTGCGTCGCGGATGCCAGCCCGCCTGCGCTCACCGTGATCGCGGGCGACCCTGCGGCCTGGTCGCCGTAGTAGAAGCTCGCCCGGTCCTGCCCCGTCGCGACCGTCACCGACGTGAGCGCCGTGCCGCCCTGCGTCGCCGCGAACACGGCCGGCCCGCTGGAGCTGGTGCTCAGGCTGAGCGCGATCGGTGCGGAAGCGGTCACGCCGTTGCCGAGCTGGTCCTGCAGTTGCGCCGTGATTGGCCCCAGGTTGGCCGTGTTGGACACCGGGCCCGTGACGGCAGCCGTCACGATCATCAGCCTGCTCGCCGCCCCTGGTGCCACGTTCTCCGTCTGCGTCGCCGCGCTGAGGCCCGCGCTCGACACGCTGACCAGCGGCGTGCCCGCGCGCGTGTCGCCGTAGTAGAAGCTCGCTGTGGTCTGCCCGCTCGCGATCGTGATCGACGCCACCGCCGGTCCATTCTGCGAAGCGGCGTAGACGGTCGCCCCTGCCGAGCTGCTGCTGAACGACAGTTGCGCCGGGCTGCTCACGGGCACGGTATTGCCCAACTGGTCCTGCACGACAACCTGGATCGGGCCCAGGCTCGCCGACGTCGACGCGGTGCCCGTCACCGGACCCGTCGTGATCGCGAGCTGGCCCGGAGCGCCTGGCGTGACCGTCTCCTGCTGCGATGCCGAGCCCAGGCCCGCGCCGGAGACCGAGATCGTCGGCGTCCCTGCCTTCGTGTCGCCGTAGTAGAAGCTCACCCCGCTCTGGCCGCCCGGCACCGTCACCGTCGTGCCTGGCGGACCGTTCTGCGTCCCCGAGAACGACGTCCGCCCGCTGGACGTGCTCGCCAGGCTCAGGACGATCGGTCCCGTCGCCAGTGCCGGGCGCCCGAGCGCGTCCTGCAACTGCACCTGGATCGGGCCGATGCTCGCCGATGCCGACGCGACGCCCGTCAGCGCGGCCGACGCGATCACGATCCGCGCCGCCGTCGTCGTCGGTGTCGCGGTCGGCGTGGATGTCATCGTCGGCGTCGCCGTCGCGGTGGAGGTCACTGTGGGTGTCGGCGTCAGGGAAGGGGTGGGCGTCGCCGTAGCGGTGCTCGTCGCTGTGGGCGACGGACTGGCGATCGCCGTCGGCGTGCCGGAGCCGAAGATCGTGCCGAGCACGGGGAATCCCGCATTCGGAAACCCGAACGCGAGCGTGAGCGAGGCCAGGGTGGCCAGAACGGCCGCGGCCAGCCCGATCGCGTTGCCCCGGCCGCCCGGCATCATGCGTCCGCCCCCAGCGGCGTCCCTATCGGTGCCGGTTGCGCGGGCTCACCCGCGTCCGCGCTCCGGCTGCCCGCGGCCCGGCGGCCCAGCGTCAGAGCGGTCGCGATGACGAGCAGTGCCGCCATCGCGGGCACGGTCACGTTCCAGTCCAGCAGCCCCAGCAAGTAGAAGTGGTAGAGAAACAGCGTCCACGCCCCGAACAGCACGAGCCCGAGCGCCACCCGCGCCCGGCCCGTAACGGCGCCCAGCAGCAGGCACGCCGGGATCAGCATCAGCAGCATGTCTTGCCGGTACAGGTGCGGGTTGACCAGGAGGACGCCGATGAGCAGCGCGCTATAGCGCACCGCGAGCGACGCCGCGGTCGCCGGCCAGGCGCCGCGCCAGCTCCACGCCACCGCGGCGACCGTCGGTACGGCGAGCGCCAGCGACCAGAGCGTCACCTCCGTCATGTGCCCCGGCCCGGCCAGCGCGCGGACGAACGCGTTCCAGCCGAACATGCCGACGATGCTGATCCCGTTCTTGTCGTCCCAACCCGCCGCCGCGCGCAGAAACGCGGGATACTCCCAGATCACCGACGGCCCGGCGACCAGCACGGAGATGCCGGCGACACCCGCCGCGGCGGCGCCGAAGCCCAGCAATGCGGCACGCTGCCGCTTCCACGCCAGCAGCGCGAACGGCAGGAAGACGAGGTTCGGCTTGATCAGCAGCAGGCCCAGCAGGAACCCGCCCAGCCCGTTTCTCCCCGAACGGAAGCTGGCGAACGCCGCCGTGAACAAGAACACGAGGATGAACGACAACTGGCCGTGGAACAGCGTGTCGAGCACGCTCTGATTGGCGAGTACCGCCCCCAGTACCAGCCACACGCTCACGTAGCCAAGCCCGGACGCGCGCGTCAGGAGAGCCACCGACAGTGCCAGCAGGAGCGCCGAAAACGCCAGGAACACCGCTGCCGCCGTCCCCGCCGGCAGGAACGTCAGCGGTGCCAGCACCGCGGCGAAGGCCGGGGGACTGAAGTACGGCAGCGCGGGGGCGCCGGTGTCGGGACGGCTGTACACGCGCGCTTCCTGGGCGGCGAGCGCGCGCTGATCGTAGATCTGGCTGCCTTGTCCGTGACGGACCATCACCCCCGCCGAATAGAACACCGCGAAGTCATCGAGCGGCGGCCCCGGCGCGCGCTCGTTCGCGAGCTGCGGCAGGATGTTGGGGATCACGGCCAGCCAGAGCCCGACCGCGAGCCAGACGATGGCCCCAAAGAGCATTGCCCGCGGGATGTCCGCCCGCACCGCGGCGCTGGCCGTCGCGCGCGCGATCGACGGCCAGGCCCGGACTCCGGGGAGCCTGAGAGGCGGCCGTGCGGCGGGGCCTGTCTCCGGTGCGGGCGCAGGCTCACCGCCCCGCCACGCCGCCGGGCCGTCAAGATAGTCCATGCGCCTCCCTATCGGGTTAACGCTGGGGGTGATCGCCGCGTTACGTCCTGTGGCACAGCCAATGGACCTCTTCCCTCCGCCGCTCCCCCTGCTTGCTGTGGCCTGCCGGGCTCGCGCGAGCACTGGCCGGCTGCCGGGAGTCTGCGGCCGCGGACACCGTCGCACCGCGGGCGCGGCGCCGTCTGGCGCCCCTCGTCTGCGGCAAGGGTCCGGGGAGGCGCGCTGCGCCTCCGCAGAGAGACCGGCGGGGATGTGGGCTCTCTTCGGCCAGATGCGTCGGCGTGTCTCGCTCTCCCGCGCGATGGCCGGGCGGTCATCGCGTGAGGCGCCGGCGCCCCCAGCGCACCTAACGTACTTATGTCGCCGCCGCTTGTCAATGCGCCCGGGCCGGCCTCGGGCCGAGGCGCGTCAAGGTCGTCCCGCTCCCGCCCGTCGCGGCAAGCCGGATGCGCCCCTCGCGCCCGGGCGCCGTCGATTGCGGCGGCGCGATCGGCGATACTGCCCTGACGGGCGGCGGCACCGTGCGGACGCCCCCCGACGCTGTCAGGGAGGTGCCACGATGATCCCCGTCCGACGCCTGAACCACGCCGTGCTCTTCGTCCGCGACCTCGACCGCTCCGTCGCCTTCTACCGCCGCACGTTCGGCTTCGAGGAGATCGCGCGTGAGGGCGGCCGCATGGCCTTCCTGCGCGCCCCCGCGTCCGGCAACCATCACGACCTGGGCCTGCTCGAGGTCGGCGCCGCCGCCCCCAGCCCGCCCCAGGGTGCCACCGGCCTCTACCACCTCGCGTGGGAAGTGCCTACGATCGAAGACCTCGCCGCCGGCGCGGCCACGCTCGCCGCGCTCGATGCCCTCGTCGGCCAGAGCGACCACGGCGCCACGAAGTCGCTCTACGGCCGCGACCCGGACGGCAACGAGTTCGAGGTGATGTGGATGCTCCCCCGCGACGAATGGGGCGCCTACGAACGCGCCGCACCCATCAAGCCCCTCGACCTCGCGCGCGAAGTAGAGCGCCACGGCCGCCGCGGCGGCCCCGCGCCGTAGCGCGCCGCCGTCGCCTACCGGGCGCGTGCATCGAGCGCAGCCTGCTCCGCAGGACGTGAAAACTGCAGACCGAAATCGAAAACAGATTCGGATCACGCGGGCGATGGCAGCAGATGTCAGGAGCAACACCAGCGCGCGGACGCGGTTCGCGGGCTCGTGTCGATGCATCCAACCTCACGCGGAGCGCGTACTGCCGACAGATGATCAAGGCGAGTCGCGGGCGGCGCTGGCGGCATGTGCCGTGGCCCTGCTCGCGGAGGTTCGCGATGACGCATCACCGACTGCCGCGACCGCTTCTGCCCATCGCCGCGCTGGCGGTCGCCGCCGTCGCACTGGCCGCCTGCGGCAGCGGGTCGAGCTACGGCAACGCGCCGCCGCCGGCGGCCACCGGCGCCACGAGCGCGCCGGCGGCGAGCTCGGCGGTCGTCGTCAGGGCCGTCGAGGGCGCCGGCGACCCGAACACCGCGTGGAAGTTCGTGCCGGCCGTCGTCACGGTGCCCGTCGGCAGCACCGTGACGTTCACCAACACCGGCGCCGTCCAGCACACCGCAACGGCCGATGGTGGCTCGTTCGATACTGGCGCCATCGACCCCGGCGCCTCGAAGCAGGTGCGGTTCAGCACCGCGGGCACCTTCGCCTTCCACTGCTCGTTCCACCCGTGGATGAAGGGGACGATCATCGTGGGCGCGGCGGGCGCGAGCGGCACGCCTGCGCCGCCCACCGCGACGGCGGGCGCAGCCGGGGCCGCGCCGACGCCCGCGAGCTACAACAGCGGCTACTGATCGCGGCCGGAACACCGGCGGGGAGAGGTGGAGCGGGGGACGGGTCTCGAACCCGCAACATCCAGCTTGGAAGGCTAGCGCTCTACCAGTTGAGCTACCCCCGCCTGCGGACCCGGCGCGTGCGCTCGATTATATCGGACGCGCGCTCGCGCGACGCCGCACAGGCCTCGCCGCTATCGCGCCGGTGTGCCGGACGCCGGTGGCGTCGGCGTCGCCGGCTGCAGCGCCTGCGCGATCGCCTCCGGCAACCGCAGCCAGTGGTCCGCCGCCCAGCCCGCGAAGCCGTTGCCGGTGATCTTCCACCACGTGTAGTTGTCCGCGACCTTCGGCCCGTCCTGGATGATCGCCTTGACGCCCTGGGCCTCGCACGCGAGCCGCTTGCCGTTGATCGTGGGCTGGTCGCGCACGCTCAGACAGTCGCCCTTCGCCAGCCCCACCACCACCACCTCATCGCCGATCTGGAGCGGCCACGCGATGCCCGGCACGGACCCCTGGCTCAGGTCGGTATTCGTCACCGACAGCACCTTCCAGGTACCATCCTGCTGCTTCTGCACCATCGCCAGCGCCGTCGGGTCCGAGAATGTCGGCCCCAGGCTGTAGGCGCGCAGCGTCCCGTGCACGCCCGCGATCCGCACGCACAGCTTCCCGACATCGATGCCCGGCTTCGCCAGGTTGCAGTCCCCGACGAAATCGACATTGCGGTTCGTGCGCACCCACTGGCCGATCACGTCGACGGCGGTGGGCACCTTCGGCGTCGCGGTGGCTGCCGGCTTGCCCGGCCCGCTCGAGCAGCCGGCGAGCGCCGCGGCGAGCGTTACGACGGTGGCGAGTACGAGCAAGCGTGGATCGATCACGGCCACTCCCTCCCTCTTATCCGGACGGCACGTCCGGCCCCCCGCCCTGCACCGATGAGTAGCGCGCCCTGAAGTCGTCGTGCACGCGGCGCCCGCCCGCGGCGAACGCCCGGCTGCCGATCCGCAGCCGTCCGCCCGAGCTGTCGGATGCGGCGCCGCCGGCTTCGCGCATGAGCAGGATACCAGCGGCGATATCCCACGGGTACACGTTCGTGTGCGTGAACAGGTCCAGCCGGCCCGCGGCCGCGTACGCCACGCCCAGCGCCGCGCTGCCCAGGATGCGGATCGTCTGTACGCGCGGGAAGATCCGCCGCATCAGCGCGATCTGTGCCGACCCCAGCGCGTCGTCGTACCCCAGATCCATGCCGATGACGGCCGAGGCGACGTCCGCGCGGGTCGAAGCGGCAACTGGCGCCTCGTTCATGAACGCGCCGCCGCCGGCGACGGCCCGGAAGCACTCGCCGTGCAGGGCGTCGTACGTCACACCGGCGACCGGCTCGCCCTCCCGGCACAGCGCGACGTTCGTGCACCAGAAGGGGATGCCCAGCGAGTAGTTCTTCGTCCCGTCGATCGGGTCGATCACCCACGTCCAGCCGGTTGAGGCGTCGGTGTCCGCCGCCGTCTCCTCGGAGAGGATCTTGTGGCCCGGATACTCCGCCGCGAGGATCGCCTTGATCCGCAGCTCGGCCTCGACGTCCGCCTCCGTGACGACGTTCCCGCGGCCCTTGCTATCGATGGTGTGCGCGCCGCGAAAGCGCGCCAGCGCGAGCGCGCCGCCCTCCTCCGCGCACGCGCGCGCGACGTCGATCGCCGTCCTGCCGCTCGCCGCCAGCGGAAGCTCGGGTGCGGTCACACGGCCAGCGTAGCGCGCCCGCACGGCATCGCGCACTTGCCGCTGCCCGCTGTACGCCGTCCCTCAGTTCCGCCCCACCGCCGGCGCGCGGCCCGCGACGTCGGGCAGCCACGAAACCAGCAGATCCTCGAGCTCCCCCGCCGCCTGCACGAGGGTGTGGTCCGCCTCCGCGTACAGGACGAGCCGCTTCGGCTCGACGGCACGCGCGTAGATGTCTTCGCTCGCCGCGTGGTCGAGGATGCCGTCCCGCATCCCGTGCACGAGCAGTAGCGGCTTGCCGAGCCGCTCGACCGTGTGCGTACCGTAGAGCTGCGGCGACAGCGCCGCCACGCCGGCAACGTGCGGCGACAGCTCGCCCGCCTTGATCACCACCGCGCCCCCGAACGAGTGCCCGACCAGCGCGATGCCCGCCGCGCCGATGCCGCGCAGGAACGACACGCCCGCCAGCACATCGAGGACGCACTCCTGGAACTCGCCCGGCTGCCGGTAGTGGAGGCGGAGGCCGCTCATACGCGGCCGCAGCCGGTCCGCCAGCCGCCCGTACAGGTCGCGCGCCGGCCCTTCGAATCCCCCCAGCGCGCCGCCGGCATAGATCGCCGCGCCTGGCGCCGCCGCGCACGGGTGCAGGATAGCCCGGATCTCGCCGCGCGACGTCGCCAGCAGCACCCGCAGGTTGCCGCCGGGCTCGGGGTGGGCGGCCACCCCCTCGATCGCCAGCTCGAGCTCGTCGCCGTCCTCGCCGTGGTGCTCCTGGCCGCCGCCGTTGCCGCTCACGCCGGCAGGGTACACCGGCGGCCGCCGATCACCCTCCCGCGAGCACGTTCACGCTCGCTGGCGTGCCGAAGGGGAGCACGTCCAACGCGAAGCTCGCCGATTGGCCGGCTCCCAATCCGCCGGTCGGCTTGAGCGCGGTGGCGTTGGTGCCGATGAGCGCTCCGCTCGCGTCATAGACGCCGGCGCACACGCCGACCAGCACAAGGCTCCTGCCGCTGGTGTTGGTTACCGTTCCAGTGACGTGCTCCACCCCGTTCGCCGTCACTTGCATCTGCACGCCACTCGTCGAGATCATCGTCGAGATGGCCTTCGTCGCCACCATCGCCTGAATCGTATCCACGGCGCCCGTGATGCTTGCGCCGGGCGCGGCCATGAGAGAACCGCCGAACGTGTAGCCGCCGGGTGGGACATCGAGCGGACACGTGCTCGGATCGCCCGCAACGAGCTCTCCAGCGGCATCCCGAGCCGTCGATGACAGCAGCGGGGCGTGGATGGCCTGCGTGCCGTTGTTGTGGATCTCTCCGAACGACACGCGCGCGGTCGAACCGCTTCCGAACGCGAACGTCTTCTGCGAAGTGTGCGTGTACGAAGTCCCCGGTATGTCGAGAACGGTCACGGGCGTCGTCCCGGGCGGCACGACGCCCGCGTCGAGGAAGAAGTTCATGCTGGTCGCCTCGGGCGGCACCGTCTCGGGCATCGCAAACGGGATCGACGCGCCCGGGCCGAGGCCGAGTTCGTTCGCGGTCGCCTGTTGGACGCGCACCACGTTGCCTGCGGCGTCGTACCACGCTGCGCAGACGTATCCGCCCACATAGCTGTTCGAGCTCGTGTTCTTGATCTGGCCGCTGAACCAGGTCGCGCCGTCCGGCGACATTGCTTTGGAGGTGATAGACCCTTCGAGACCCGTAGCCAGGTAGGCATTCGCCACCGGTGTGGCAACGACGCTCCAGTCGACCTTGGCGGGTGCCGCCGTACCTGGAGGCAGGACCACCTTGAACGGGATAACGCTCTTGGGATTGACTCCCTGGCAAATCGACCCCGTCTGCGTGGTGATCAGATTGCCCGAAGCGTCGTAGAACTTCCCTTGCACAGCGTTGCCCGCATTCAGCGGACCACCTTCGTTGTACAGCTCGCCGACGTACACGGTGCTGCCGTCGCTGCGCTGATAGTGCGTGACGTGCAGGATGCACCCCGCGCTCAAGAGCGCCACCGCCGCCACCAGGACGGAGAGCTTCTTCATGGCGCATGCCTCCTTCTCTCCAACAGGTCTCTGTTGTGCTTTGATGTGCGGCGATACTACGCCTGGGATCCGTCAAAGAACAAGCCGCTCGACAGAAATCTTGGAAAAGCCTATGCATTGCATGGCGTGCTCCGTTGCCCTGCGCCCGCCGATTCATCAGATCTCCTACACTGACGTGATGCGGATCATCCTCTACACCGGCAAGGGCGGCGTCGGGAAGACGAGCGTCGCCGCCGCCACCGGGCTGCGCGCCGCGCAGCTCGGCCACAAGACGCTCGTCATGTCCACCGACCCCGCGCACAGCCTCGGCGACTCGCTCGACGTTGCGCTCGGGGGCGCGCCGCGGGAGGTAGCGCCGCGCCTCTGGGCGCAGGAGCTCGATGTCTTCCGCGAGATCGACGTCCACTGGGGCAAGCTCCAGGAATGGCTGCGCATCCTCATGGCCTGGCGCGGCCTCGACGATATCGTCGCCGAGGAGATGGCGGTGCTGCCGGGCATGGAGGAGCTGTCCGGCCTCCTCTATCTCCTCACGTATCACGATGAGCAGGCGTACGACTGCGTCATCGTGGACTGCGCGCCGACGGGGGAGACGCTGCGGCTGCTCAGCTTCCCCGAGGTCATGTCCTGGTGGCTCCAGCACATCTTCCCCATCCAGCGCGCCGCCACCCGCATCGCGCGCCCGATCCTGCGGCGCGTGACCGACCTGCCGCTGCCCGACGAGGGCGTCTTCGACGCCGCGCAGGACATCCTGGTCAAGCTCGACCGGATGCGGGAGATCCTCACCGACCCGAAGCACGCCAGCGTGCGCCTCGTCATGAACCCCGAGAAGATGGTGATCAAGGAGGCGCAGCGGACCTACACGTACCTGAACCTCTACGGCTACTTCACCGACCTCGTCGTCGTGAACCGCATGCTGCCGCGCGAGAGCGTCGATGGCTACTTCGAGCGCTGGCGCGAGAGCCAGGCGAAGTACTATGACCTCGTGGAGCAGGCGTTCGCTCCACTCCCGATCCTCACCGCCCGCCTGATGCGCGATGAGGTCGTCGGCATCGAGCGGCTCGACGAGTTCGGCGGCGTCATCTACGGAGAGGGCGACCCGACGCAGGTGATGTACGACGGCGCGGCGCAGGAGATCCGGCAGGAGGGCGACACCTATGTGCTCTCGCTCGCCCTGCCGTTCGTCTCGAAGGAAGACATCGAGCTCGCGCGCACGGGCGACGAGCTGGTGGTGCACGTCGGCAACCAGAAGCGAAACCTGATCCTGCCGCGCGCCCTCGCCGGCGCCCAGCAGGCCGGCGCGAAGATGCAGGGCGACCGCCTCGAGGTGCGCTTCCGCAAGACCGCCTAGGCGGCCGGCACATGGCACAGGAGGATGCAACGATGCACAGCAAGATCTTCGAGGCCGAGCGCACGGACGAAGGCGACTACGTCTTCCGCGTCCACCGCCCGCACATCCTGGACGACGAGACGCGCGCGCACCTGCTCGAGGCGCGCAAGGACGTGCTGCTCGCCGTGCGCAACGTCATCGACGCCGTGCTCAGCGCGACCGAGGACCACGACCCCGAGCGCCCCGGCCGCCGCCAGAACATCGACATCGAGTAGCGCGCCACAAACGGGGATCCATGCCGAGGTAGGGGCGCTGCTTGCCGCGCCCCTGCGGAACGCGCCCTACCCCACGACGCCCCGCGCCCGCAGGTCCGCGATCGCCTGCCGGCCGTAGCCAAGCGCGTGCAGCACGCCGTCCGTGTGCTGGCCCGGCACCGGCGCCGTTGTCCGCACAGCTCCCGGCGTTTCCGACAGCTTCGTGCCGATGCCAGGCTGGCGTACGGCCCCGAGCGTCGGGTGGCGCACCTCGACCACCATCTGCCGCGCCAGATTGTGCGGGTCGCGCAGCGCCTCCTCCATCGAGTACACCGGCGCCGCGCAGATGTCGCTCTGCTTCAGGATGTCGAACCACTCATCGCGCGTCTTCGTCAGGAACTGCTTCTTGAAGTGCAGCGCGATCTCGGCGCGCTTCGACCCGTCGTACTGGTGCGGGATGTACTCCTCGCACCCCAGCACCTTGCACAGGTTCGCGAAGAAGTGCGGTTCCAGGCTGCCGATGCTGATCCAGCCGCCGTCGGCGCACTGGTAGACGTTGTAGTGCGGCAGGCCGCCATTCAGCGCCGAGGCACCGGGCGCCGGCGAAGCGCCGCCTGCCAGCACCGCGCCCGCCACGCTCGCCAGCAGGTACAGCACCCCGTCCGACATCGCGATGTCGACGTGCTGGCCGCGCCCCGTGCGCTCACGCGCGATCAGCGCCGCGAGGATGCCGTACGCCGCGTGCATGCCGCCGCCCGCGAAGTCGGCGATGACGTTCACGGGGATCGCCGGCGGTTGCCCCGGCCAGCCGATCATCCCGAGCGCGCCGCCGATCGAGATGTAGTTGATGTCGTGGCCGACCATCTGGCTGTACGGCCCGGTCTGCCCGTAGCCGGACAGCGAACAGTAGACCAGCCGCGGGTTGCGCGCCGCGAGCGTCTCGTAGTCGACGCCCAGCCGCTTCACCACGCCCGGGCGGAAGCCTTCGAGCACCACGTCGGCCGTGTCCGCCAGCCTGTAGAAGACCTCGCGCGCCTCCGGCTCCCGCAGGTTGAGGACGATGCTGCGCTTGTTGCGCCCCATCACGTTGTACGCCGCCGCCCGCTCCGGGTCCGCCGCGCCGCCCAGGATCGCCGCCGCCAGCTTGCCGTCGGCGGGCGCTTCGACGAGCAGCACGTCCGCGCCCAGATCGCCCAGCATCATCGAGCAGAACGGCCCGGGCGCCAGGCGGGAGAGGTCGAGGATCTTGATGCCTTCGAGCGGCAGCAT
>JAGWOC010000122.1 GCA_028872875.1 Chloroflexota bacterium | reverse complement strand
AGACGATGCTACGGGACGGGGAAGGGTCTCGTGCTTCCCGCCGATCCAAACGCCGGGCAGCGGCCGGCGTTGCAGCGGGCAGGGTGCGTCATGGCGCCGCCGGGGTCGCGGACGCCGGGGTGATGCCGGCAATGTAGCCGTCGATGTTGGCGGGCCTCGTGCTGGCCGCCGCGATGAAGAGCTTGATGCTGACCCGCGCGGGGCGGGTCCAGCGCAGGCGCGCGTACATGGCCGCCAGATCCACAGAGACGCGCTGCCATGAGCCGGCGGGCACGTCGTAGACGTGGATGTGATGGCCTGTCGGCAGGCTGTAGTCCATGTCCCCCTGGCCCGTCGGCTGGAAGAGGAGCCAGAGCAGTCCGTTGCGGTTATCGTTGACCTCGACGCCGAAGGCAGTCAACGGCCAGCCACCCTGCTCCGTCTTGTACGGAGCGTTGCTCAGCACCGTGAAGTCCATGGGCGCGGTGGGGAAGGCGATCTCCTGCACGAGCCCGGTGTGGCTCCAGCCGCCCGGGTCAGGCTTGCCCGCCTCGACGACGTGGAAGCGCGCGGCGTGGATGCCGAAGACGTTGGCATCTTCGATGCTGGTGTGGTCGGCGGCGCCGACATGGCTGTAGATCTGCCAACCGGCCGGTGAGACCAGACCGGTCGTAAGGTCGCGCTGGCTCCACACGCGCAGCCCGGGATTGACGATGGCAAGCGTGCGCGCGGGGATCTCGATAGACGGCGACAACGCGTAGACGATACTCGCGGCATCGTTCACCTTGATGCGAAACGGCTGGCCGTCCGGAGGAGCGGCCGTCACCTCGGGTGCCTTGATGTGGTAGGTCGCGCTCTCGCCGGGCTTCAGCGTCAGCGGCCCGGAGGTAACGTCCCAGTAGTACGGGTAGGGCAGCCACGAGACGGAGAAGCGCGGGTGTATGTCGTACGCGCCGTTGTTGCGCACATCGACGACAGCTTGCGTCGTGGCGCCGATCTGCGCCGGGTCGGAGGTCGTGTGCACGACAACCTCGGCCCTGAGCGCGTCGGGGCTGCCCCGCAGGGCGACCGCGGCGAGCACGACGCCGAGCAGGACGAGCGCGGCCGGCACGGCGAGCGCGCGCGGCGTCGGCCAGCGGAGCCTTGGCGGGGCTGGCATACCGACCACAGTGCCGCGGGACGCGACCAGTCGCAGGTCAGGCATCGCGGGGTACCTCGTGCAGCAGGAGGTCGTGGCCCTGCTCTTCCTCCCACCAGGCGATGAGGCCGATGAGGAGGACCGGCGCCCAGTAAACGTAGTAGTTCTGCAGGCTGCGGTAGCCGAACCACATGATGACGGCGGGCGCCAGCCAGATGGCGTGCTTGAGCGTGCGGAAGTGCAGCCAGTAGGCGAGAAGCAGGACACCGGAGACGCCGAAGGTGGCGACGCTGTAGAAGCTCTTCGGCAGGTCGACGAGCCCGGTCTGCGTCAACAGCGAGATGCCGGAGCCGAACGGCACGAGCTGGGCGTTGAACGGGAGCATCACGCCGTCGTACCAGCCGCGGAAGTCCCAGAGCATGAACGGCGCGTTCAGCGCGAGGAAGCCGGCGGCGGACACCGCGACGAAGCGCGCGATGGTCTGCGCCCGCCCTCGCAGCGACAAATCCTCGCTCGTATGCCAGAGCCAGACGAGCAGGAACGGAGCCAGCAGCCAGGCCTGCTGCTTCGTGCCGGCGGAGAGGCCGTACAGCAGCGCCGCCCAGCCGAGACGACGCCTGTACAGGGCGATGGCCGTGGCCATCACAGGGAGCACCCAGATGAAGTCCATGACGCCGCCGGCCGTGAACCGCAGGAAGAGGTCCGGGTCGACGGCAAGCGGCAGCACGATCAGCGGACGCAGCACGGAGGATGCGCGCCACCAGAGCAGCGCGAGCACGGCGATCTCGAACGCCACGACGACCCAGCGGACGTCGTGCAGGCCGAAGTAGAGCGGGGGTACGAGGACGAGGACGCTGCCCGCGGGCCACGACATCAGCTCCGAGAGGGGTCGTCCGTCCGTGGTGTTCGTGAGGAAGGTGCTCGGGAGCCCGAATCTCTTCACCGACGCATCGATGAGGGCAGGATCGTTGATGGAGTACGGGTTGCGGCCGGCGATGAGCTGTTCGGCGGCGACGTGCGAGAACACCGCGTTGTCCGTCCCGTAGGCAGGGAATGAAATCATGATGTGCACGTAGAACCACGCGACGAGTACGAGCAGGAGCGTCGCGGGGATGAGCAGGGCGGCGCGGCGCACGCGCTCGCCGGGAACGAGGGCCGCGGTGAGCGCCGCGAAGGCGGCGGCGTAGTCGGCGAAGACGAGGGCGACCACCTCGCGATGCGTGCCGATCTGGCCCTGCTGCCAGGTCTGTAACGCCATCTCGAACGCGAAGATGCCTGTGGCGATGAAGCCGAGCCGGAGGATGAACTGGGCCCAGCGCGCGTCGCGGCGCGACGCGGCACGTTCGCGTGAGCGCTGCTGGACAAGCACCGGAAGGCGCTCATCGCGCAGCGGTACGGGTGCTGCCACGGCCGCCATCGCGACTCCTTACGCTGCCTGCTCGTCCGCCGTCACGTCGGCGGGGGCGGGCTCCAGATGGCGGGGCAGGGGGCGCGGCCGGGGCGCTGGCGCCGCAGGGCGCTGCGCCGCCTCTCCGCCCGCGCGCACCGGGAAGGCGAAGCGCGAGGCGCCTGCGAAGTTCGTCATCAGTCCGCTCACGACGCCGAGGAAGCCGGCGGCCATCGTCGCTGCGCCGAAGTGGACGGCGGCGGTGAAGACCACGAGGTTCGCCGTGACCCCGAGCGCGCAGGCAACGTGGTAGCGGGCCGCTTCGAGCAGCGTCAGCACCCGCCCGCGGCTACGGCGGTCGCGCCAGGTGATCGAGCGGTTGAGCCAGAAGTTGGAGAGCACGGATGCCTCGACGCCCGCAGCCCAGCCGGCGTGCGGCGCCAGGCCCAAGGGGCTCGTCGCGAGCCAGAGCACGCCGAGGTTGACGGCCATGCCGGACGCCCCGACGAGTAGGAACTTCCAGACGCGCGCGACCTCGGGCACTTCGAGAAAGATGCGCGCGGTGTGTTGCAGGTACTGGCTGCCCTGCTTGAGCGTGGCCTTGCTCTCGCCGGCGTTGCGCGACTGAAAGCGGTACGGCACCTCGACGAGGCGCTGCCAGCGGCCGCGCACCAGCACCTCGGTGAGCATCTTGTAGCCGACCGGGCGCAGCTCGACGCCATCGATTACGCCGCGCCGCAGCAGGAAGAAGCCGCTGCCCGGGTCGCTGGTGTGGCGGAGGCGTTCGTAGAACAGCAGCTTCGAGAGCCACTTGGAGCCGAGCGAGATGAGCCGCCGCGTGGCGCCGGGCAAACCGTCGGCGCTGCCGCCCTCGCGGTAGCGGCTGGCGACGACGACGTCGGCGTCGCGGCGGCGCGCTTCGGCGAGCATGTCGGCGAGCTTCTCCGGTGGATGCTGGAGATCGCCGTCGATGACGGAGACGTACTCGCCGCGGGCGGCGCGCAGTCCGCGCACGATGGCGGTCGTCAGGCCGCCGCCGCGCTCCCAGGCCTCGCGATGGATGAGCTTGATGGGGATGTCACGCTGGAGCCCCATGACGATGCGCGGCGTGTCGTCGGTGCTGTCATCGACGAAGATGATCTCGAAGTCGCTGCCCGCCAGCGCGGCGATCAGCCGGTCGACGAGCACCTCGACGTTGTCCTGCTCGTTGAACGTCGGCACGACGACCGTCAAGAGCGGCATCGCCGGGCCGGGGCGGAGCGCCCTCGGGGACGGGATCACGGGGCTCCGATCGTCGCGCTGCGCGGTCCGCGCGCCCATGAGATTCCCTTCTCTTCGCGGAGGACAGGGGCGAGCGCATCGCTCGCCCCTCTCCTCCGTCATGTGTACTCGCTATCCGGGAAGGCCGGTGGCCGTTCCTAGCGCTGGCGCGCGCGCCTCCGCGTGGCGACGCCGGCCGCCGCGAGGGCCAGGCCGCCGCCGGCCAGGATGAAGAAGACCGTGCTGTTGCCGCGCGACTGGCTCGGGCCG
>JAGWOC010000056.1 GCA_028872875.1 Chloroflexota bacterium | reverse complement strand
CGGATACTCGTCGCGTAGCAGGAAGAGGTAGGCGGCGACGGTCACCTGCCAGCGCCGCGTGCCGACGGTCAAGCGGAGCAGGCCGGCGGGGTATGTCTTCGTGAAGAGGATCGCGAAGAACGCGATGAAGGTGATGATGCCGAGCACGATGTTCAGGAGGTACAGGATGATGAAGTGCGGGATGGCCAGCAGCCACTTCACGAAGATCAGGCCCCGCGACAGGTGGTCCGGGTACGGCACCTCGAGGCGCACGGGGTAGGACGCGGCATCGGTCGCGAGCGCGGTCGTCATGGCGTGACCTCCTCTTCGATTGCGGACGCGCCTACTCTCTGCCATCGCTCGACTCGCTGTCAAGCATGCGCGCGCGCCGGGGCGATGCTAGATTTGGGGCGTGGCGAAGGGACGGGGCGGCCGCGGCAGTGACATAACGTTGGCGGGCGTCGCCCTCGTGCTGGGGCTGGCGGCGGCGCTGGGCTACGCGGCCTGGCGCGCGGTCAGCGCGATGGCGCCAGCGGACCGCTGGGGCGCGTTCGGCAGCGCGCTGGTGTTTCCCGGCGCGCTGATCATCGCTGGGGTCGCGGTGATGGTATGGCTGGGGTGGAAGGCGAACATCGACTGATGGGGCGGCGCGCGCGTGACGAGGTGATCGGGAGGGTGGACGGTGGAGGGTGGACCGCGCGCGGGGCGGCCGGTTCGTGCGCTGGTGTGCCGCGCTGCCGAACGGATAGCGATGGCAGGCGCACACGCTGCGGATCGGGCGCGCGGGCGCCCGTGCACGCGGCGCGAATCCCGGATGGGCCCGCCGGCCCGGACGGGGGCCCGTCGGGCGTGGAGCACAGCCGCCCTCGGCTGTGCGTCCGGCGGAGCCGGACCGGCGCCGTACAGCACTTCGTCGGTCTGGCTTCCGCCGCGTGCGGCCGGCGTGCCGCTGCTGACGCCGCGCGTGGCGATTCGTCTGCTACGTGCGGGGACGCCGCCTCCGCGGACGCTGCGTTCAGCGGGCGCCGTTCGGGTGCGCGGCGACCGGCGGGCGCTTCGTCCGGCGCGGCTTCGTGCGCACGGGGATGGCGCGCGCGGCGATCTCCGGTGCCGCCGAGACCAGCGCCGCCTCGAGGCGCGCGAGCGTGTCCTCGATCCCCTTCATCCGCTCGCCGAGGGCGACGAGGTCGCCGTGCGTCGGGATGTTGAAGGCGCTGTAGTAGCGTTCGAGGTTGTCGGCGACCATGCGCTGGATCGTCAGCGACGTCTCGACCCAGGTGTTCATCGCGGTCGAGAACGCGTCGGTGCCCAGCACGTCCTTGAAGAAGCCGTTCCACTGGCGCTCAGAGTCCGTGATGAACTGCCGCCAGAGGTCGAGGGGGTTCTCCGTCTGCTTGTCTGCCATCGGTGCGCTCCTTCCGGCGTCCTGCCTGAGCGTCCGGCGCCGTTGCTACCGGCGCGCCGCGCGGGGCGGCGTCTGCTCGTCGTCCTGCTCGATGCCCGCCGCCGGGGCGAAGCCATCGAGCGTCTTCTGGAGGACGGCCTGGTACCTCCCCAGGACGTCGATCCAGCTTGAGAGGAAGAGCTCGCCCGCCTTCGTCAGCGAGTACATGCGGCGGGCGGGGCCGGACTCGGACGTGTCCCAGAACGACGACACGAGGCCGGTCTTCTCGAGCTGGCGCAGCGTGCGATAGACGGTGCCCGAATCGAAGGCCGGCAGGCCCGCCTGCGCCAGTTGCTGCGCGAGCTGATAGCCGTAGGCGTTCCAGTTGCGGAGGAACGCCAGCAGCGTCGTAGTGAGCAGGTCGCCGTGCATCCGGAAGGGGGTGTCCTGCTCGTCGTCCTTGCGCCTGACCATCGTATCACGTCTCCCTGGCGCCGGGTCCGCCGCCGCCCAACAATCTTTCGCCGCTAGATGATGCTACCACTTGACAGCCATGTGCTGCTATGTGTAAGATACATCTATCAACGAGGCGACGCAAGTCCCGCCGGGACGGCAATTCAGGAGGAAACGGGGAAGCCATGCCGAAGAACACCGCGATCGACAAGTACTTCGAGGCGCTCACGGAGAGCTACGACGCCATCATCGAGGCGATCAAGGCTGGCAACGAGCGCGGCTACCGCGTCTCGAGCAACCTGCTCAGCGAAGTCCAGCGGGGCCAGCGCGAGGCCGTCGGCCTGGGCCGGAAGTTCGCCGACGACCCGACCGACATCGGCGGCCTCTACCGCGCGATGATGGAGTCGACGACGAAGGCGCAGGGCCGGGCGCTCGAGCTGGCCCGCCAGATGTTCGACGAGCTGTCCGAGTCCCGCAGCGAGGCGCGCGAGACGATCGAGAAGGTCGTCAAGGCCCAGCGGGCGGCGGGCGAGGCGGCGGTCGAGGCCGCGCGCGACGTCGTCGGCGTCACCGCGGAGCGCGTGCGCACCGGCGTCACGCGCATCACCAGCCGCCCCGGCGCGCAGCCGGAGCAGGCCGCCGGCACGGCGGCCGCCACCGCCGCCAAGGCGAAGAAGGCGGCTGCGGCTGCGAACGGCGCCGCGACGCAGTAAACTACAGGCAACAGGCGCCCGACGGCAGAGGGCGGAGTCCGCATCGCGGCTCCGCCCTCTGTCACGCCCGGGCCGTGCCCGGCGGGACGCGGCGCGATGATCGCGCGCGTACCGGGGGCCTGGCGTCTGGCGCGCTGGGGACGGAGCTGAAGCTCCTTCGCTCCAGGGGGTCGGTCCCGTGTGCGATCGTTGTGCTTGACGCGGCGGACAGCGGGTGCCCGTGCGAGGGTGCGGCTGGCCGGGGCTGGCGCACATCGGGGGATGGAGCGGAAGCGCCTTCGCTACGGAGCGGGTGCGGGGGACGGAGCGCCGGTTGCGGCTGCTTGTGGTCGGTTACACGACTCCGGCGAGGAGGTTGCCGACGGTGCGATAGACGTCGGGGTTGAAGGCCATGCCGATGTGCGTGGCGGTGACCTCGTGGTTGAGGGCGCCGTCGTCTTCGATGCACGAGCGCCAGTCGACGACACCATCCACCTTCGAGTAGATGGCGGTGCGCCGGTAGAGGTCGTCCGGCTCTTCGTCCGTCAGGGTGCGCACGAAGCCGCAGGTGCACTCCGGCGTGTAGCAGCTCTGCTTCACCTCGCGGCGGCCTCTTCGCGCGCCGACGATGTTGGAGCGCACGAGGTTCGCGGCGCTGAGGACGATCGGGTGCGCGCGCAGCGACCGGAACGGCGAGCCGAGCGTGATCACCTGCTTCACCAGTTCCGGCTCGCGGTGCGCGACGGCGCGGGCGAGCATGCCCCCCAGGCTGTGGCCGATGATCGTCACCTTCTGATGCGTCTCGTTGTGCGCCTGGCGCACCGTCATCAGCAGGCGCTGCGTGAGCAGCTCCGGACAGTCCACGTTCCGGCCGATGCCCGAGAAGTACGGGTGATAGCCGATGCGGCGCAGCCAGAGGTGCAGCTCGGTCAGGTAGCGGTCGCTGCCCAGGAAGCCCGGGACGACGATGACCGGCTCGCCGTGGCCGCGCGGGACGCCGAAGCCGTAGTAGACGGGCGAGGCGTGGAGGCAGAGCCAGTCGATGGGGAAGAGGGCTTCGAGCCAGATGGGCCGGCTGGTGGGCTCGTATCGCTTGGTCTCGGCGTGCGGCGCGGTCGCTACTGTCACGCTTCCCCCTGGTGCGGGGCGGCCCGCAGCCGGTTTCACCGCACATCATCCATGCTTTGACAGTATATAAGCAACTGTGGCCAGCCCGCGTATCACAAGGCCCCACCGGGCGCCCGGCATTTTTCGCAAGATCTTCTCATCAACCCGCACCGGGCGGCCGCGGCCGAAGTATACTTCGGATCTCTCCACGGGGGACACAAGGCCGGCAGGAGGCCCCGCCATGCCGTCAGCACGTCCGTCAAGGCGCATGAGCGCCGAAGATGCCTGGTTCCTGTACTTCGAGAAGCCGGAGGCGCCCCTCCACATCGGTTCGGTCGCCATCTTCGAGGGCGATATCCCGTTCGAGCGGCTGCGCGAGAGCGTCGATGCCCGCATGCACCTGATCCCGCGCTACCGGCAGCGCGCGGTGGCGCCGCCGTTCCACGCCGCGCACCCCACCTGGGAGGACGACCCGCGGTTCAGCATCGACCGGCACGTGCGCGCGTTCGATCTGCCCGCGCCGGGCAGCGATCAGCAGCTCCTGGATCTGGCGGGCGAGCTGTTCGCCGAGATGCTGCCACGCGACCGCCCGTTGTGGGACATCGCCGTCATTCGCGGGCTCGCGGGCGGCCGGACGGCGTACCTGAGCCGCGTGCACCACTGCCTGGTCGACGGCGTCTCGGGCATCGACCTGCTGCTGGCCGTGCTGGACCTGACCCCCAACCCGGCGCCGCCCTCGCCGCCGGCCGAGCCGTGGCAGCCGCGCGAGATCTCCGGGCCGATGGAGGCCTGGACCGACGCGCTGCTCGACCGCTGGGAGGCCGGGCTGCGTGCCTGGAGCGACTGGCAGGAGACCCTGCTGGACGGGCGGGCGCAGTTCCGGCGGATGACCGAGCTGTCGCACGCGCTCGAGGTGGCGATGCCGCTGGCGCTCCGGCAGCCGCGGCCCGCCCCGTGGAACAAGCCCGTGGGTGGCAGCCGGCGCATCGCCTGGACGGAGGTCTCGTTCACCGATGTGCGCGGCATCCGCTCGGCGCTGGGCGGCACCGTCAACGATGTCATGCTGACGCTGCTCGGCGGCGCCCTCGGCCGCTACCTCGAAGCCCACGGCGTCCGGACCGAGGGCGCGACGCTGCGCCTCCAGATCCCGGTCAACGTGCGGCGCGAGGACCAGAAGGGCGCGCTCGGCAACCGCGTCTCGATGATGCTGCCGGAGATCCCGGTTGGCATCGCCGACCCGGTGCAACGGCTCGCTGCCGTGCGCGAGGAGACGGGCCGGCTGAAGGAGCAGCGGCAGGCGGACGCTTTCGAGTCGCTGATCACGCTGGCGGAGAACATCCCGGCGGCGTACCACGCGCTGGCGGGCATGGGGGGCGTGCCGCGCGGCGCGCTCAACCTCGTCTGCACGAACGTGCCCGGGCCGCTGATCCCGCTGTACAGCGTCGGCCACCGCATGCTGGCGCACTACCCGCTGGTGCCGCTGGCGGGGGATCTCGGCATCGGCGTCGGGATCACGAGCTTCGACAAGGGGCTGTATGTCACGATCATCTCCGATCCGGAGATCCTCGCCGACGTCGACGTCATCGCGCGCCTGTACGCGGAGGAGTTCGAGCGGCTGCGTGCCGTCGCGGGCGTCGTCGCGAGCGACCTGAGCGACATCGGCGTGGCGCGGCCAGCGGGCGGCCGTGCGCCGGCTGGCAACGGGGCGAAGCCGGCGCGCCGGAAGGCCGCCACGCCGGCGGCGCGGCGTGCGACGGTGGCGCCGTAGGCCCACATCGCAGAGCGCTCTCCAGCCTGCTGGGGAGCGACCATGCATGAGCCGAGCGCTTCCACGAGGGTCGGGAATTTGGCGGCCTAGCCTGGGCCATCGAGCACAATGACGCACGAGAGACCGAGGAGGCCGTTCGCAAAATCTTCCAAGGGCCACTCTTCTCTCAGTAGTGGCCCTCGCGCTGCTCCCTGAAAAGCTGGCCATTCCTGCTGAGCCCGCTCAGTCGTTGAAGCCACTGATGTCGTACGACATGATCAGCATGTCGTGCGTGCGGCCCTCGCTGTCGATGACGTGGTCGGTGAGGAGCGCCTCCGGGCGGAAGCCGGCACGCTCGAAGGTCGCGCGCGCGCCCGGCTGGTCAGAGGTCATCTGGGCGGTGATCTTCTTGAGCCCGAGTTGCTTCGCGACCTCGAACATCTCCTCGACGAGCCGCGCCCCGAGGCCGATGCCGCGGTAGTCCTGTCCGACGATCGTGCGGATCTCGCCGACGTGGCGCGTCCAGAGCACATCGTTCGTATGGAGGCTGGCGTAGCCGGCGAGCGCCTCGCCGTCCCAGGCCGTCAACGTGATCGTGCGCCCGGCGGCGATGTTCTGGAGCCAGACGTCGACGTTGCGCGGCTCGGTGACGTCCATGCGCAGGAAGAGGATGTCGCCCTTCGGCAGCGCGCGCGCGAAGGCCAGCACGGCATCGCGCATGGTCTTGTCCATCAGGCGCAGGTGGAACGTCCGGTCGCCCTTGAGGCGCGCGTCGCGCGGGTAGGTGCGGCTGTAGCCGGCTGTGGGCGTCTCGGTCGTCATGGTGCCTCCCGCCGGCACGGCGACGACGCGCGCGGCCTGCCAGCGTGCGCAATCGTACCACAGGACGCCGGGGCGCGCAGCCGCGCCGGGAGGCGGGCCAGCGTCGCGCTCGCAATCGCGGCTGGCTAGACTGTCTCGCGATTCGCGATGCAGGTCGAGGAGGGGAGATGCCACGATCGTTGCCACCGGAGGACGACCTCCGGGCGTGGGACATGCGCATGGCTGAGGTGATCGGGCAGGCGATCCCGATGCGCTTCGAGCAGATCTCGAAGGAGCGCGTCGTGATGACGATGGAGGTGAGCAGCCGCGTGCACCAGCCCTTCGGCATCCTGCACGGCGGCGCCTCGCTGGTGCTGGCGGAGAGCGCGGCGTCGGTCGGCGCGGGCCGCAACTGCCCGGCGGGCATGGTGGCGGTCGGGCAGGAGATCAACGCCAACCACCTGCGCCCGAAGCGCGACGGCCTCCTGCGGGCGACGGCGGAGCCGGTGCACATCGGCCGCACGAGCCAGGTGTGGACGATCGATATCCGGGACGAAGCGGGGAAGCTGGTGTGCATCTCGCGCTGCACGCTGGCCGTGGTGCCGATGCCGTGAGGGCGCGGCCGGATGTTAGAGGTTGGATGTTGGATGTTGGATCTTGGACGGCCGCCGTCGATCCGCGGAGATCGATGACGCAGTGCGGCCCACTCCGACGAACCTGCGTTCGAGGAGATGCCCTGCTTCCTGCCTCCGGCCTCCTACCTCCCCCGCATCACGGCCACCAGAGGGCGCGGGCCTGGGCGCGCAGGTCGTCGCGGTGGTCGGGGTGGGCGACGGCGATCAGCTCTTCGGCGCGCTGGCGGTGGTTCTTCCCCCAGAGGCGCGCGACGCCGAACTCGGTGATCACGACATCGGCGTAAAAGCGGGGGATCGTGACCAGCGAGCCGGCCTCCATCTGCGCGACGATGCGCGACACCGCGCCGCCCATGGCGGTCGACGGCAGCAGCGTGATCGCGCGCCCGTAGGGCGAGAAGGCGCCGGCCAGGTGCATCTCCGGCTGGCCGCCGGTGCCGTTGATGATGCGGCCGCCGAACACGCTCTCCGCGTTGATCTGGCCGAGCAGGTCCACCGAAACCGCGTTGTTGATGGCGATGAAGTGGTCGAACTTCGTCAGCGTGCGCGGGTGCAGGACGTACTCCGGGTCGTAGAGCTCGAAGTGCGGGTTGCCATCGATGATATCGAGGTCGTTCGGGTCGCAGCCCGTCCAGGCGACGGCGACGCTCTTCTCGCGGTGGACCTCCTTGCGGCTGCCATCGACGATGCCGTCGCGCCAGAGGCGGGCGAGGCCGGGCCAGCCCAGCTCGGTGTGGATGCCGAGGTGCTTCTTGCCGGCGAAGGCGCCGAGCCGCGTGACGCCGCGGGACGGCTCGCCGGTGCCGATCTGGACCGTGTCGCCGTCCTCGATGATCTCGTTGAGGTACCGCGCCATCGGCACGGCCTCGGCCGGCGGCTCGGCCATGCCGAGCAGGCGGCGGGCGTCGTCGGGCGAGACGGCGGCCATGACGCCGGCGACGGCGGCGAGGACGCTGATATCGGGCAGCTCGTCGCCGAGCTTGCGCCAGCCTTCGCGGCGCACCGGGTCGGCGATGGTGGCGACGGCGCGGTCGAACTCGTCGCGGCCGAACGGCGGCAGTTGCAGCTCGACGAAGTGGTCGATCTCGGAGACATGGATGTAGCAGTCGCCGTACACCTGGGGGAGGTGCGGGTTGACCTCGGCGATGACGGTCGGGCAGCGGCGGGCGTAGGAGCGCTGGACCCAGTGGTGGGCGCCGAAGTGGCAGAAGCCGGCGCGGTTCGGGGGCGAGACGCTGCACATGATGACGTCGGGGAGGTGGACGTCGGGGCGCTTCTGGTCGTAGGCCTTCATGCCGAGCGAGAAGAGGTTCGGCAGGTAGGAGCCGCGGCGCTCGTCGGTGACGAAGCGCGCGAAGTCGCCGATGTACAGCTCGAACTCGACGTTGAAGACGGACTCGTCGGGCATGCGCAGCCAGCCGGGGTCGGCCGCGGGCGCCAGGAGGCGGATCGTCACGTCGCGCAGGTCGTCCCTGCGCGCGGCGAGGGCGGGCGGCAGCGTCAGCGGCGGGAAGATCGAGAGGACGACGGTATCGCCGGACTTGACCGCCTGCACCGCCTGGTCGGCCGTGGTGAGCCGCTGCCGGTAGATCTCCTGCCAGTCCATTGCGCCTCCTCCTCACCTGCGGGCGGCGACCCGTGGCGCAGCCTCACGCGGGATTATCTTCGGCTTCGGGGGCAGGGGAAAGAGGGGGGCTGCTGGATGTTGGAGCTTGGACGAGTGTGCGAGACGACGCCGGCCAGCGCAACCTGCCGCACGCCGCATCGCGACCGCGCGTCTCTGGTCGGGTCAGGGCACGTGATGCGGGGTTTGCAGCGCGATCGGTTGGGGTTGATCGAGGGGCACGATCTGCCCGCCGCGCTGGCCCTCTAACAGTCCGCCTCGTCGCAAGGATCACCAGACGCCGACGGCCATCCCGGCGTAACGGGAATCTCCCGGTGGTCACAGATACCGCCTACAATCCGGCGCGAGGAAGCTCATGCCGCATCCTCTCACAGACCGAGAGCGCGACGTCCGGCGCGACCCGAGGGCCGGCGTCAGGCGCAACCCGCCCGTCGCCGGGCCCTTCGCGGAACGGTGCACGACCGCGCGGGGCGGCGCCCGGCCGTGGTCGCCGCGGCGGCGGGTGGAGGCGGCAGGAGCGCGGTGGCTGCCCGGATGGGCGATCCCATGGCGAGTGTCCCACCCTCGATGATTGACGAGTTGCAATCGTTGAGCGATCATAGGGCATCGTGAGAGCAGCGCCCGGTGGGCACAGCGGGCGCTTCCCGGAGGTGCAGCGATGACCGAGCAAGTCGCGCCCGCACGCGTTGACCGCGACGCACTGAGACGACAGATCAGCGACAAGTACCGCGCCGTCGCCCTCGATCCGCAGTCGGGGTTCCATTTCCATACTGGCCGGCCGCTCGCCCTCATGCTTGGCTACGATCCCGCCGAGGTCGATGCGCTGCCGCCGTCGGCGGTCGAGTCGTTCGCCGGCACGGGGAACCCACTCAGCCTGGGCCGACTGCGCCCCGGCGAGACCGTGGTGGACATCGGCTGTGGGGCAGGGTTCGACACGCTCCTCGCGGCGCGCCAGGTGGGGCCCGGGGGTAGGGTACTGGCGCTCGACATGACCGACGCCATGCTCGAGAAGGCGCGGCTAGGCGCGGAAGCGCTCGGCCTGAAGAACGTCGAGCTGCGCACCGGCTATGCGGAAGACCTGCCTGTCGCCTCGGGCTTCGCGGACGTCGTGATCAGCAACGGCGTGATCAATTTAACGCCGGACAAGTTGGCCGTGATGCGGGAGATCGCGCGCGTGCTGCGGCCTGGCGGCCGGTTCCAGATCGGCGACATCATCGTCCAGACCCCCGTGCCGCAGGACGCGAAAGATGACATCGACCTCTGGTCCGGCTGAATCGCCGGTGCTCTGCTGGAAGCAGAGTGGGCGGTCTTGTTGGAGCAGGCAGGGTTCCGGGACATCAGGTGGGGGACACGCGTCGACGTGTTCTCCGGTTCGGCGCACGAATCCGATGCCAAGGACTTCGGCACGCTGGGGATCACCATCGGCGGGCGCAAGCCGACGCAGCGGGGGTAGGAGAGGGACGGCACGCAAGGTGGGGACAGCAGAGCCGGGGGCCGGCGCGCGCTGCGCCGATCAGCCCACGCGCAGGCGCGCCACCATGTTCGGGTGGATCTTGCAGTAGTAGGTGTAGTCGCCGGCCCTGTCGAAGGTGATCGTCTTCGACTGTCCCTGGTTCAGGATGCCGGTGTCCCAGCTACCGTCCTTCGCGGTCGCGGTGTGCGGCGCGCTGTCGTAGTTCTTGAAGGTCACGGTCGCACCCACCGGCACCTGCAGGTTCCCCGGCGAGAACGCGAAGTTCCGAATGTCGACGGTGTTTGCCGTGCCGCCGGTGGTGACCGCGGCGCTCGACGAGTTCGTGCCGCCCCCCATCATGCCGCCCATGCCGCCCATGTGGCCGCGGCCAAAGGCCATCCCGGCCGAGGCGGCGATGCCGACAAGCAGTGCCGCGCTGATCAGCGCGAATCCGGTCAGGAGGAGTCGGTTGCGTCCCATGCACCCATCGTAGCAGGCAGGCGCTGCGCGGCGAGGCGGCAGACGGCACACTGCCGGGGGCCGAAGGGCACGAAACGGGGCAAATGTGTCGCACCACTGCGGCTGCGCGCACCGGGCAGCGGCGCGCCGTTGTCGGCGGATCGTCATCGCGAGGGAGCTTCGGTTCCACAGACCGGCGAGACGCCCGCGCGCGAATCAGCTAACCGCGCGGCAGTCCCAGGCCGCGCTGGGCGATGATGTTGCGCTGCACCTCGGACGTACCGGCTGCGATGGTGTAGGAGGCGGCCGCCAGGTAGTAGCTGGCGAAGCGTCCCCCGAGCGCGGCACGGGGCGAGCCGCGCCAGAGCGCACCGGCCTCGCCCGGCAGGTTGATCGCCGCCGCCGCGAAGCGCGCCTGCAACTCGGTCGAGTAGAGCTTCGCGACCGAGGCCTCGGCGTTCGGCACGAGCCCCTGTCCCTGCATCCAGGCGACACGGTATGCCAGCAGGCGCCCGACCGCGAACTCGATCCGCAGCTCGGCCAGCCGGTTGCGCACGGGCGCGCGGTCGATCGGGCGCCCGGCGCCGCTGTGCCGTCCGCGCGCCCAGCCGATGAGGTCGTCGAGCAGCGTCTCGGCGAAGACGATGCGCTGGATGCCGGAACGCTCGAAGTCGAGCGTGGTCGTCGCCACGTACCAGCCACGGTTGAGCTCGCCCACGAGGTCCTCGCGCGGGATGCGCACGTTGTCGAGGAACATCTCGCTGAACGCGGCCGAGTTGAGCATGTTCGGCAAGGGCTTGATCGTGATGCCCGGCGACTTCATGTCCATGAGGAAATAGCTGATGCCCCTGTGCTTCGGCGCGTCGGGATCCGTGCGTGCGAGGACGATGCACCAGTCCGCGCGGTGCGCGCCGGAGGTCCATACTTTCTGCCCGTTCAGGACGAAGTCGTCGCCGTCGGCCACGGCGCGCGTCTGGAGGGATGCCAGGTCGGAGCCGGCGCCGGGTTCGCTGAATCCCTGGCACCAGGTCATCTCTGCGCGCGCGATGGGCGCCAGGAAGCGCCGCCGCTGCTCCTCCGTGCCGTGCAGCATGAGCGTCGGCCCGACCATGGCCGGCCCCGTGCCGCCGAAGGCCGGCGCGCGCAGGCGGGACATCTCCTCGTTGTAGACGAGCTGCCGCACCGGCCCGGCGCCCAGCCCGCCGTGCTCCTTCGGCCAGGCGAGGGTCAGCCAGCCGCGGCCGGCGAGCTTGCGCTGGAACGCGCGGGCGGCCTCGCCGGCCTCCGGCGGCGCGTCTTCGCGGTCGTTGTAGGCGTCGGCGGAGCGCCACGCGGCGGGCAGCTCCGCGGCGACGAAGGCGCGGATCTCCTCGCGAAAGCGCTCGTGTTCAGCGTCGAAGCGAAAGTCCACGCCGGACCCTCCGTCCCGGCTCACGCGGGCTGCGCCGATGCTAGCACATCGCGCCCTACAGGTCGCCGGGCGCCTTCAGAACGATCGTTGCGAGCGGCGGGAGCGTGACGCTGATCGCGAAGGGCCGGCCGTGCGCGGCCACCGGCTGCGCCTCAATGCCGCCGAAGTTGCCCTGGCCGCTGCCGCCGTAGACCTCCGCGTCGGTGTTCAGCAGCTCGTGCCAGAAACCGCCCTGCGGCACGCCGATGCGGTAGCCGTGCCGCGGCACCGGCGTGAAGTTGCAGGCGACGAGCACGGTCTCATCGCCGCCGTGCGACCGGCGCAGAAAGGTGATGACGCTGTTGTCGGCGTCGCTGGCATCGACCCACTCGAAGCCGGCCGGGTCGCAGTCCAGCTCATGCAGCGCGCGCTCCCGCGCGTACAGGCGGTTGAGGTCGCGTACGCAGGCCTGCGCGCCGCGATGGAGGGCAAACTCCAGCAGGTGCCATTCCAGGCTCTCGTCGTGCTGCCACTCGCGCCATTGCGCCAGCTCGCCGCCCATGAAGAGCAGCTTCTTGCCGGCCTGCCCGTACAGGTAGCCGAAGAGCAGCCGCAGGTTGGCGTGCTTCTGCCACTCGTCGCCCGGCATCTTCGCGAGCAGCGAGCGCTTGCCGTGCACGGCCTCATCGTGCGAGAGGGGCAGCACGAAGTTCTCGTTGAACGCGTAGAGCATGCGGAAGGTCAACTCCTGGTGATGGAAGCGCCGGTGCACCGGCTCACGGCTCATGTAGCGCAGCGTGTCGTGCATCCAGCCCATGTCCCACTTCGCGCCGAAGCCGAGCCCGCCGACGTAGGTCGGGCGCGACACCATCGGCCACGCCGTCGATTCTTCGGCGTAGGTCTGCACGTCCGGATGGGCGTGGTACACCTCCTCGTTGAGGCGCCGCAGAAACGCGATCGCGTCGAGGTTCTCGCGCCCGCCGTACTTGTTCGGGATCCAGTCGCCCGGTTTGCGCGAGTAGTCGAGGTACAGCATCGACGCGACGGCGTCGACGCGCAGCCCGTCGGCGTGATACCGGTCGAGCCAGAAGAGCGCGTTACTGAGGAGGAAGCTGCGGACCTCGGGCCGGCCGTAGTTGAAGATGAAGCTCTTCCAGTCCGGGTGAAAGCCCTGGCGCGCGTCAGCGTGCTCGTAGAGGTGCGTCCCGTCGAAGTAGCCCAGTCCATGCTCGTCCGTCGGGAAGTGCGACGGCACCCAGTCGAAGATGACGCCGATACCGCGCTGGTGCAGCGTGTCGACGAGGTACATCAGGTCCTGCGGCGTGCCGTAGCGTGCCGTCGGCGCGTAGTACCCCGTCGTCTGGTAGCCCCACGAGCCGAAGAACGGGTGCTCCATCACCGGCAGGAACTCGACGTGCGTGAAGCCCATCTCGGCGGCGTAGTCGGCCAGCTCGGCTGCCAGCTCGCGGTAGGTCAGCGGCCGAGCGCCCTCCGCCATGTTCCGGCGCCAGGAGCCCAGGTGCACCTCGTAGATCGCGATCGGCGCGTCGAGCCGGTTGCGCGCGCCGCGCGCCGCCATCCAGGCGGCGTCGCCCCAGTCGTACGCCAGGTCCCAGACGACCGACCCGGTGCGCGGCGGCGCCTCCGCTAGGAAGGCCAGCGGGTCCGCCTTCTCGACGCGGTAGCCGCGCTGCCGCGACGCGATGCGGTACTTGTACACGGCGCCGGCGCCGACGCCTGCCACGAAGCCCTCCCAGATGCCGGAGCGCCCGCGCGGCCGCAGGTCGGGGCCATCCTTCGACCAGCCGTTGAAGTCGCCCATGACCGACACGCGCTCGGCGTTCGGCGCCCAGACCGCGAAGTGCGTGCCAGCCTTGCCGCCTACCGACATCGGGTGCGCGCCGAGGTGGTCGTAGAGGCGGAGGTGGCTGCCTTCGTTGAACAGGTAGAGGTCGTCGTCGGTCAGCAAGGTTGCGTCCGGCGTGGCTGCGCCTCGGTCGCGGTCCGCAGGCTTTCTGCCGCGTCGTCCGGTCACGTCGATTCCCCCATGGGCGCAAGATACCCCAACGGACGCCGGAGGCCCGCGGCGAGCGGCCGGATCGGCCGCCGGGCTTCATGTTCCTTTCATCTTGAACTGTTAGGGTTTCCAATATATGAGACTGCTGGTTGTTGAAGACGAGCCAGCGATCGCTGATTTCGTCGTCCGCGGCCTGGCCGAGCAGGGCTATGCGGTCGACCTGGCGAGCGACGGAGCCGCCGCCCTCGACCTCGCCGAAGTCGGCTCGTTCGACGTGATCGTGCTCGACATCGTCCTGCCAAAGGTCGATGGGCTCACCGTCTGCCGGCGGCTGCGTGAACGCGGGAACAAGACGCCCGTGCTTATGCTGACCGCCCGTGATACGGTGGATGACCGGGTGCGCGGCCTCGACACCGGCGCGGACGACTATCTTGTGAAGCCGTTCGCATTCGCGGAACTGGTCGCGCGGGTGCGCGCGCTCTCCCGGCGCGAGCCGCACGCCACGGACCCGGTGATCCGCGTCGGAGACCTGGAGCTGGACACGACGACCAGGCGGGCGAAGCGAGGGGACCGCTCCATCGACCTGACGACGAAGGAGTACGCCCTGCTCGAATACCTGATGCGCAACCCCAATCGCGTGCTGACGCGCACGATGATCACCGAGCGCGTGTGGAACTACGAGACGCTGAACGTCGCCAACGTGATCGATGTGTACATCGGCCACCTGCGCCGCAAGGTCGACGACGGTCACGACGTGAAGCTGATCCAGACGGTGCGCGGCGCCGGCTACAAGATCGCGGTGCCGGAAGGCTGAGTTGTTCTTCCGGTCGATCCGCCTGCGCCTTGCCCTCTGGTACTTCGCGATCCTCGCCGTCATCCTCATCCTCTTCAGCGGCGGCATCTACTTCACGCTGCGCCGCGCCCTGAACAGCAGCCTCGACGATTCGCTGCGCACGCGCGCCACCCTCATCCAGGGGCTGCTCGACAACGGGCCAGAAGGGCAGCCGACGCTCGACCTCACGACCAACCCGCGCGACCCGAACCAGGGCCAGTACTTCGAGCGCCTGCTCGACCCGACGGGCGCTGTCCTCTTCGACTCCTCGGCGGCGTTCGGCAAGGTGCCAGTCGACATGGCATCCGTGCGGCAAGCGCTGCAAGGGGGTGAACCGGTCCAGACCGTCGGCAGCGGCGAGACGCAGGCGCGCCTCCTCTCCCGCCGGGTCGAGCAAAACGGCCGCGTCGTCGCGGTGCTGCAGGTCGGCCAGTCGATGTCGGAGCTCAACGGCACCCTGAACAACCTGCTCCTGGTGCTGGCCATCGGGGCGCCGCTCGCGCTGGTGTTCGCGAGCCTAGGTGGGTGGTGGCTCTCGACGCGTGCGCTCGCCCCGATCGACCGCGTGACGAAGATGGCGCAGGAGATCACCGGGCAGGACCTGAGCCGCCGCCTCAACCTCGACCTGCCGAACGACGAAGTCGGCCGCCTCGCACGCACGTTCGACGAAATGATCGCGCGGCTGGACGCGATGTTCAAACGCCAGCGCCAGTTCACGGCGGATGCCTCCCACGAGCTGCGGACGCCGCTGACGGCGATCAAGGGCCAGATCGATGTCGCGCTCCAGCGGCCGCGAGACGCGGCTGGCTACCAGCACGTGCTGGCCGGCGTCAACGAGCAGGTCGACCGGATGACGCGGCTCGTCGGCGGGCTGCTCATGCTCGCCCGGTCCGATGCCGGCGCGCTGCCGGTCGAGCGCCAGCCCGTGAACCTGCGTGAGCTCGTCGATTCCGTCGCGGAGCAGGTGGAGCCGCTGGCGCAGGCGAAGGGGTTGACCATCACCGTCTCGCCGGGCGGGCCCTCGACCGTCATCGGCGACGAAGACCTCCTGCTGCAACTGATGCTCAACCTCGCCGACAACGCGGTGAAGTACACGGACAGGGGCACCGTCACGCTGGGCTGGCGGGCCCGGCCCGATGCGGCCGAGCTCTTCGTGCAGGACACGGGACCGGGCATCCCGGAGGCGCACCGGGAGCGCATCTTCGAGCGCTTCCACCGCATCGACGACGGCCGCACGCGGGAGCAGGCGGGCGCGGGCCTCGGGCTCGCGATCTGCCGCTGGATCGCCGAGGCGCACGGCGGCCGCATCCGCGTCGAGAGCTCGCCGGCGGGCAGTGCGTTCTACGTGACCCTTCCGAACCGGTCACGAGCGGACACGGCGAAGGTGCGGGTGTAAGCCGCTATACCGCGAACACGCGCCCGCGCACGGCGGCCGGGACCACGCACTGCAGGCGCGCCTGCGCCGTGGCGTTCACGACCAGCCTCGCCATCCCGGCGACTGCCAGGGCGACGATCAGCATCTGCGCCTCGTGCACGTTCTGCGACGCGACCACGACCAGGCCGCCGTAGAGCAGGACGCCCGCGAGCACCGCGGCCGCGCCGAGACGGACGGGCGCGACGGCGAGGATCACCGCCGCGAAGAGCGCGCCGAGCTCGGGCGCGACGAGGGCGAACCCCACCGAGCCGCGGCTCGCCCCCGCCGACGGCAGCAGCAGGGCGATCATCCGGTCGACGACGCCGGGCGCGGCGCTCGCGGCCATCAGCAGCAGCACAGGCGGTGCGGACATGAGATAGCGCACGAGCGAGGCCCGCTCGGGGCGCGAGCCGCGCGCGAGGGCGGGCTGCGGCGCGCCAGGCACTGCGCGCGACACCAGCGCGGCGCCAGCCAGCACCAGCGCCGAGACGAGCAGGGCCGCCGGCCGCCCGGGCCAGGATGCCAGCCCGAATGCCAGCGCGGGACCGAGCAGAGCCGCCGCCTGGTGACCGGCGCTGTTCACCGCGACCGCCGCGTGCAGATCACGCGGCGGCGTGATGTCCGCCATGGCGCCGCGTCCCGCCGGCAGGTCGAAGGCGTGGATGGCGCCTGCGAGCGTGCTGGCGGCCAGCACCCACAGGAGCGGCATCGGCGCGAAGAAGCCGGCGAGCGGCAGCAGCGAAGCGGCGACGTCGACGCCGCGCGTGGCCGCCAGCAGGCGGGCCCGCGGGACGCGGTCGCAGAGCACGCCGGCGGGGAGGGTGAGCAGCAGCTTGGGGACGATACGCGAGGCCGCGAAGGCGACGAGCATCCAGAGGCTGCCGCCCCAGGAGACCGCCAGCCAGCCGTGCAGCAGCATCTGCATGCCGCCGCCCAGGCTCATCAGCGTGTTCGAGGCGACGAGCGCGGCCGTCGCGCGCCGGCGCAGCAGGCCGAGGCCTGACCACCAGTCCTGGCTGCTCGATACGGTGCGCGCCACGCGGGCCCCTCTACCTTGCCGCGGCCGGACGCGGCCGCACGGGCCTCAGCCCATGGGCGCGGCGGCCGTTCCGGCGTCCCGCGCGGTCGGCTGCGGCGGCGGGCGGCGGCCCGGCGCAGAGGAGCAGCGGGTCGTCCGTGAGCAGCGGCCGCAGCCGTGGCGGGACGAGCCGCCGCGTGTCTGCGGCCGGCGCGCCGCGGCCCGCAGGGTCCGGAGCTGCGTCTTCCCACATGACGAGCAGCAGGCACAGGTAGACCCCGTAGCCGTTGTCCAGCGCGGGCGCGTGTGTGCGGAAGCGCTCGACCGCCGCGACGAGGTGGCGCCAGGTCTGCATCAGCTCGGCGGGGTCCGCCGGATCCTGCGCCCGCACGGCCGCGAGCATCGCGCGACACTCGGCGAGCCGGGCGCCGAGCTGCTCGTCCGCCAGCGCGTCGTCCATGGCCCCTTCGATGAGCGTCCTGAAATCCCGCCAGATCTTCGGTGAAGTGCCTTCGTTCACGTGATCCTCCCGGCTCTCGCACCCTGACGTGCGCAATCGACGAAGATCTCTGCCTGCCAGCGTAGAGCGGCCACATGAATTGGACATGAAGCGAACCCGCCAAGATCGGACGCTCCCCACGCCGAGGCGGGGCCAGCTTCACTTCCGTCGGCCGGCGCCTCGCCGGAACCGGGCCTGCTGTGATTGGACGGCTGCCATGTAGTGGGGCCGGAAGACCCGACGGCAAGCACCGCCGCGGCATGTGTGCCCGTGGGCCGGGGAGCGCTCCGGGGGGCAGACGGAGCGGTCCCCGGCCTGGGCGCGCCTACTCCTCGCGCAGCGTCGTCCCGAGGCTCAGGCGGGGCAACGCCTGCGCTGTCAGGACCAGCGCCACCAGCAGCCCACCCGCGCTGACCGCGAAGAGGATGAGCAGCGGCGAGAGCGACACCGAGACGCCGCTCACCGGCAGCGAGAAGATCGATGTCAGCAGCGTGACGAGCACCCGCGCGATGATGAAGCCCACGGGCACGCTGAGCAGCAGGCCAAACACCATGATGCTGCCGCCCTCGATGGCGAGGAGCCGCCGGAGCTGCGATGGCGCGGCGCCGATCGCCCGCATCGTGCTGAACTCCTTCGCCCGCTCGGCGATCGCCGAGAGCAGGAAGATGCCGAAGCCGGCGAAGGCGATCACGAGCGTGAAGATGCGCTCGGTCGAGCCGAGGCCGCTGAGGTTCAGGCTCGTCAGCGTCGACTGGTCCGTCGCCAGCGTCGCCGTCAGGTCCTGGACCTGGGCCGGCGCCGTGCTGCCGAACAGCGGCTTGATCTCGTTCGCGACGCGCGTCGCTCCGGCCTGTGTGCCGTCCGCCCGCACCAGGTAGAAGTCGGCGGCCGTCGTGCCGCGCGCCTGCGCCATGAACGCGCGGTTCATCACGAGGTCGCTGTCCTGCGACGACGTCGGGAACTGCTTGAAGATGCCGACGGCCTTCAGGCGCACGTCCTTGTACGCGCCGCCGCCGGTCGAAAGCCGCACCAGCACCGGGTCGCCGACGAGGATGCTGAACGTGTTCGCGAGGTCCCGCGAGATGAGCACGCCGTTGGGCGTCGCGCGCAGGTTGGACAGCATCGTCGTGGCGCTCTCGCCGACGAGGAAGGAGTCCGGCAGGTAGGAGATGCTTCCGAACTTCGCGGCGTTGATGCCGTACACGACGTGCCGCTCGGACCCCACAACCGCGCTGCCGTCGCGCATCACGGCCGTTACGCCGGTGGCGCCCGGCACCAGCAGCCGCTGCCGCAGGCCGGCGGGCTGCGCCAGGCCGAGCGCCGGCGTCACCCGCACGTCGGACCCGACGGCGTAGTGCGCGTCCATGCGCTTCTGGGCGTTGTAGGTGCTCGTGAAGAGCGCCAGGCTGACGCCGAACGAGAGCGTCAGCGCCACCACCGAGATAGCGGACGTCAGGCGGTTCGCGCGCCAGCCCATGCTGCGGGCGGCGACCTGGCCGAAGCCGCTGCTGGCGCCCGCGGCGGACCGCGCGAAGAGCGGTATGACCTTCACCAGCAGCCGCTGCAAGAGAAGTGTCAGCCCGATCCACAGAAGCAGCGGCGCCAGGAAGAGGTAGAACGAGAACGAGAGCGTCTGCCCCTCGCCACCGGCCGGCTTGAAGCCGCCGGACAGGTTGAGGAGGAAGAGCACCACGCCCGCCGCGAGCAGCGCGCCCACGTCGAGCCAGGCCCGCTTCCAGAACGGCGCCCTCTCGACGCGCTTGATCCGCCGGCGCTCGTCGATCACGTTCTGGCGGGCGGCGTTCCATGCCGGCATGAACGATGAGGCGACCGCCATCAGCAGTCCCGCCGCGAGCGCCCACGGCACCATGCCGATGAACGTCCCCGCGCTCGCGCTGGCCAGCGCGTTGTTCCCGCGCGCCAGCACTGTCACCAGCGTGCCGGCTCCGAGGCCGACGGCGGCGCCGGCGACGCCCAGCACCCCCGCCGCCAGCCCGGCGATGCCGAGCACCTGCCGTGACGACGCGCCGCGCGCCCGCAGCAGCCCGATCTCGCGCCGCTGCGCCTCGCCGTACAGCTCGCCCGCGTAGCGCGCCAGGAAGACGGCGAGCGCGACGCCGGGCAGGCCCAGGAAGATAAACAGGATCTTCGCCGTCAGCGCGTCACCCTTCGCCGAGCCCAGCGCGTCGCCCAGGTTGTTCGTGATCTTGATCTGGCCCGTGAACTGCCGCTCGAGCGAACGCGCCAGCGTCTTCACGCGCGTCTGCGCCGCCGCCGGGCTGCCCGGCAGCGCCGTCCGGTCGATGCGGATGAGCTGCTGCTGGTCGACGACGGGCGCGCCGCCGGTCGCGTTCGGCGCCGGCTGTGCCGACGCGGCGCCCAGCAACGCCGTCCGCAGGGCGCGGTTGAAGAGCGAGCGGTCCATGACGACCATGTCCGTCACGACCTGGTATTCGCCCTGCTTCGAGGGGTCGGTGCTCAGGAACAGCATCTGCGCCCGGCTCGCATCGACGATGCCGGTGACCTTCACCTGGTACGGCGCTGCCAGCGCCGGGATGCTGACCGCGATCGTGTCGCCGGGCTTGACGCCGAGCCGGGTCGCCGTCGCCTCGGTGACGAGCGCGCCGTTCGGGTCGAACGCGCCCGACGAGACCTTCAGGACGTCGAAGCTCTGGAAGAACGAGGGGTCGACGGCGACCAGCTTGCCCGCCGGTGTCTTCTGCGCGCCGCCCGGCCGCGCCGCTGTCGTGAAGTCGACGGCGTCCATCACCTCGACCGCCTGGATCCCCGGCTGCCTGCGGAACGCGCCCACCACCTGGCGCTGGCTGATCGTGGGGACGGTCGCGTGGCCGACCATGTCGATCGGCACCGGCGCGATGGCCGTCTGTGTGAGCTGCTTCGAGGAGCTCTCGACGAAGAAGAGGATGCTCACCACCAGGGCGACGCCGAGCGACAGCCCGCCAATCAGCGCGAGCGAACGGCCGGGCGAGCGCAGGAGGAGCCGGAACGTGTAGGCAGCGACCCCCCGCGTCATGTCAGGTCCTCCGTGTGGTTCACGAGGACGCCGTCGCGCAGGGACAGGATGCGATCCGCGCGCGCGCCCGCGTCGGGGTCGTGCGTCACCATGACGAGCGCGCAGCGCCTGCGCCGCGCACTCGTGATCAGGAGGTCGAGCACCTCCTCGCCGGTCGCGACGTCGAGGTTGCCCGTCGGCTCATCGGCGAGGATCAGGCGCGGGTTGGGCACGAGCGCCCGCGCGATGGCGACGCGCTGGCGCTGGCCCCCGGACATCTCCTCGGGCAGGTGGTGCTGCCACTCGACCAGCCCGACGTCGGCCAGCGCCGCGAGCGATGAGCGGTGGCGCTCGCCCGCGGGGACGCCCGCCGCGACGAGCGGGAACTCCACGTTCTCGCGCGCCGAGAGGCTCGGGATCAGGCCGAAGCCCTGGAACACGAACGTCACCGTGCGGCGGTGCAGGCCGGCGAGCCGCCGCTCGTCGCGCGACACCACGGTGCCGTCGATGGAGATCTCACCGGCGTCCGCGGGCTCGATGCCGCCCAGCACGTGCAGGAGCGTCGTCTTGCCACAGCCGCTCGGCCCCATCACCGCCACGATCTCGCCTCCGCGGATCTCGAGGTCGACGCCGCGCAGGGCGTCCACCGCCCCGTCGCCGCGGCCGTACCGCTTGCGCAGCCCGGTCGCGGCGAGGACGGCCCGGCCGGCCTGCGCGTCTGGCGGCGGCGTCATCTCGTCAGCTCTTGTCGCCATGCGCTGCCTCGCTCTCTTCGATCAGGCCGTCCTTGATGTGCAGGATGCGCGTCGCGCGGCGGGCGACGCGCATGTTGTGCGTCACGATGACGAGCGTCATGCCGCGCGCGTTGAGCGCCGCCAGCGCGTCGAGGACCGCGTCGGTGTTCATCGTGTCGAGCTCCCCCGTGAGCTCGTCGCCCAGCAGCAGCTCGGGCTCGTTGGCGATCGCGGTGGCGATCGCCACGCGCTGCTTCTCGCCGCCCGAGAGCTGCTCGGGCCGGTGGCCGTGGCGCGCGCCCACGCCCAGCTCGTCGAGAAGATGGCGCGCCCGCCGTCCGGCATCCGCCCGGCCGGCGAGCTGCATCGGCAGCGCGACGTTCTCCTCGGCGGTCAGGAACGGCACGAGGTTGTCGGCCTGAAAGACCATGCCGATGTGCTTGCTGCGCACCATCGCCCGCAACTCCTCGTCCGACCGCGCGAGGTCGAAGCCGGCGACGGTGACGCGGCCCGCCGTCGTGTCCGCGAGGCCGCCGATGATGTTGAGGAGTGTCGACTTGCCGCTTCCCGAGCGGCCGACGATCACGACGAACTCACCGCGCTGGACTGTCATCGACGCGCCGCGGAGCGCCACCGTCTCGACGTCGCCCTCGCGGTACACCTTGAACACGTCGTCCACGATGACGAACGGCATCAGGCTGGCGGCGGGGACGGCGCGGGGCATGCTGGTAGTCTGTGCCCTCATCGTCACCTCACTCGTACGGATCGCGCCAGGTCGGCGCTGTTCTGGGGGTCGAACTGGCTGGGCGGCGCGCTGTACGTGAGCACGGCCATGCGCCCTCCGGACGCCGGGATGTAGTAGCGCTCGGCGTGCTCGAGAATCGCCTTGCCGGTGACGGCGTTCGTGCCCTGCCACTCGAACGTGAGCAGCGCCGCGCCCGGGAGCGTCGCGGATGCCGCGAGGCTGATCTGGTGGAAGCCCGGGAACTCCGTCCCGAGCCTGCCCGCGTCGCTCGTGGCGAAGGCCGTCGGGTCGCTGCCGGCGTTGGCGGCCAGGCGGAACCGCACGGACTGGTTGCGTCCCTGGAAGAGGATGGCGCCCCGCGCATCGATGCTCTTCGCCCAGCCGGAGGTGTACGCGAACGAGAACGCCCCGGCTGGGTCGGTGTACGTCGCGAACGCCGCCTCGCCGCCGCCCGGCACGCCGCCCTCGCCGCCGCCCGGGACCGCGCCCTCGGCGCCGCCC
>JAGWOC010000055.1 GCA_028872875.1 Chloroflexota bacterium | reverse complement strand
CCCGTGCCGCCGCCCGTCCGGACGGCGACGCCGACGGCCACGCAGGCTGTCGCGACCAACACCGCGCTGGCGACCGCAACCGTCGCCCCGTCGACGTCCGTGCCGAATACGCCGGTCCCGCCGACGGCAGCGGCGGGCGGGATCGGCGCCGGCATCCAGGCGCCGAACACGGGTACGGGCGGCGGCGCCTCGGGCGGCGGCCCTTCGTGGGCGCTCGCCGCCGGCATCGCGCTGCTGGCCATGGGCGGCGGCTCGCTCGTGTACGGCGTGCGGCGCCGGAGCTAGCCGAGGAGCGCCGCGACCGCCCCGCAGCGCCCACGCGTTGAAGCGCGCGGGGCGGCCGTGATCCGTCGGTGCGAAGCGCGCGCGGGGATGGCGAGCCGCAGCGCGAGCGTGCGCCGCACTTGGTGCCGCTCCGCCGCGACCCTCGTGCTGATCCAACTGGATGGTGCTACATCCTCGAACGGGGGCGGCCACGTGGGGCCGCCCGGGCAGGGCGACCTCCTCGAACTGGGCGGCCACGTGGAGCCGCCCCTACTAGAACTGGAGCTCTTCCGGCTCGCTGTGGTGCCCGGCCGGGCTGATCACCTCGCGCGAGCCGCCGCCCTCCGCCGGCCCGATGACGCCCGCGGCCTCGAGCATGTCGATCAGCCGCGCCGCCCGCGGGTAGCCGATGCGCAGCCGCCGCTGCAGGAGCGAGGTCGAGACGCGGCTGTGCTCCGACGCCAGGTCCTTCGCGCGCTCGAACATCTCGTCGTTCGCGCCCTCCTGCTCCAGCTCCGCCTTCGCCACGTCGAGCAGGTGGTCGAAGGTCGGGCGCTCGATGCCCGAGAAGCGCTCCTGCGTCCAGAAGTGCACCAGCCGCTCGATCTCCTCGTCGGATACGAAGACGCCCTGCAGCCGCTTGGGCTTCGCGGCGTCGGGCGCCATGTAGAGCATGTCGCCGCGGCCGAGGAGCTTCTCGGCGCCGGCCATGTCGAGGATCGTGCGCGAGTCCACCTGCGAGCTGACCGCGAAGGCGATGCGCGTCGGGAAGTTCGCCTTGATCAGGCCCGTGATGACGTCGACGGAGGGCCGCTGCGTCGCCACCACGAGGTGGATGCCCGTCGCGCGCGCCAGTTGCGCCAGCCGGCAGATCTGGCGCTCCACCTCGAACGGCGCCGCCATCATCAGGTCCGCCAGCTCGTCGATGATCACCACCCAGTACGGCAGCTTGTCGGCGGCCCGCGGGCTGCGGTTGTAGCTGTCGATGTTCCGCACGGCCAGCGCCGCGAACTTCCGGTAGCGGGACTCCATCTCGTGGATCACCGCCTGCAGCGTGCCGACGACCTGGTCCATCTCGACGACGATGTTCGAGAACGCCAGGTGCGGGATCGGCGCGAATGCCGAGAGCTCGACGCGCTTCGGGTCGATCATCACGAAGCGCACCTCGGACGGCGAGGCGTGCATCAGCAGGCAGGAGATGATGGCGTTCATGCACACCGACTTGCCGGAGCCGGTCGTGCCGGCGATCAGCAGGTGTGGCATCCGCGCCAGGTCCGCGGCGACGGCCTCGCCCGCGACGCTCTGGCCCAGGGCGATCGCGAGCTTGCCGCGCGACGACTGCTTCTGGAACTGCGGGCTCTGCACCACGCTCCGCAGGGTGACGAGCGATGAGCTCGTGTTCGGCACCTCGATGCCGAGCACCGGCTTGCCCGGCACCGGCGCCTCGATGCGGATGGAGGACGCGGCCAGCGCCAGCGCCAGGTCGTTCGCCAGCGATGTGATCTGCTGGACGCGTACGCGCGTCCGCGAGACCTCCTCGACGTGCGTCTTCGGGCGCCCCTCCTTGTCCAGCAGCGGCTTGTTGTCCCGGTCGCGCTCGACGACCGTGCGCGTCTTCACGTCCCAGCCGGGTTCGATGCCGAACTGCGTGACCGTCGGGCCCTCGTTGACCTGCACGACCTTCGCATCGACCCCGAAGCTCGCCAGCGTCTCCTCGATGACCGCCGCGCGCACCGCGCTGCCCGGGCGGCCGGTCTCCGGCGGCGCCTTGTCGGCGAGCACGTCCATCGAGGGCAACTGCCAGCCGTCGCGCGAGCGCCGGGTCCCGTCGGCATCGACGATGATGGCGGGGGCGTCGGCCTGCTCGTCTGGGTGCGGCTCCAACTCCGGGAAGAGCGCCCCCTGCACCGGCTCCTCGGGCGCGGCCGCCGCCGGCTCGTCCGCCAGCGTCGCCGCGCCCGCGGTCTGCGCCCACATCACCGAGTCGAGCGGGACCTTGACCGAACCCTTGGGCGCCGGGTGCGTGGGGAAGATGAACTCGAACGCGCGCTTTGCGCCCGTGCCGGCGCGCTGCGGGATCCGCCAGCCCCACACCTCCTGCGCCACGTGCGGCGCCTCGCGCATCGCCGTCGCGGCCGCTTCCGGTGCCGCCAGCGCGAACGCCGCGATGCCCGCCGCCAGCCACGCCACGACCCCCAGCGGAGAGCCGGCGAGGCGCCGCCCGAGTTCGCCGCCGATGCTGTGACGCGCCAGCGCGACGTCGCCGAGATGCCACGACGGCCGCAGGAAGCCGAGCAGGCCGGCGAGGAAGAGCCCGGATAGCAACCCCATCGCCCATGGCTTCCAGCTCGCCCAGAGCTTCGCCTGCTCTCCGCGGACGACCAGCCAGCCCGCGTACAGCGTGAGCGCGATCCACCCGAACACCAGCAACCCAAACATCTCGACGAAGCGGTCGCGCAGGTTGATCAGGCCCGGGAAGAGGGGCACGAGCCAGGGCACGGCCAGCAGCGCCGCCAGCCAGAGCGCAACGCCGATGCTCTGCCGCCGCAACAGCAGGTCATGGACCGTCTGGTACGCCGACTGGCCGCCGCGCCGTCGCCCGACAGGCTTGACGGCCGCCTTTGGGCGCTTGCCGCGCCCGGACTTCGCCCGCATCCGTGCGGCCACAGGCCTAGACCTCCACCGCCACCGGCAGCACCATCGGCCGCCTCCGCGTCTCGTCGTACAGGAACTTCGCGACGGAATCCTTCACCTGCGCGTGCACCGCGCCCCACTCCACGATATGGTCGGCGCCCGCGAGCGCGCGCAGCACCTCGTCGCGCGTCCGCTCGATCAGCGAGTCGCTCTCGTCCATATCGACGAAGCCGCGCGAAACCACCTCGGGCCGTCCCGCGACACGCCCCGTCTGCTTGTCCATCGCCAGGATCACGACGACCATGCCGTCTGAAGCGAGGTGTTTGCGGTCGCGCAGGACGACGTGGTCGATGTCGCCGACGCCGATCCCGTCCACGTAGACGTAGTCCGCCTCGATGCGCTCGGCGTAGCGCGCGGAGTCCGCCGTCAGCTCGAGCACGTCGCCGTCGGTCAGGATGAAGCTCTCCGTCCCCTGGTCCATCGACTCCGCAAGCTGGGCGTGGAGCACCATGTGGCGGTACTCGCCGTGCACCGGAACGAAGTACTTCGGCCGCACCAGCGACTGCACGATCTTCAGCTCCTCCTGTGCCGCGTGCCCGCGCACGTGCACGTCGGCGATGCGGTTGTAGAGCACGTTCGCGCCGAGCTTGAAGAGGTTGTCCACCGTCCGGTGCACGAGCGCCTCGTTGCCCGGCACCGCGGACGCCGACAGGATCACCGTGTCGCCCTCGACGATCTTCACGTGCTGGTGGTCCTGGTTCGCCATGCGCGTCAGAGCGGACGTGGGCTCGCCCTGGCTGCCCGTCGTGATGATCGCCAGCTTCTCGTGCGGCACGCCCGGCAGCTCCCGCACCGAGACCAGCATCCCCTCCGGCGCGCGCAGGTAGCCGCGTTCGAGCGCCATGTGTACGTTGTCGATCATGCTGCGGCCCGTGATGAACACCCGGCGCCCGGTCCGCTCCGCGGCGTCGAACACCTGCTGCACGCGCGCGATGAGCGACGCGAACGTCGTGACGATCACGCGCCCCTCCGCCTGCGACATCAGCCGCAGGATCGATTCGCCGACGATCTGCTCCGACGGCGTGTAGCCGGGGATCTCCGCGTACGTCGAATCGCCGAGCAGCAGCAGCACGCCCTCCTCGCCCAGGCGCGCCAGCCGCGCCAGGTCCGTCGACTGGCCCATCACCGGCGTGTGGTCCAGCTTGAAGTCGCCGGTGTGAATACACGTGCCCACCGGCGTCCGGATCGCGTACCCCACGGAGTCCGGGATGCTGTGTGCGACCTGGAACGGCTCGACGGTGAACGGCCCCTCTTCGGCGACGTCGCCGACCCGGAACTCGCGCAGGTCGCTGCTCTGCAGCAGCCGCGCCTCCTTCAGCTTCACGCTGATCAGCCCGTGTGCCAGCGGCGTGCAGTACACCGGCACGTTGATCTGCTTCAGGATGTACGGCAGTGCCCCCGTGTGATCCTCGTGGCCGTGGGTGATGAAGATCGCCCGGAGGCTCTTGCGCTTCTCGATGAGATAGCTCACGTCGGGGATCACGAGGTCTACGCCCAGCATGTCCTCGGACGGAAACATCAGCCCGCAGTCGATGGCGATGACGTCGTCGCCATACTCGAACAGCATCATGTTCTTGCCGATTTCGCCGAGCCCGCCGAGCGGGATGACACGGAGCGGTTGTGCTGCCATGGGCTCCTTAGAGGAGGCGCATCTGCTGCGCGTCCTGTTGCTTCGTCTCGCCGGCCGCCGCGTCCGCGGCTGCCGGCAGCGGAGGCGCCGCGCGCCGGAGCTGCTCGGGGACCTCTGGCCGGGCCGGCGCTGCGCCGTTCAGCGTCTTCGCCAGGAACTCCGGCAGCCGCGCGAAGTCGGCTTCGATGACGCGCCGCAGCGTCTGCTGATGCAGCGCCGCCGCCGGATGGTACATCGGCACGACGATCACGCCATCCTTCCGCCGTGGCTGCCCGTGCACCCGCCCGATCGCCTCGCCCGGGAAGTACCGCTGCATGGAGTGCCTTCCCAGCGTCACGATGACCTTCGGCGCGATCGCCTCGACCTGCGCGTCGAGGTACGGCTTGCAGGCGGCGATCTCGTCCGGCTGCGGGTCGCGGTTGTTCGGCGGCCGGTGCTTCACCACGTTCGTGATGAAGACCTGCCGCCGGTCGAGGCCGATCGAGGCGAGCAGCTCGTCGAGGAACTTGCCGGAGGCGCCGACGAAGGGCCGCCCCTGCCGGTCCTCGTAGAACCCCGGCCCTTCGCCGATGAACATGATCTCGGCGCTCGCGTTTCCCTCGCCGGGCACGGGGTTTGTCGTGCCCTGGTAGAGCGCGCAGGCCCGGCACCCTGCCACCTGCTTCGCGATCATCGCGAGCGCGCGCTGCTGTCCCTTCGCGTCCATGCGTTACACCCTCTGCGCTGGCGCGCTCCTCGCGTGCATCATGCGGACCGTGTTGACGATGATCTGGGTGCCGAGCAGGAGCGCGACGACCCCGTACACCCGCTTGAGGATCTCAGCGTCGAGCCGGTTTGCCCAGAGTGAGGCGATGAACGCCGCCGCGACCGCCGACGGCAGCACCCACTTCACCGTCTCGAGGTCGATCGCCTGTTGCCGCAGATTCGTCAGCGTACCGACGAACCCGGTGCACGCGATGACGACGAGCGACACCCCCTGTGCCACCTTCTGCGGGTCTCCGGCCGCACCGACATGCGCCAGCCCGAAGATCACGATCGCCGGCACGAAGACGGCGCCCCCGCCGACGCCCAGGATGCCCGCGAGCGCGCCACCCGCGACGCCGAACCCCAGCTCGATCGCCACCGCCACGCCGCCGTCATGCGGCGTGCCGGCCGAGACATCCCAGAACAGTTGCCGGAACGCGACGAAGAACAGGAAGAGCCCGAAGAGCAGCCGGAGCTGCGGCGCCGGCACGTGCACCATCATCTTCGCCCCCGCGTAGACGCCGATGACCGCCCCGGGCGCCAGCGTCGCCACGAGGCGCCAGTCGATGTTGCCCGCGTGCCAGTAGCCGATGGCGCCGGCGCTGGCGATGAACAGGATGATGGCGAGCGAGGTCGCGTGCGCACGATGCTGACTTAGCTTGAGCTGGCCGGTGAGCAGCGGCACGAGCACAGCGCCGCCGCCGACGCCCGTCAACCCGCTGAAGGCGCCCCCGCCCGCGCCCGCCAGCAGGGGGCGCGTGCCGCAAGCCGCTGGCGCCTTCATCTCCGTTGTCACCTTGCCCGGATGATAGCACAGCAATGCGCCCGGAGAGGATCTAGCGCCCAGATGATCGAGCAGGTGATCGTTTCGCGCGCACGACATAACGGTGCGGGGGCGGACCCACGTGCCCGCCCCCGTCCGGTGCTAGCGGCGGCCGAGGATGCTGTTGCCCTCGACGAGCTTCGCCAGCGCCGTGCCCAGGAAGTACAGCACCAGGATCGGCATCGCCACGACCGTCTGCGTCACCGGGTCGATGGACGGGGTGACGATCGCCGCGATGACGAACGCCACGAGGATCGCGTAGCGCCACCAGCCCAGCAGCCGCCGCGACGTGACGACGCCGATCTTCGCCAGCCCCATCATCACGAACGGCGTCTCGAACACCAGTCCCGTGACCAGCAGCAGGCGGGTGACCGTATCGACGTACGTCTGCACGCCGATCGTCGGCTCGACGTCGCTGCTGTTGGCGTGGAGGAGGAAGCGCAGGGCCGGCGGCAGCTCGACATAATAGCCAAACGCCATCCCCAGCACGAACATCACCGAAGCGCCGATGACGATCGGGTACAGCCACCGCCGCTCGTTCTTTGTCAGTCCCGGCGCCACGAAGGCCAGGATCTCGTAGATGATCACCGGCATCGCCAGCGCCACCCCCAGCAGCAGGGAGACCCGGAAGTACGTGCTCCAGTAGTCGAGGAGCTGGAACTGGTGCAGCTTGAAGCCCTGCACCTGATGCTGTGCCGGGATGACCAGGAAGTGCAGCGCGTACTTCGTGAGCGGCCAGATCGACGCCGCGACGCCGGCGACGAGCGCCAGCGCGCTCATCATAACCCGGTGCCGCAGCTCCTGCAGGTGCTCGATGACCGTCAGGACCTTGGCCTCGTCGGGCCGGTCGATCGGTGGGGCGCTCGCGGTCATCGCGGCCCGTGTGCCGGTTCCGCTGGTGTTGGGGCGGCGCCGTTCGCCGCCGGCACGGGCGAAGGAGGCTCGCCGGTCACCGGCAGAGATGCCGGGGCGTCAGTGGCCGGCGGGGAGGGTGTGCCGTTGGCCTCCGCCATGGCGGCGGCTTCGGGCGCGGTGATGGCCGCGGGTGGCGCGGTGGCGCCGGCCGTCGCGGCGTCGGCGTGGGCCTGCTTCATCGCCTCGGTGAGCGACCGGGACGCGTCGGTGAGCCCCTGGCCGATCTCCTTCCACTTGCTCCGGTCCTCCGCCGTATCCTTCTCGAACTCCTGGATCACGTCGTTGAACTCGGCGGCGATGCTGCCGGTGTACTTACGGATCTCCCGGATCGTGCGGGCAATGTCGGCGGCCAGCTTCGGCAGCCGCTCGGGGCCGACGAAGATCAGGGCGACCACGAGGATCACGATCAGCTCGGCGGGGCCTACTCCCAGGAAGTTCATCGCAAGGGAATTGTACGTCCTGGACCCGCCCGATCCCAACGCCGCGGCTGGCGCTCCTCCCGGGAGCGAGACAGACGGGGGCCGGGGCAAGAAGAACACCCGCCGACGGCGGGTGTCAGGCGCGGCCCCGGACGGCGGACGCGGCCTACTCGTCCTCGACGCCGAGGTCCTTCAGGTAATCGACCGCGTCCTGGACGGTCGCGATCTTCTCCGCATCTTCGTCCGAGATCTCGAGCGTCTTCCCGTCCTTCGAGAACTCTTCCTCCATGGACATAATCAGCTCGACGAGGTCGAGCGAGTCCGCGTTGAGGTCGTCCACGAAGGACGCGCTGGGTACGACCTGATCCTCTTCGACGCCGAGCTGGTCGACGATGATCTTCCGCACCCGTTCGAACACCGTTGCCACTGTACAGCTCCCTCTTCTCCGCGACCGGGCGGGGTGAGAATGCGCGCGTTAGCCAGCGAGTGACAGGCTGACGGAACCGAGCACACCGTTGACGAACTTCGCCGAATTGTCGCTCCCGTACGTCTTGGCGAGCTCAACGGCTTCGTTGATGGCCGCCCGAATGGGCGCCCCATTATTCATCAGGATCTCCCGAATCGCAAGACGAAGGATGTTGCGGTCGATGGCGCTGATCTGCTCCACCGGCCACTGCGGCGCCGCCTGCCGGATGACGTCGTCGATGGCCGCCCGCTTCTCGATCACCCCGACCAGCAGTTCCCGCGCGAACGCCCGTTGCGTCTCCGTCAGCGCCCCCTCCTCCGACAGCCGCTCCAGCGTCGCCATCGCATCGTGGCCCGAGACGTCGGACTCGTAGAGCGCCTGGAGCGCGGCGATCCGGGACTTGCGGCGCGCGCTCACGCCCATCAGTACATCACCAGCCCGCCGTCGACGGTCAGGACGTGCCCCGTCACGTAGGCTGCCTCATCCGACGCGAGGAAGACGGCCGCCGGCGCGATGTCCTGCGGCGTTGCCGTGCGCCCGAGCGCCACCATGCGCACGATCTCCTGCCGCTGGGCGTCCGTCAGGTCCCGCGTCATCTCCGTGTCCACGAAGCCGGGCGCGATGACGTTCGCGGTGATGTTGCGCGAGGCCACCTCCTTCGCGATGGCCTTGGCGAAGCCCGCGACCCCCGCCTTCGCCGCCGAGTAGTTCGCCTGCCCGGCGTTGCCGACGATCCCCGCCACGCTGCTGACGCAGATGATGCGCCCCCAGCGCTGTCGCACCATGGGCCGCAGCGCTGCCTTCGTAACGCTGAACGTCCCCTTGAGGTTCGTGTCGATCACCCGGTCCCACTGGGCCTCGGACATGCGGAGGACGAGGTCATCGCTGGTGACGCCGGCGTTGTTCACCAGGATATCGATGCGCCCGAACGCCGCGATCGTGCCCTCGACGAGCGCCGCCGCCTGCGCCGGGTCGGCGACGTCGCCCCGCAGCGTTACCGCCGCGCCCTCGCCGCCGATCGCCCGCGCCGTCTCCTCGGCCGCCGCCGCGTTCGCGGCGTAGTTGACCGCGACCTTCGCGCCGTGTGCCGCCAGTGCCAGCGCGATCGCGCGCCCGATGCCGCGCGACCCGCCGGTGACGAGCGCCACTTTGCCCGTGAGGTCGAAGAGCCGGTTCATGCCGAGAGCGATGCCACGCCGTTGATGTTCTTCGTCTCCGCCTGCGGCGCGATCCGCCGGATCAGCCCCGTCAGCACGCGCCCGGGCCCGATCTCGATAAACGTCGTGACGCCCGCCGCCGCCATGTGCTCGACGCACTGCACCCATCGTACCGCGTGCGTGAGCTGGAAGGTCAACTCGCCGCCGATCGTGGCGGCGTCCGTGACGGGCAGCGCGCGGTCGTTCGCGACGAGTGCGATCGCCGGATCGGTGATCTGCGCCGCGGCCACCTCCTGCCGCATCGGCGCCACGGCCGGCTCCATGAGCGAGGTGTGGAAGGCGCCGCCGACGTCGAGCGGGATGGCCCGCTTCGCGCCGCGCTCGCGTGCCAGCGTACAGGCCCGCTCGACCGCGTCCAGCGTGCCGCCGATCACGATCTGCCCCGGCGCGTTGATGTTGCACAGCTCGGCGCCCGTATCGGCGCAGACGGCGGCGCACGCCGCTTCGTCGAGGCCGAGCAGCGCGGCCATCTTGCCGGGTGTGGCGTCGGCGGCGGCCTGCGTCAGGCGCCCGCGTGCGTCCACCAACCGCAGCCCCGCGTCGAGCGGCAGCGCGCCGGCCGCCGTCAGCGCGGAATACTCGCCGAGGCTGTGCCCCGCGACGAAGGCCGGCCGCTGGGCCAGCACGCCGGCCTCGCGCGCCGCTTCGAGGCAAGCGATGCTCACGACGTAGATCGCTGGCTGTGCGTTCGCGGTCTTCCCCAGCTCCTCCGCCGGCGCCTCGAAGCAGAGGCGCGAGATGGCGCGGCCGAGCACGCGGTCCGCCCGCTCGAAGACGGCGCGCGCCGCCGGCGACTGCGCGTAGAGGTCGTGCCCCATGCCCGGCTCCTGCGAGCCCTGGCCGGGGAACACCCAGGCGACGCGCGGCTCAGACGGCGGCACGGGGGCTCATGGACGGTACCCGGCCGTACAGCGCGCGGGCACCTACTCGGCGGCCTTGGGCCGGCTCACGGGAATCGCGCCAGCGCGCCGGTAGTAGCCGCACGCCGGGCAGGCCGTGTGGGGCAAACGCGCGCTGTGGCACTGAGGGCAGCGGCTGAGCCCGGCCGGCTTCAGCGCGAGGTGGCTGCGCCGCTTCCCCTGGCGGGCCTTCGGATATTTGCGCTTGGGTAGTGGTGGCACGCGGCGCTGCTCCTTCTCGAGAGTCAGGCGGCAGTCTAGCAGTCTCGTCCGGGCGGCGCGAGTGCCCGGCGTCCGCGCGCGTTCCTACCCGGGCAGAAGATCTGCCAGCTTCGCCCAGCGGGCGTCGGTCTGGTCGCCCGCGCACGGATGGCCCGGCGTCAGGTCCTCGCCGCACACCGGGCACAGGCCCGGACAGTCCTCGCGGCACACCGGCGCGATCGGCAGCGCCAGCGCCCAGTACTGCCGCGCGGCCTCCCGCAGGTCGAGGATGTGCCGGGCGTCGATGCGGAACGCATCCTCCTCGCCAGGCGGCGGCGGGAGATGGACGCCGGTGTGGACGTCGACCGTCGGGATGTACTCCTCCTCGAACTCGATGTCAACACCGAACGTCGCGGGTCTGAGACAGCGGCTGCACTCGCCCTGCGCCGTGCCGCGCAACCGCGCGCGCACGAGCACGCCGTCCGGCGTGCGGTCGAAGCGCGCGTGACCGGCGACGTGGTGCGGCGCTCCATCGATCACGAGGTCCTCGTCGATGTCGTACGCGCGCGTCGCGCCGGTGTGTTCCTTGAGGAGGGAGGAGACGTTGTATTCCATGGCCGCCTCCATTCGCCGGGTGCTTCCAGCGTACCGGTTCGCGCGCCTGCCCATCAACCGCGCACGGACCGGGCGGGCCGGTGTTGCTCCGATGGCCGGGCCGCGCGCAGATCTTTATCGAGAAGGTATCCGCAAGCGCCGCCGATCGCCTATAATCGGCTCGACGTCCTGAGCGCCCCGCTGGACGCACCGTGGTGCGTCCGCCGACACGTATTCTCACACGGTGATCGCTCTTCCTCCCGTCGCGCGCGACGGCCAGTGAGGGCCGCCGTCGGAGCCTTCCGGGAAGTGCACCATGCTGGCAGGGCAGACGATGAGCCTGATCGCCGACCTGTGGACGCTGCAGGAGATCGATGTTGCCCTCGACGCGCATCGCGCGTCGCTCGCGGATGCCGAGGCGCGCCTCGACGAGCCGGAAGCGCTCGCCGCCGCGCGCGGCCGCGCAGACGCGTGCACGGCGGCGCTGCACGCGGCGCGCAGCGCCCAGCGCGACCTCGAACGCGAGGCCGATTATATCCGGGCGAAGGTCGGCCCGCTCGAGGCGAAGCTCTACGGCGGCTCTATCCGCAACCCCAAGGAGCTGGCGGGGTTGCAGGCGGATATCGACCAGCTCAAGCGCCACATCTCATCGATCGAGGACCGCGACCTCGATGCGCTGGCCGCCGTGGAGGCGGCGGAGTCGGATGCGCGCGCTGCCGCGGCCGAGCGCGATGCCCTGCAAGCCGCCTGGGACGCGGAGCGCGAGGAGCTGGCGGAGCGCATCGCACAGCTCCGCCTGGAGGTCAGTGGCGAAGACGGCCGCCGGCGCGGGCAGGCCGAGCTCGTCAGCCCGGACGTGCTGAAGATGTACGACCGCCTGCGCCTTGCGCACGGCGGTCGTGCGCTGGCCCGTCTCGACCGGAACCTGTGCACCGGCTGTCGCATCTCGCTGCCGACGAACCTGGTCACCCGTGCGAGGGGCGGGGGTGCGCTCGTCCACTGTCCGAACTGCGAGCGCATCCTCGTTGCGTGACACATGAGGGCATTCGGGTACTTCCGTGATGCGGCGCCGGGGGGCCGCTCGCTCGCGGAGCAGAACAAGGCCTTCCTGGACTATTGCGGGCGCGAAGGGCTGGAGGCCGCCGATACCTTCGTCGAGGCCGGGCCCGGAAATGGTCTCGCGCCCGGATTTCGCCAGCTCGTCGCCAGCCTGCGCGCGTCCAACACTGCCGACGTGGTCGTCGTTGTGCCGGCCGTCGGCGCCCTGGGTGTGAGCCACCGTGACGCCGTCTTCCGCTATCTCCAGCTCGAAGCGCTTGGGGCGCGCGTCGCCGCGATCGATGCCGCCGCACCGGCCGGCGACGACCAGATCATCGCCTGGCTGCGCGAGGAGGACGGCACCAGCCTCGGCGCCCGGGTGCGCGCGGCGATGCGGCGCAAGGCCGTCAAGGGCGAGGTCCTCGGCCGCCCGCCCTACGGCTACAAGGTGGGCAGCCGCCGGCGTCTCGAACTCATCCCAGAGGAGGCCGTCGTCGTCCGCTACATCTTCCGCCTCTACCTGCACGAGCGGATGGGCATCCGGCTGATCGCCCGCCGGCTCAACGAGGAGGGTCTGAAGACGCGCCGCGGCGGCAACTGGAGCATGGTCAGCATCCGCGACATCCTGCGCAACCGCGCCTACCTCGGCACCTACTCGCGCTTCGGCGTGCGCGTGCCCGGCAGCCACCCGCCGCTCGTCTCGGCGGACGACTTCGGCCTCGTACAGGACAGATTGAACGCGCGCCGCACGAGCTTCGCGCCGCGCGTCGCGTCGCACTACCTGCTGTCCGGGCTCGCCGAGTGCGGCTACTGCGGCAACAAACTCATCGGCGTCAGCCGCAAGCAGTCCTGGAAGCGGCGCGACGGCAAGCCGATGTCCAACGCCTACCGCTACTACCAGTGCGAGTCGCGCACCAACCAGAGCGTCTGCGGCTACCACACCCGCCGTGCCGCCGACCTCGAGGAGCAGGTCCGCGCGGCCCTCGCCGAGACGATCCGCAGCGGCGGCCTGCCCGAGGCCGATGAGGGCGACGCCGGCCGCGCCGAGCAGGCACGCGAAGTGCAGCGCCTCCGCGCCCGCGCCCGGGCGATCGAGCGCCGCTTCGAGGGCTACGTGGCCGCGGTGACGAAGGGCCGCCTCGCCCGCGAGCGCCTGCACGAGCTGGCGCGCGCCGCCGCCGCCGACCGGCTCGCCATCGATGACTTGCTCGATGCGGCCGAGCGCCGGAGCGAGGTCCACGCCAGCGCCGCCGAGCGCCGGAGCGAGCGCGCGCTCGGGGTGGTGCACGTCCTCGATGCGTGGCAGGAGCTGCCGTTCGCCGAGTTGCAGGCCGGCCTGCGCGACGCGGTGGCGCGCATCACCGTTACCGACGACTGCGTGCGCGTCAGCCTGCGCCCCTGATGGCGGCGAAGAGCACGTTCAAGACTACGCCGCGCGTCCTCGCACAGCGCACCGTGCTTCGGGCCTTCCCGACCCCGAACCCGCTATACTCCAAGTGCCAGCGGGCCGGGTGGCCGCTCCCGGCGACGGGGGAGGAAAGTCCGAACTCCACAGGGCAGGGTGCCGGCTAACGGCCGGGCGCTGCGAAGCGACGGAAAGTGCCACAGAAACATACCGCCCGCCGCGGCGGGTAAGGGCGAAATGGTGCGGTAAGAGCGCACCGGCGTCGTGGGGACACGGCGGCCGGGCAAACCCCACCCGGAGCAAGGCCATATAGGGGACCGCGTCCGCAAGGACTCAGGACGGCCCGTCCGAGCGTCCCGGGTTGGCCGCGCGAGCTGCGGGGCGACTCGCAGCCCAGATAGATGGCCACCGCCCGCAAGGGTACAGAATTCGGCTTACAGGCCCGCTGGCACTTTCCCCGCCTTCACGCATCACTGCCGCTGCCCGGGCGCGTGTTGCGCCCGCCCGCCGGAGCGACCACAATGCCGCGACAGCAGGAGGCCCTGATTGATGAAGCTACTCTCGCTCGGCATGCTCGCCGCCGCCGCGCTGATCGCGGCCTGCGGCGGCGGCTCATCCAACGCGCCGGCGACCGGCCCCGCCGGCCAGGCGACCGTCGCGCGGCCCGGGTCCACCTCGCCGACCGCACCCGGCGCCGCGGCGCCCACGGCGCCCGTCGTGCCGGCGCCGACCGCGAAGACCCTGCCCGTCAATAGCGACGGCAACGCGCCCGGCATCCCGCCGCTCCAGGGCAAGATCGTCACCACGGCGAGCGGCCTCAAGTACATCGACGAGGTCGTCGGCACCGGCGCGCAGCCCACCGCGGCCTCGACCGTCACCGTCAACTACACCGGCTGGCTCACCGACGGGACGAAGTTCGACAGCTCCGTCGACCGCGGCCAGCCCGCGACCTTCGGCCTCAGCCAGGTGATCCCCGGCTGGACGGAGGGGCTCTCGACGATGAAGGTCGGCGGCAAGCGCCGGCTGATCATCCCGGCCGCGCTCGGCTACGGCGCCGGCGGCTTCCCGCCGACGATCCCGCCGAACGCCACGCTGATCTTCGACGTCGAGCTGCTCGCCGTGCAGTAGCCCGGGCGGACAGCGCGTGAGCCGGTAGGGGCGCCGCTTGCCGCGCCCAGTCCCCAGACAGGAGCATCGATATGGCCGAGACCGTCACGACCCCCAGCGGACTGCAGTACGTCGACGAGGTCGTCGGCTCGGGCGCCTCGCCCGCGAAGGGCCAGCGCGTCCGCGTCCACTACACCGGCCGCCTGACCAACGGCAAGAAGTTCGACAGCTCCGTCGACCGCAAGCAGCCGTTCGAGTTCAACATCGGCGTCGGCCAGGTCATCAAGGGCTGGGACGAGGGCGTGCTGACGATGAAGGTCGGCGGCAAGCGCCAGCTCATCATCCCGGCGGACCTCGGCTACGGCGCGCGCGGCGCCCCGCCCGCCATCCCCCCGCATGCCGAACTCGTGTTCGACGTCGAGCTGCTCGGCATCGCGTAGCCGGTCATGCGCGGTGTGCGCGCGCACGCCACGCCGCATCGGCGTGGCGCCCGATCCCGCGGTAGGGCGTCTTCGCGAGGGTGCAGCAAGCGGCGCCCCTGCCGCGCCCGCAGCCGGCCCTCCGGCTACGTGCACTCCGCAAGGAACGCCAGCACGGCGGCGTTGAACGCATCCGCGCGCTCGAAGTACGCCGAGTGCCCGCTGTCCGCGATCACCTGGAAGCGCGAGCCCGGCACCGCCTGGTGACAGCGCTCGATGATCGCCGGCGGCGTGATCGCGTCGTGCTCACCGACGAGAAACAGCAACGGGAAGCCCGCCGCCGCCAGCCGCTCGGCCGAGCTGCCGCGATAGCCGGGCAGCGGCGCCAGGAAGTCCTTCGGCCGCGACGGGTTCAGGCGCGCGATCGACCGGTAGAGGAAGTCGAGGTGCGGCGCCCGCTCCTTGAGCCCCGGAGCCACCGCCCGCCGCAACAGCGGCTGCCGCCCGAGCGGGCTGGCGCGGTGCGCGTCCTGCAGCGCCCGCACTTCGTCGTCGATGGCGCCGCCGGTTGTGCCGGCCAGCACCATCGCCCGGCAGCGGCCCGGGTTGCGCAGCGCGAACCCGACGGCCGTGCGGCCACCCATCGATTGCGCGACGACCGCCGCGTGTTCGATGCCCAGGTGGTCGAGCAGCGCCCGCAGGTCGTCGTGGAACGCTGTCCGGCCCCGGCGCGCCTCTCCGTCGCCGTCCCGCGACTGCCCGAAGGCGCGATGGTCGAAGGTGATGCAGCGATAGCGCTTCGAGAAGGCAGGGACCTGCTGCCACCAGCTCAGGTGGTTGCCGCCGGCCCCGTGCGCGAAGACCACGACGGGGCCCGAGCCGTGCGATTCGTAGTACAGGTCGATGCCGTTGACCGCCGCGAAGGGCATACGACGATTCTAGCCGCACGGCCCGTCTGGTGGCGGGACAACAAAAAACCGCGAGGGTGGCGTACTCGCGGTTCTTGTGTCGGGCCGGGGAGCCAGGTCTGGGTCCTTCGTGGTTGTGGGCTCCCCGGCCCTCTTGTTTCGTCCCCGGTGCGCGGGAGGTCAAATCGCACATCAGGTGAAGCTCTACAGCCGCATCATAGACGGTGCCTATTAAACACCTGTTAACCCCGCCCTAAGAATGCTCGTGATCTCGCGGCCGCTTGCCGCCCCTTGACGGCGCGGCTCAGGCGGCCTCCCGCAGCCCTTCGCGTTCGATGGCCGAGAGGAGCGCCGCCACGACCGCCGCACCGTAGCGCGTGCCGGCCCCGGCGCGCAGCTCGTCGAGCGCCGCGCCTAGCGTCATCGCCGGCCGGTACGGCTGCTCCGTCATCAGCGCGTCCAGCACGTCGGCCACGCGGCAGATCATCGCCTCGAGAGGGATCTGCGCTTCCGTGAGGCCCAGCGGGTAGCCGAGGCCGTCCGGCTGCTCGTGGTGCGCCGCCGCGCACGCCACGACCGGCGGCGGCAGCACACGCGCCAGGATCGCAGCGCCCATCTCCGGGTGCATCCGCACGCGCCCGGTCTCCTGCGGGTCGAGCTGGGCGGGCTTTCGCAGCACGGCCAGCTCGACGCCGATCATGCCGATGTCGTGCAGCAGCGCACCGACGCGGACCTGCTCCGCCGCCTCGCCCTCGATCCCGAGCGCGCCGGCGATCTGTGCCGCGTACGCCGCCGTGCGCAGGCAGTGGTGGTAGTTCTTCTCATCCCAGACCACCATCGTCTGCAGCAGCGCGTCGACGGTGTCTTCCAGCCCGATGCCCGGGTCCGGGGTCGCTTCGCTCATCAGGGACACCTCACCCCTAGGTATCGGCCGCCGGGCCGTCCGCCGCGAGCGCCGGCGTGGCCCGGCGCCTGTCGCACGTACCGGCGGCGCGGTAAGCTCGACCGGCAGGATGGGAGGCGCGCAGTGAAGATCACCGACGTCCGCACGCGGCGGTTCGTGTTCAAGCCGGAAGGCCAACCCTTTCATCCGACGTGGCGCCCGTTTCCCGAGCGCGAGCAGGACGTGACGGTCGTCGAGGTCCACACCGACGAGGGCATCACCGGCATCGGCGCCGGCGGCGTCCTGACGCGCCTGAACACCGTGGCCGGCCTGTTCGTCGGCAAGGACCCGCTCGCGATCGAGGAGCACTGGCACCTGCTGCGCGGCATCGCGCACTTCATGGGGCGCCCCTGGCCAATCGAGGTGGCGCTCTGGGACATCGCCGCGAAGAAGGCCGGGGTGCCGCTGGCGAAGCTGCTCGGCGGCAAGAACGACCGGCTGCTCGCGTACTGCTCGACCGGCGAGATCCACGGCCTCGAGCAGCGCGTCGAGGATGTGCTGCGCATCCGCGAAGAGGGCTTCAAGGCGGTCAAGCTGCGCTTCCACAACCCGGACTGGCGCGTCGACCTGAAGACGCTCGATGCCGTCCGCAAGGCCGTCGGCGACAGCATGACGATCATGGTCGATGCCAACTGGGGCTGGTACCTGCCCGGCGACCGCGCCATCGGGCGCTGGGACCGCAAGACCGCGCGCGCCGTGCTCCGCGAGCTCGAGCGCTACGACGTCTTCTGGATCGAGGAGCCGCTCTACGCCTACGACTACGACGGCCTCGCCGAGGTGCGCCAGCACACCACCGTGCGGGTCGCCGGCGGCGAGCTGAACGCCGGCCTGCACGAGTTCCAGGTGTACTTCGACAAGGGCAGCCTCGACGTCTACCAGCCGGACTGCACCTTCGCCGGCGGCGTCACGGTCGCGAAGAAGGTCGCCGGCATGGCCGAGGCCGCGGGCCTGCTCTTCGCGCCGCACACCTGGACCAACGGGCTCGGCCTCGCGGCGAACCTGCAGGTGGCGGCCTCGGCCTCGAACTGCCCGTTCATCGAGTTCCCCTACGACCCGCCGAACTGGCTGCCCGAGTACCGCGACTTCATGCTCACGGAGCCGTTCCGCATCGACGCCGATGGCTTCCTGCGCGTGCCGGACAAGCCCGGCCTCGGCGTCGAGCTGGACGAGGGCCGGCTGGCGGCGCTCGAGCGTGCGTAAGGGCTGGGTGCTCTGGCTGGGCCTCCTCGCCATGTTCGTCGCGACGGTCGGGGTGATCATCGGCATCGTCGCCTTCGGCGGCGGCGGCAAGGAGCGCGGGCTCGTCGTGCGCAACGAGGCGGGGCAGGCCGTGACCGTGCGCTTCGACGATGGCGACGTCCTCCACCTGCGGCCCCGCGAGGAGCGGACGGTGGGTGCGAAGCGCGGCCAGTACCCGCAGACCATCCACGTCACCACTGCGTCGGGCGCGCTGCTCTGGCAGCAGACACTCGCGTTCAGCGACCTCTCCGCCAACAGCTTCCGGCTCGTCATCGGCCCGACGGGCATCATCCCGACGCCGCCGCAGTCCAGCTCCTTCGCCGGCCCGCGCTCACTGCCTCCGACGCCGCCATCCACCCACCCCGCCTGACCGAAGGAGGCCGTACCGATGTCCGGACTGCTGCTGGACAACCTGACGCTCATCGACGGCACCGGCCGCGACCCGCAGCCCGGCATGGCCGTGCGCGTCGACGAGGAGGAGATCGCGGCCATCGGGCCGAGCGGCTCGTTCCGGGCCGGGGACGGGGCCCGCGCCATCGACTGCGGCGGCATGACGCTGATGCCAGGCCTCACCGATGCGCACGTGCACTTCGGGCTGACGGACGACGCGGAGCACACCGAGCCCGACAGCTACGTCGGCTACGTGCTCAGGGTCGTCGAGAACATCCGCATCGCCCTCGATGAGGGGTTCACGACCGTCCGCGATGCCGGTGGCCTCGACCCGGCGTACGCGCTCGCCGTTGCGGCGGGGCAGATCCCCGGCCCGCGTATCCTGCCGTCTGGCTCGTTCCTCACGCAGACGGGCGGCCACGGAGACCACCGTCCGCGCTGGGACGACGCCCTCCGGCGATCGATCCCCGGCCTCGTCGCGCACGAGGAGATCTGCGACGGCGCGGACGCCGTCCGCCGTGCCGCGCGCCTCCAGCTCCGACGCGGCGCCACGCAGGTCAAGCTCATGGCTTCGGGCGGCGTCATGTCGCCGACCGACCCGATCGAGAGCCTGCAGTTCACCGTCGAGGAGATGCGCGCCGCTGTTGAGGAGGCGGCTGCGGCCGGCACCTACGTGCTCGCCCACTGCCACACCGCGGGCGCCGTCCAGCGCGCGCTCGATGCCGGCGTGCGTTCGGTCGAGCACGGCAGCATGCTTGACGAGCCGACGGCGCGACGGCTGGCGTCGGCGGGCGCCTACCTCGTGCCGACGCTCGCCATCGTCGAGATCCTCGCGCGCTTCGCCACGCTGCCAGATTTCGCGCGGACGAAGCTCGACCTTGTGCGGGGCGCGGCCCGCGACAGCCTCGCGCTGGCCCGCGCCGCCGGCGTCGCCCTGGGCTCCGGCTCCGACCTCCTCGGGCCCCGGCAGCACCGGCGTGCGGGGGAGATCGTCGAGAAGGCGAAGCATCTCGGCGCCATGGCGGCGATCGTCAGCGCGACGAAGACGAACGCCGCGCTCTTCCGGATGGAGGACCGCATCGGCACCGTCGAGGAGGGCAAGGGCGCCGACCTCGTCCTCGTCGCCGGCGACCCGCTGGCCGATATCGGCCTCCTCGCCGATGCGGACAACGTGCGCCTGGTCGTGCAGCGCGGCGCGGTCGTGAAGGACAGCCTGGCCTGAAGCCCGGCCGGGCGGCCACATGGGGCTGAAGCGGGCGGCCACGTGGGGCCGCCCCTACAGACGCCGTACGGACGCCGGACACCGCGCGCGCAGGCGGCCTGCCTCCCCGACCTGCGCGACGAATGGCGTGGTACAGACGCGCCCGCAGCCGCGGCGTTCCCGCGCCGCCGTGACCTGCCCTACGGCAGCCCCGCCGCTGCCAGCTTCTGCCGCATCTTCGTCTCGCTGAGCTGCCCGAAGTACATCGCCGCGAGCTGGCCCTGGCGGTCGATGAAAAAGTGGTCCGGCAAGCCGCTGAGCTTGTACTGCGTGTACACGGCGCCGCTGCGGTCGAGCAGCAGCGGCAGCGAGATGCCGTTCGCCGCGAAGAAGGCTCTCGCCGTGGCGGCGGACTCCTGCCAGTTCACCTCCAGCACGCGCAGGCCGGCGCTCCGCTTCTCGGCGGCGATCTTCTGGATCTCCGGCAGCTCCTGCTTGCACGGCACGCACCAGGTCGCCCAGAAGTTCACCCACACCACCTTGCCGTGCAGGTCGCTCAGCTTGACGACGTTGCCGTCGACGTCGCGCAGCGCGAAGTCCGGCGCCGGCTGCCCGACGAGCGGCGCCCGGCCGTCGAGCGGTCCCAGCCCCGCGTCACTCGCGCCCGGCGGCGTCCCCGCCGGCGCGCTGGCGACGGAGACCGGCGTCGTATCGCCCGAGGGCGTGCTGCCGCCGCCGCGGCCGAGCGCGAATGCGCCGCCTGTGACCGCGGCGAGCAGCGCCAGGGCGATGATGCCGCGCACGACCGGGCGTTCGAGCGGTGACGGACGGGTCGGTGGCGTTCCCTCGGACATGTCCTCCATGATACGCAGCCGCCGCCGCCGGCGCTTCACGCCCCCTGCTTGACCCAGCGGCGGTCGCGGTGTACGAGTGCCAGCGGGTTGGAGGGCCCGCCGGTTGGTTGTTCAGCGCCGCATCGCGCCGAAACGGGCCGTCTGGCCGCTCGCTGCTATCATCGTGGCCCTCGCGCTGTCAGGGGCGGCCTGCGGGCTCTACCGGGCCGCACCGATGATCCCGACACCCACGCCGCCGAATGCGGACATCGTCAGAGACGGTGGCTTCGAGGCGCGTTCCGGGGCGTGGACGCCCTCGGGCGCGGGCGCGTTCATCGCGAAAGGCATCGCCCACGGCGGCATGCAGAGCGCGGCGCTGCGCACGCCGGCCGGCGGCTCGGGCAGCGTGGCCATCGTGCAGGCACTGGACACCGCGGCCTTCCCGGAGTTTGTCTCCGGCTTCTACCGCCTCGACGGCTGGCATCCCGCGTCCGGCGCGCGCAGCATCGAGTTCGCGGTCACCGTGCGCGGCGGCGACTTCGCCGACGGCGCGCCGTCGCACACCGTGCGCTTCGTCATCGGCGGCCTCGCGGCGGCGCCACCGGCGCTGCCGCCCACGGAGAGATACGTCTTCCTGAGCCGCGCCGCGCCGAAGGTCGGTGCCTGGACGTACTTCGGATATCCCGTCGGCAACGCGTTCGAAAAGGCGTTCGGCCGCCTGCCGACGCGCTGGAGTGCCATCGACCTCTCGCTCGCGGCGACGACGGGCGGGGCGACCGCGTACTTCGACGACATCTACGCCGGGCCCCAGTTCGAGAACCCGAACCGCCCGCCGGCACAGTGACGCACGTCCGGCGGAGTCCGTCGCTTGCCTGATTCCTGACCGTATCGCTAAACTTTCTTCAGCTTCACGCTTCGAGGAGGTCCTCGGCATTGCCCACCTACGAATATCTCTGCGAGGGATGCGCGCACCGCTATGAGAAGCGCGAGGGCTTCGACGCCCCCGCGCGCCAGAAGTGCCCGTCCTGCGGCAAGCGGGCGAACCGTGTGCTGCACGCGCCGCCCATCGTCTTCAAGGGCGGCGGCTTTTACAAGACCGACAGCCGCGGCACGTCCTCCGCGAGCGCGGACAGTGGCCCGTCGCCGGCGCCCGCCGAGACGAAGCCGGCGGAAGCGAAGCCCGCCGCGGCGGCGAAGGACTCCGGCAGCACCGAGGCGGCCGCAGCCGGCTAACCGGTGCGCGTCGTCATCCAGCGCGTCAGGCGGGCGAGCGTCAGCGTCGATGGCGAGACCGTCGCCGCCATTGGCCGCGGCCTGCTCCTGTTTGCCGCCATCGCCGGAGACGATGACGAAGCGACGGTCCGCCGCGTCGCCGCGAAGTGCGCGGAGATGCGCCTCTTCCCCGCGGGGCGGGACGGCTTCGGATGCTCGCTGCTCGAGGCCGGCGGCGAGGCGCTCGTCGTACCGCAGTTCACGCTGCTCGCCGATGTGCGCCGGGGCCGCCGCCCGAGCTTTCTTGCCGCTGCCGGGCCCGAGGACGCCGCGTCGCTCGTCGACGCTTTCGCGGGCGCCCTGCGCGCGCTCGGCGTGCGCGTCGCCGCCGGCCGCTTCGGCGCTCACATGCTGGTCGAGCTGGAGAACGACGGCCCCGTGACGATCATCCTGGACAGCGCCGACCTCGCCCGCCCCCGGCGCGGATGATTGCGGTGGCCGCGCGTGCGACGGCGGCTGGCTCACCCCGCCGGCAGCACCAGGCACTCGCCGCGTCCGCACGCCGACATGACGGCATCCGCCGCCTGGTCGGGCGTCATGGCGCTGTTGTCGATCGTGCAGCCGGCGAAGGCGCCGTTGCCGCGGAACCCCTCCCAGAGCGCGCGCAACTGCGGCTCTGGCACGCGCAGCGTCGGCTCGCGCTCGAGCCCGCGGCGCAACGTCACCTCGAGCGATGGCAGCAGCAACGCGAAGTGCACGGGGACCGCGGCTTCGGCGAGCTCCTCGAGGTAGACCGGCAGCAGGTGCGGCCCGACGACAGCATCGATGAACACCGCGTACAGCTCCTGCGCGTACGCCACCGCCGCCCGTGCGGCCGCGCGCGTCACCATGCGGTTCTGGCGGTCGCTCGCCGCCAGCCACGGCTTGATGAAGCCCATGCGGATCGCGCCGTAGAGCTGGTCCGTCTCCAGGTGCACCGTCCGGTCGTAGCGCCCGCACAGCGACTCGCACACGCTGCTCTTGCCGCTGCCCGGCGGCCCCGAGACGATGACGACCTGCGACATCACACCTCGCTGGCGTCGAGACTGATGTCGAG
>JAGWOC010000121.1 GCA_028872875.1 Chloroflexota bacterium | reverse complement strand
AAAAATTCGCCATTTCGGAGACTAATGACCAACATGATCCCGTATCTTCTCCCACGTGGCGCGCGGGACACGCGCCGCGCGAACCAGAGACAACAGACGAACGAAGGGAACGACGATGAAGACCACGAACGCGACCAACGAGAAGACCAGCGCCGACTACGACCAGCGAGGCGAGGTGCTCTGCACCACGAGCAGCCTGCTCGACGCGCGCTGCACGCGCCGCGAGCTCTCGAAGTTCTACGCGACCGGCGCGCTGCGCATCATGCGCCGCTCGCAGCGCTACACGATCCCCTACCGCGGGATCACCGTGCACGTCGAGTACACCGTGGAGGTGCGCCCGTGAAGGTGCAGCTCACCAGGACGAAGTTCGCGGAGGTCGCGACCCTGCGCGAGGCGTCGCAGCGCGTGAGCGCGCACACCGACGGGAAGAGCGGCGACCGCTGGTACGGGCAGATCGGGGACCTGCGCGGCGCGCCCGTCACGAACGATCGCGGCGAGGTGGTCGCGCGCGTCTCGTACAACGGGCGCGTTTGGTCCCCAGACGCCACGACGGAGGTGATTCCTTGAGCCTCTCGCCCGACTGCACCGTGTTCTTCGAGGAGCGCATGAACCGGCCGTGCTGCGCGCTCGGCTGCGGCCACGCGACGCAGCTGCTCGACGAGCGCGGCAGCTCGTACTGCGAGCTGCACTCGCCGTGCGCGTGCGAGGAGTGCGAGCGGTGCCGCGCCGACGAGGCCGCATACCGCGCGCCCGAGCAGGCGGAGCGACAGGCCGCGACCGCGCGCGGAGGTGGAGCGTGAGCGAGCTTCCCACCGTCTGCTGGTCGCGCTGGCAGCTCTTCGGCGGCGCGCTGCGCAACAACCCGTGCTTGCCGTGCGGTCTCAGCGCGCGGCACTACTGCGACCTGGAGACGCGCGAGCTGCGCGTCTCGCTCGTGCGCGACTCAGACGGCGAGCCCGTCGGCGAGGCGTTCCTGTGAAGTTCGCCTACGACGACGGCGGCCGCGCCGCTGCTGGATACCAGGGACAGGCCGGCGACTGCGCCGTGCGCGCCCTCGCGATCGCGTGCGAGCTCCCGTACCAGGAGGCGTACGACCTGGTGAACCGCCACGCGCTGCGCGAGCGCGACTCGCGGCGCCGGCGCGGTCGCAAGTCGAGCGCACGCACGGGCGTATTCCGCGCGACGTTTCACCGCGTCTTGGCGGAACTCGGCTGGGCGTGGACGCCGACCATGCACATCGGGTCTGGCTGTACGGTGCACGTGCGCGCGGACGAGCTGCCGCGCGGCCGCCTGATCCTGAACCTTTCGAAGCACTACGCGGCGTTCGTCGACGGCGTGCTGCGCGACACCTACGACGACTCGCGCGGCGGCACGCGCTGCGTGTACGGGTACTGGCGGAAGGCGGGTACCCCGTGACGCGCGCAGCGAAACCCGACGGACCGCGCTGCTTCGCCTGCGACAAGCGCCTCACGCGCAGCGCCGCTCGCAGCTACGTGGGCGGGATCAAGCCCGAAGAGTTCAAGGCGATCTGGGGAGGCTACGGCACCATGCACGGCGGGAGCCGGTACGACCAGCCGACGCTGTTCTGCTCGCTGCGGTGTGCGGCGGAGTTCGCGTTCGTGATGGTGCGCGGCGGTCACCGGCTGGCGGTCGGAACCCGCACGTTATCTGGAGGTGCGCGGTGACGTTCGAGACGCTGTGGCTGCCGTGCCTGACCTTCCTGGCCTTCTGCTACGTGGCGCACCAAATCGGCCGGCGCGAGCGAGGTGACGGCTGATGGGATCCAGGACCAGCGGGGCATTCAAGTACATCTGCGCAGAGTGCCAGACCGGCTTCTACGTTCGGCCTCACGAGATGACGCGTGCGGCGGGCCTCAAGTGTCCTGGCTGCGGGTCGCGATTCGTCGACCGCGCGCCGTACTCCGCATCGAACCAGACGATGCCCAAGGCGGAGGACGCGCGCCGCGAGCGCGGCGACCTGATGCGCCGGAAGATGGGGTACGACTCGTGAAGTCACTCGCCGCCACCGACCGCGAGGCGCAGCGCGCCGCCGCGCCCGGCACCTTCCGCGTGCTGGACGGCGGCCTGCGCGTGCTGGTGGTGGGCGACTACCACGTCGAGTACCGCCCCCACTACCCATACGACGAGCCCGTGCTGGGTACGGGCGCGCAGGGCTTCTACGTGCGCCTCTCCCACCTGCGCGACGACCTCGGCACCGACTACTGGGCGGGGCAGTTCCACCGCACGATCACGGGTGCGCTGCGCGCGGCCCGGCGAGGGACTGCTGGGCGCGCGGCGCAGCGCGCCTGCTACCCTGGTACCGGAGCGACCGCGGGAGGCGTCGGCACCTAATGACCAATTTTTCGCCTTTTCGTCTGGTAATGACCAGCGCCGTTCTCCAGGATGGCGCACGTCCCCGCGCGGGAAACGCGGGGCAGACCTACCAACCACGAAGGGAACGACGATGAAGACCGCCGCCAGCACCTACCACTTCCTCGAGCACGCCGAGTTCGGCACGGTCTCCGTCGACGAGCACGGCCTGGTCACCGGCGACTTCCTGCGCGAGGCGCACGCGCAGGGTATCTGCGTGCCGCGCCAGCTCTGCACCTGCGGCTGCGACGACTGCTGTGAGAATCCAGTCGAGCAGCGGCTGCTCGGCGACGGGTTCTACGGCGGGCACCACTGGGACTGCCAGTGCGACGGCTGCCGGGCGCGCGAGGAGTACGAGCAGGTCGCGAGCGACGAGGAGGACGAGCTGTGAGAGACCCCTTCGCGCTCGACGTCTACGACGAGGACTGCCGCTACCACTGCCACCACTGCAAGTCCGGCCGCGAGTCCGAGGAGCGCACGAGCTTCGGCGTGTACGCTGGGCGCTGGTGCGACGCGTGCTGGAAGACGAGCGGCTACCGCGACGCGGTGGACGACTCCGCGCGCTTCGACTCGCTCGACGCCGGTGAGACCCTGGACTGCGAGACGGTCGAGGAAGACCGGGAGTGGAGCGACCGGTCATGAGCGCCAGCAACCTCGAGGAGCTCTCACTCGGCGCCGCGCCCTCCGAGGAGGAGTGCGAGCAGGTCGGCCCGAACTACGACGTCGCCCGCGCCCGCGCGGAGTGCCGCGCGTACCGCGACCAGATCGTGCGCGAGTTCGGGAAGCCGCCCGCGAGCGCGCGTTTCGTGGTGAGGAGCTGCCCGCACGACCTCGGCACCTACCTCGACCTGGTGATCGCGTTCAACGCGGGAGACCTGATCGCGGCCGACTACGCCTGGGCCTGCGAAGAGCGGGCGCCCGGCGAGTGGGACGCGGTTGCGCGTGTGCAGCTCGGGCTGCCAGAGTCTGCTGACGCCCACGTGCCCGAACGTGGCGAGCTGCTGCCCGTCGTGCACACCGACGGGCTCGACCACTGCCCGACCTGCGGGCGCACCTGCGGCGAGCGCGACTACTGGCTCGACGCTTCGGGACCAGACGACGTCTGCTACCAGGTCGCGCAACGCCGCGAGTCCTGCACGGACGACTTCCACCGCGCGGCCGACCGCGCGCCGGAGCTCCTGCGCGCGCTGCGCGACCTATCGCGCGATGCCGCAGGATCCGGATGGGCCAGCTTTGATCGTGCGCAGCACCTGCTCAGTGACCTGAGAGCAGCGCTATGAGGCGCTTCGTCTGCTACCAGGTCGCGCAACGCCGCGTCGGCGAGTGGTTCCTGCTCGAGCCCGCCGCCGGCGAGCTCGGCGGCCCGACGATCACGAACGCCGCGGAGGAGGTGGTCGCGGACCTCCACCACGCGCTCGGTCTCAGGGCGAGCGAGCGCGTCTTCTACGTCGACACCGACGGCCGCGTCGACGAGCTCCTGCACGACGGCGTCGGCAAGTTCACCGGGTTCGCGTTCGGCCACGAGGGGGTGGATCTCGACTCCCCCTAGCTAGCACTGGGGGCCCCCGGGGCGCGCGCTCGAGACTGCATGTATCTCTGCGCGGGAGGGTTCTCCCTTCACCGTTCTTTCCCCGCCCTCTGGGGGCCCCCACCTCTCACTACCACTACCTCAAACCACCGGAGATCTCAGACGATGAGCGCCAGCACCGACCTCCCCGACG
>JAGWOC010000054.1 GCA_028872875.1 Chloroflexota bacterium | reverse complement strand
GCCTCGCTCGGCGCGCGCATCCCGCGCGGCGTGCTGCTCGTCGGCCCGCCCGGCACCGGCAAGACGCTGCTCTCGCGCGCGGTCGCGGGCGAGGCCGGCGTGCCGTTCTTCTCGATCAGCGGCTCCGAGTTCGTCGAGATGTTCGTCGGTGTCGGCGCCAGCCGCGTGCGCGACCTCTTCGACCAGGCGAAGCGCAACTCGCCGTGCATCGTCTTCGTGGACGAGATCGACGCGGTCGGCCGCCAGCGCGGCGCCGGCCTCGGCGGCTCGCACGACGAGCGCGAGCAGACGCTGAACCAGATCCTCGTCGAGATGGACGGCTTCGACACGAACACGAACGTCATCGTCATCGCGGCGACGAACCGGCCGGACATCCTTGACCCGGCGCTGCTGCGGCCGGGCCGCTTCGACCGGCAGGTGATCCTGGACCGGCCGGACAGCCGCGGGCGCCAGATGATCCTCGAAGTGCACACCAAGGGGAAGCCGTTCGAGAAGGATGTCGAGTTGGAGACGCTGGCCAAGCAGACGCCCGGCTTCTCGGGCGCCGACCTCGCGAACCTCGTCAACGAGGCCGCGATCCTGGCGGCGCGGCGCAACAAGAAGAAGATCAGCATGTCCGAGTTCAACGAGGCGGTCGACCGCGTCATCGCCGGCCCGGAGCGCAAGAGCCGCGTGATCACCCCGCGCGAGAAGAAGATCATCGCCTACCACGAGGCCGGGCACGCGCTCGTCGGCCACCTGCTTCCGAACGCCGACCCGCCGTACAAGATCAGCATCGTCTCGCGCGGGATGGCGGGCGGCTTCACGCGCTTCCTGCCCGAAGAGGACCGGCACCTGATGGCGCGCTCGCAGTTCAAGGACATGCTGGCGACCAGCCTCGGCGGCCTCGTGGCGGAGGAGCTGATCCTCGACGGCGAATCCACGACCGGCCCCTCGGACGACCTGAACCGGGCGACGAACATCGCCAGGAACATGGTCACGCAGTGGGGGATGAGCGAGCGGCTCGGCCCGCGCACCTTCGGCAACAAGCAGGAGCTGGTGTTCCTGGGCCGCGAGATCGGCGAGCAGCGCAACTACAGCGAGAAGGTCGCGGAGGAGATCGACGAGGAGGTGCGCCGCCTGGTCGACCACGCGTACCAGACCGCGCGCCAGGTGATCACCGAGAACAAGGACCGGATGGAGAAGCTCGTCAACATCCTGCTCGAGGAAGAGACGATCGAGGGCGACGACCTGCGCCGCATCCTCGACGGGCTCGACAAGGAGCCGCCGCCCGCCGGCGAGGCGCCAGCGGCCACGCCGCCGGCCGAGGAGCCGTCCGAGCCGGAGGAGAAGCCCGCGCCGAAGCCGACCTTCGGCAAGCCGGGCCTCGCCTGGGGCAGCCAGTCGCAGATCACGCTCGACGCGCACATCGAGCCGCCGGGCGCGTAGCGCGCGGCGCGCCACCACCGACACGCCGGGAGGGCTCCCATAATGGGAGCCCTCTTCCGTTCCGGCACCGGCACTCGCGGCAGCCGCCGGATGACCGGACCTACGGCCCATCATCGGCGCCGCGAAACCCTTCGATGAGCCGCACCCGGCCATCGGGCGCTCGCTCGATGCAGGCGTAGCCGGGCATCGGCATGGCGCGCCAGAACGCGTACGGGTCGTCGAGCGGCACGGCGCGCGCGAGGTACGCGGCCAGGACGCGGCCGTGCGAGACGACGGCGGCGGGCGATGCACCCTCGGCGACGATGCGCAGCGCCGCATCGAGGCGGGCAGCCGCGGCGGACGCGGCCTCCGACCCGCGCACGCAGGCGTCCGGGTCTTCCAGGCTCTGGCGCACCGTATCGTTGAACGCGTCGGCATTGTCGATCCACTCGTCCCAGCGCTGCTCCTCGAGTCCCTCGACGAGCCGTACCGGCAGCACGAGCGCCTCGCCGATGATCGCTGCTGTCGCGGCGGCTTTCGCCTCGGCGCTGCTGTACAGCGCGGCGATCCCCCATCTCCTGGCCGCGGCAGCGAGCCGGCGCGCCTCGTCGAGGCCGCGCGGCGAGAGCCCCCACGCGCGCGCGGGCGTCGCGGGCTCGACCCGGGGTGATGCGTGGCGGACGAGATAGATGCGGCTCACGGTCGCGCCTACACCGGCACGCCGGTCAGGAACATCAGCCCGCCCGCGAGCACTTCCCCGACGAGCACAGCGCCGACGGCGATGTACAGCAGCCCGGTTGCCGCCATCATCGCGTTTTCGTTCGCCGGGTAGCCCTTGCTCGACACGTACGACATCCAGCCGAGGGCGGCGGGGACGGCGAGGCCGATGATGATGCGCAGCCAGAAGGCGGGGTTCGCGCCCAGGCTCTGGGAGCCCAGGAACGCCGTCGCCGCAGGCGTCTCTCGCGCCGGGATGGCGACGTTGACCGCGAGCAACACCGCCTGCAGGGCGACGGCAGCGACCAGCAGCAGCGTCAGTTCCTCAAGCGGTTCGCGAGGCAGGCGTGGGGTCACGAGGTACCAGTGGCCGAGCGTCATCGCCAGGACGACGGCGCCGACGGCCAGCGCGCCGCCGGCGATGCTGAGCAGCACGCCGGCGTAGCCCCAGGTCGGCTGGCTCACGTCGTACGCGGTCACCGCCACGAGTGCGCAGCCCACGGCGAACGCCGCCACGCCGGAGAGCATCGACGCGCGCCGCCGCTGCTTCGTCACGTACCAGTTGTACGGCAGGGAAGCGGCCAGGAAGAGCGCCGAGAGCGCCCGGAGCCACGTGCTCAGCCCGCCGTCGAGGCGGTAGCCGCCGATGATCGACTTCGGGTCGAGCGCGAGCGCGTTGAGCAGCATCACGGCGGCGCCGACGGAGACCATGGCGGCGCTGAACCTGACGAAGCTCGGCGCCACCCGGCCGCGCCAGTCGGCGAGCAGGCAGACGAGCAGGCTGCCGACGCAGAACTCGACGAGCACGATGAACGAGGTGTACGGAAGGGCGTCGAGGTTCATGCGCGCCCGCATGGTAACAGGCTCGCCCGCGGGGCGCCGGTCAGCCCTGCGCCAGCAGCTCGCCGAGCCTCCGCCAATCCTGCTCCTGCGCGCCCTGTGGCCGGTGCAGCGTCGACTGCCGCCCCGGATGATACATGGGCACCAGCGCGCGGCCACGCCACGGGACCGCTGTAGCGGCTTCGCGCGGCAGGTCCGCCTCATGCGTCGAGATGGCGCGGAGTGCATCGAGCGCCACGCGCCCGCAGGTCACGACGTACGGCGCGCGCACGAGGTCGAGCGTCCGTACCAGAAACGGGCGGCAGCGCGCGCAATCGCCGCGGGTTGGCGGCCGGTTGCGGCCGCGCGCGTCGAGCGGATTGCAGAGGACAGCGTTGGTGACGAAGACCTCGCCGCGCTCGATGCCGGCGAGCGCCAGGAACGCTGCGAAGCGCTGCGCGGCGACGTCGCGCGTCAGCGGCACGCCGGTGACGGCGCCACCGAGCCGCCCGGGCGCCTCGGCGACGACGAGGATGCGCGCGTCGAGCGGGCCGTTGGCGGGGCCGATGGCGTGGCAGTGCGCCATCGCCGGGCAGGCGACGCAGGCGCGGACGTCGCGCAGCAGCCATTCGAAGCGGCGAGGGGCGGCGCCCGGCGCCGTCGCGCGCGCAGGTGGGTCGTGCGGCATCATCCGCAAGTGTACGCGCGATCGCGCGCGCGCCCGCCCCTTGAAAGCGCGCGTGGATGCGCGTACCATCGCGATCAGCGCGACGAGCGGAGGACGCGATGCGCCCCGTGCCGGAATACGACCCGAGAGCCTGGCTGCTGAAAGCGCTGCGAGAGACCGCGCCCGCGATGGAGTCGCTGCTCTGGGATCTCGACGATTCGGTGTTGGACCGACCGCCCGGCGACGGCGAGTGGTCGTGCCGGGAGCTGGCGGCGCACATGGCCGCGATGGAGCGCCGTTACGTCGAGCGGCTCGAGCGCATCGTGCGGATGGATGAGCCGCGCATCGCGGCCTTCGACAGCGACTCGATCCCGGACGAGCCCTTCGGCGAGCGGCACGCGCCCCGCGACGAGGGCGTGTTCGACCTGGTGGATGAGTTCTTGGCGCTGCGGCGTCAATCGGTGTACCTGCTGTCATCGCTGGACGGGGGTGACTGGGAGCGCCGCGGCATCCACCCGTACCTGGGACCGATGACGGTTACGCAGGCGGCGCGGGAGATGAACGAACACGACCTGGCGCACCTCTGGCAGCTCCGGCGCATCTGCGACCGGCTCGCACCGGCCCCGGCGCAGGCGCTTTAGCCTGCCCGCGGCGCTCGGTACCCTGTAGGCGAGGTGAGGACGATGGGCATCCTGCCAATCCGCATCGCGGGCGACCCTGTGCTCCGCGAGAAGGCGAAAAAGGTCAGGAAGATCGACGCGTCGCTCCAGAAGCTGATCGACGACATGATCGACACGATGCACGCGGCGCCGGGCGTCGGCCTTGCGGCGCCGCAGGTGGGCCAGTCGCTGCGCGTGGTCGTCATCGATACGCCAGACGACGGCCTCAAGGTGCTGATCAATCCGGAGATCGTCAAGGCGTCGGGAGAGCGGCGCGTGATGGAGGGCTGCCTCTCCGTTCCCGGCTACCAGGCCGAGATCACGCGCTCGCGGCAGGTCACCGTGAAGGCGCTGGACCGGGACGGCAAGCAGGTCCGGCTGAAGGCCGCGGACAACCTGCTGGCGCAGGCGCTCGAACACGAGATCGACCACATCAACGGCGTGCTGTACATCGACCACCTGCAGAGCGCCGACGAGCTGATCCCGATCCGTCCATCGGTCGACGATGAGGCGCCCGAGGCGGAGGTGAGTCTGGCCTGAGCGTGGTAACGGGAGGTCGGGGGCTGAAGGCGGGAGCGGGGAGCGCAGCGCGCTCCCCTTCGTGATCGCGTGAGAGGGTTCGTCGTCCCACCCCGGGCCGAAGCGTTGCTGCGTGCCGTCGCCGGTCACGCGGCTGGCATCGACGCGTACGTCGTCGGCGGCACCGTACGCGACGCACTGCTCGGGCGCGAGGTACGCGACCTCGACCTGGCGCTGGCGGGCGACGCGCGTGGCTGGGCGCGCGGCCTCGCGGACGCCCTCGGCGGCCACTTCGTCGCGCTCGACGATGCGCGCGACGTGGCGCGCGTGGCGCTCGATGACGGCGGCGTACGACAGATCGACGTTGCCGCGCTCCAGGGAACCTTGAACGACGACCTGCGCCGGCGCGACTTCACCGTCGACGCACTCGCGGTGCCGCTCGCAGGGGGCGCGGTGATCGACCCCTGCGGCGGCCTGCGCGACCTGGGCGCGCGGCTCGTGCGCATGACCTCGCCCGCGGCGTTCGATGCGGACCCGCTGCGCTTGTTGCGTGCCGTGCGCATCGCCGCGGAGCTCGGCTTCACGCTGGAGCCCGCGACGTCGGCGGCGGTGCGGGCGCGGGCGCGACACGTGCTCGATGCGGCTGCCGAGCGGCGGCGCGACGAGCTGTGCCGGATGCTCGCGCTGGACGATGCCGCCTCGGGGCTCTGGCTGCTTGACGCGGCCGGGCTGATGGACGCCCTGCTGCCGGAGGTAGCCGCCGGCAAGGGCGTCACCCAGCCGAAGGAGCACGCGTACGACGTCTTCGAGCACAACATGCGGACCGTTGGCGCGGTTGACATCATACTGGCGCCGGCGCGCCCGGCCGGCCAGTCGGCGTGGCTGTGGGAGGAGCTGTGGGACGCCTTCGGCTGGTGCGAGGAGCGATTGCGCCACTACTTCGTCGAGGCGCCGGGCCGCGGTCAGCCGCGCGCCGTGCTGCTGCGGCTGGCGGCGCTGCTGCACGACGTCGCGAAGCCGCAGACGCGCGAGCGCCAGCCCGACGGCCGCGTCCGCTTCTTCGGCCACGCGGACGCCGGCGCGCGGACGGCGGGCGAGATCCTTCACCGCTTCCGATTTCCGGCGCGAGATACCCGCTGGGTCGTCCTCCTGGTGGAGCAGCACCTGCGGCCCGTCCAACTGGCACGGCCTGGCGAGGCCCCGACACGGCGTGCGTTGTATCGCTTCTTCAGAGATCTGGGCGATGCCGCCGAGGCGACGCTGTTCCTCTCGCTCGCCGACGCGGCAGCAGCGCGCGGCCCGAAGATGACACGCGCGGGCTGGCGGCGGCACGTGGCGTATATGAACAGCCTGCTCGTGCGTTCTTCTGAGGATGAGGGTATAGTGCATCCGCCCCGGCTCCTGACGGGGCGTGACATCATGTCGGCGCTGGGTCTCGTGGAGGGCCCGGGGATCGGGCGCCTGCTGGCCGCGCTCGAAGAGGCGCAAGCCGGCGGCGAGGTGCGCGACCGCGAGGGCGCGCTGGCGTTCGTCAAGGAGCAGGTGCGGGGAGGACCGGGGACGGCGGACACGTCAAGATGAACGCAGCCGAGCTCAGCTTCGTCGTCGTCATCGGCATCATCGTTGCGTTCTACCTGATCGTGCTGCGGCCGCAGCAGCAGGAGCAGAAACGGCAGCAAAAGGACATCAAGGACCTGCAGGTGGGCGACGAGGTGCTGACCACGTCCGGGTTCCTCGGGACGGTGAAGGACGTGTACATCCCGGAGGCGGGCCCCGTGCAGATCGTGATCGACTTCGGCGGTGGGGTCGTCGTCAACGCGCTGGCGAGCGCGATCGCCCAGCGCGTCGCCGCGGGCCAGACCATCCATTCGCGGCGGGCCGCCGGGATTGAGGAGAAGCACGGGTAATGTGGAAGTGGTGGAACCGCCTCTCGATCTTCCTGATCATCGCCGTCGCGGCGGGGGCGATCTACGCGGTCTGGCCGAACGAGCCTGACCGCTACCTGCCATCGTTCATTCCGTGGCCCTCCGGGCAGGGGTTGCCGGGCAAGATCCTCGGCATCGGCCTACCGTGCCACACAGCGCACACCAGCGCCTCGAACCCGGCGGCGGACTGCAAGGGCATGACGCTCGGCCTCGACCTCCAGGGCGGCTCGCGCGTCGTGCTGCAGGCGGTGGTCCCGGCGAACAGCAAGCTGACGCCCGCGGACATCACCGACGGCATCAAGGCGAACAAACAGATCATCGAGAGCCGCATCAACCCGCTCGGCGTGTCCGAGTCGCAGGTCCAGGTGTCGGGCAGCGACCGGCTGATCGTCGAGGCGCCGGGCATCACCGCGCAGCAATTGCAGGACCTGACGCGTCCCGCGGTGCTGATGTTCTGCGAGGGGCTGCAACAGGGCGGGCAGAGCGGCGCTGGTGCCGCGCTCGCCGTCGTGCCGGACGGCTCGAAGGTGTACTACGAGCCCGGCACCTGCCAGCCGAATGTGGACGCCAAAGGCGCCGTCGCGCTCAAGGACGCGGCGGGGAACATCGCGAAGAATCCGGACGGCACCATCCAGCGGGTGACGCCGACCTACACGACGGCGTACAACACCGAAAACGTCGTCTGGACGCCGGCGAAGGGCGACCTGAACGGCGCCCCGACGATCATGACGGGCCAGTTCCTGCAGAGGAACGTCAGCGTCCAGTTCGACCAACTGGGCCAACCGCAGCTCATCTTCAACATGACGAAGGACGGCCAGAAGGTGTTCGGCTCGTTGACGCGCCGCATCGGCGGCCAGACGAACGGGCTGCCGCTGGCGACCTTCCTGGACGGCGAGCCCATCCGCGGCGCCGACGGGCGCGTCATCGCGCCACGCGTGCAGAGCGAGATCACCAGCACCGGCACGACGACCGGCCTGACGCTCGCCGACGCCCAGCGCCTGAAGACGTTCCTCAACAACGGCGCGTTTCCGATCCAGATGAAGGTGATCGAACAGCAGACGGTCGACGCGACGCTCGGCGACCAGGCGGTGCTGCACTCGGTGCAGGCGGGCCTCATCGCGATGCTGCTGATCATGGCGTTCATGATCCTCTACTACAGGCTGCCGGGGCTGCTCGCCAGCATGGCGCTGGTTATCTACACGGCCGTCGTGCTGGCGATCTTCAAGATCGGGCTCCCCGGCTCGGGCCCGGTGACCCTCACGCTCGCCGGCATCGCGGCGTTCGTGCTGTCCGTCGGCATGGCGGTCGATGCCAACATCCTGATCTTTGAGCGGTCGAAGGAAGAGCTGCGCAACGGCCGCAGCCTGATCCCGGCGGTGAACGCGGGCTTCGACCGCGCGTGGACGTCGATCCGTGACAGCAACGTGTCGACGCTCATCACGACGGCGATCCTGTACTGGATGGGCAACGCGTTCGCATCGACGCTGATCAAGGGCTTCGCGCTGACGCTGGCGATCGGTGTCGTCATCAGCCTGTTCTCGGCGATCACGGTGACGCGCTCGTTCCTGCGCCTGGCGCTGGCGACGCCGCTGGCGCGCCGCCTCTGGCTCTGGACCGACGACAAGCCGGACTACGACGAGCGGACCGCGGGCGCGCTGGGTCCGGCGGAGGGCGCCGATGCTTAACCTGGTCGCGAAGCGGAACTGGTTCTACCTGCTCTCATTCCTCGTCCTGCTGCCGGGCGCGATCTCGCTGATGATCCCGCCGCGCCTGAAGCCCGGGATCGAGTTCACAAGCGGCACGACGTTCTCGTTCCGGTACGCGCAGCCCACCACGAGCACGCAGGTCCGGTCGGAGCTCGCGAAGCTGGGCCACCCGGAGGCGCGCGTCCAGGGCGCCGGCAACAATGAGTTCCTCGTGCAGACGAAGGAGATCGGCGGGTCGGCGACCATCCCGCCTGTGGGCCCTTCGCTCCCTTCGGAGCGCGATGCCATCCAGTCGGCGCTGAGCAAGCTGCACGGGGGCTTCCTCGACACGCAGGGCAAGCCGACGGCGCAGTTCATCGACTTCTCCTCGGTCTCGGCCGCCGTGTCTCAGCAGATCGGGCGTGATGCGGCGATCGCGGTGCTGCTGGCGTCGCTCGGCATCACGCTCTATATCACGTACTCCTTCAGCAACGTGCCGAACTCGATGCGCTACGGCGTGTCCGCGATCGTCGCACTGCTCCACGACGTGCTGCTGGTTGTGGGGGTGTTTTCGATCCTGGGTAAGGTGCTGAACATCCAGGTCGACACATTCTTCATCACGGGTCTGCTGACCGTCGTGGGGTTCAGCGTGCACGACTCGATCGTGGTGTTCGACCGCGTGCGCGAGAACGTGTCTCGCGGCCTGATCCGCAACTTCCCCGACGCCGTGAACCACAGCCTGCTGCAGACGATGGGGCGGTCGTTCAACACGACGCTGACGCTGCTCTTCGCCATCCTGGCGCTGCTGCTGCTCGGCGGCGGCAGCATCCGGGACTTCCTGCTGGTGCTGCTCGTCGGCGTCAGCACCGGCGCGTACAGCTCGATCTTCATCGCCAGCATGTTCCTCGTCACGTGGCAGCAGGGCGACATCCCGCGTGCCTGGCGCCGGCTGACGGGGCGCGCGGCGCGCCCCCGTCCGTCCGAGACCGCGCCGGCGGAGTAGCGCCCACGCGGCGTCCCGGCGATCGGCTCCGGCGTGCTGTCCCGCTCATCGCAGCACCCGCGCGTCGCCGTCCCGCCGTGTCACGTGGCGCCGGTCCAGCTCCTCGAGCAGCGCCTGCGCCTGCTTGCGCCCCGTGCCGAGCAGGTCGCGCGTCCGCGCGAGGGTGACCGCGCCCTGCCGCACGATCTCTGCGCGCACCGCCGCGGCCATCGCGTCGAAGGCCGCCCCGTCGAAGATGATGCCGCCGGCGTCGACGACCGCGCCGGACTGCACGAGATACGCGAGCAGCTCAGGTGGCAGGGAGGGGGCTACGGCGCCTGCACGCAGCGATGCCAGGAAGGCGTCGATCGCGCGCTGCTCATCGGCCGAGACGCGCGGCGTGAACGACGCGAGCGCTGCGACGCCGTCGCGGACCCGCACGCTGTCCCAGGCGGCGGAGACCGCGTCGAAGGCCGCCGCGTCGAGCCGCAGGCGCGTGCGCAGCTCCTGCAGCGGCATGCCGGGCCGCAGGTGATGGGCGCGGTGGTACGCGGCGAGGGCGTCCGCCGCCTGGCGGGAGAGCGCGTTGGCGGCGTCTGCGGTCGCGAAGCGGGGCGCGGCCTCCTCGCCGAAGCGGCGAACGGCGCCGGATGCGACAAGCGCCGCGAGAGTGGCAGCGAGCGCTCCGGCCGGGAGCGTCAGCTCGGCGGCCAGCGCAGCGCGCTCGACCAGTGGGCGGCGTGCAATGGCGCTCAGCACGACCTCGTCGGGTGTGTCGGAGAGGAGCGCCTGGAGCGCCGCCGTCACGGCCGGGTCACGGCGCCGGTGGCGCTTCGGCGCCACATCGGCAATGACGCCACCGGCGACGGTGTCGTCCGGCGTGCGGAGGACGAAGCGATCGCCGCGCGCGACGGCGACAGGCGTCGCGAGGCGGATCTGCGCCCACGCGCTGTCGCCTGGGCGCAGCTCGTCGGCGTCGAGCAGGCGTAGGGTCGCGTTCGCCTCGTCGGCGCCGCTGTGGAACGTCAGGCGCGCGTTGTGGCGCAGTGGGCGCGGTATCGACGCGACGGCGCGGACGCGCGCATCGACGACGACGGTCGCCCGCAGGCGTCCCGGCGGCGCGAGCACCATCCCGCGGCGCAGGCCGTCCTTCGCGACGCCGGCGATGTTCACGGCGGTGCGCGTGCCGGGCAGGGCGCGCTCGACCTTTGTGCGGTGCGACTGGAGGCCACGCACGCGTCCGCGGAGGCCGCCGGGGATGGCTTCGACCTCATCACCGGCGCAGAGCGCGCCATCGATCAGCGTGCCCGTGACGACCGTCCCGAAGCCGGCGATGGTGAAGACGCGGTCGATCGACAGGCGCGGCCGGGCGATATCGCGCTTCGGCGGCAGGCCTTCGACGGCGGCATCGAGCGCGCCGAGCAGGTCGTCGAGCCCGGCGCGCGTGACGGCGGAGCACGGGACGACCGGGGCGCCTTCGAGCGTGGTGCCGGCGAGCGTCTCGGTGATGTCGGCCGCAATCAGCGCCAGCCAGTCGTCGTCCACCAGGTCGCGCTTCGTCAACGCGACGACGCCGCGCCGGACGTCGAGCAGGTCGAGGATCGCGAGGTGCTCGCGCGTCTGGGGCATGACGCCGTCGTCGGCGGCGACGACGAGCAGCGCCAGGTCGATGCCGCCGGCGCCGGCGAGCATGTTCTTGATGAAGCGCTCGTGCCCCGGCACATCGACGATGCTGACCTCGCGTCCGGATGGCAGCGTGAGCCATGCGAAGCCGAGGTCGATCGTCATGCCGCGCGCCTTCTCCTCGCGCAGGCGGTCGGGGTCGATGCCTGTGAGCGCCTCGACGAGCAGCGATTTCCCGTGGTCGACGTGTCCGGCGGTGCCGATGACGTACATGGCTCAGGTGTCGGTGGTCAGGGGCCGGTGTCAGGAGCCGGCGATCAGCCGTCAGCAGTTGCCTTCAGCCTCAGTGTAGTGGCTGTCCAGTGTTCGCGGGGGTGGGCGCGGGGGAGCGCGGCTTCGATGCCCGCGGCCGGTAGACTGTGCACCGTGGACGCTCCTATCGGCTTCCTGTACGACCCGGCCTTCCTCGATCACGACACCGGCGAGCACGTCGAGAACGGCGCGCGCATGGCCGCGACGATGTCGCTGCTCGAAGAGAGCGGCCTGCTGGCGCGTGTGCGGCGCGTCGCCGCGCCCGCGGCGAGCGACGATGACCTCGCGCTTGTCCACGACCGGCGGTACGTCGAGGCGGTGCGGCGGGCAGCGCAGGCAGGCGGCGCCTGGGCGGACCCCGACACGCTGATCACGCCGCGCTCGTTCGACGTGGCGGCGCGCGTGGTGGGCGGTACGCTGGCCGCGCTCGACGCCGTGCTGGCGCGCGACGTGGAGAGCGCGTTCTGCCTCGTGCGGCCACCGGGCCATCACGCGACGCCGGTGCAGGCGATGGGCTTCTGCCTGTTCAACCACGTCGCCGTCGCCGCCGCGCACGCCCGGCAGCGGCGCGGTATCGAGCGCGTCGCAATCGTGGACATCGACGTCCACCACGGGAACGGCACGCAGGACGCATTCTACGGCGATCCCTCGGTGCTCTACATCTCGACGCACGAGTACCCGTTCTACCCGGGGTCAGGTGCAGCGACGGAGTCGGGTGCGGGCGCGGGGCAGGGCTTCACCATCAACGTGCCGCTACCCGCCGGCTGCGGTGACGCGGCGTACGCGCGCGTGTTCGATGAGGTCGTGCTGCCGGCGCTGCGGCGCTTCCGGCCGGGGCTGCTGCTCGTCTCGGCGGGCTTCGACGCGCACTTCGCCGACCCGCTCGCCAACGAGCGCCTGAGCGTCGACGGCTACGGCGCGCTGGCCGGCAGGCTGATCGCGGCCGCGCGCGAGCTGTGCGGCGGCCGCCTGCTGCTGGCGCTCGAGGGCGGCTACGACCTCGTCGCGCTGCCATGGTGCGTGCGGCGCACCGTTGAGCTTCTGCTCGGCGGCGAGCCGGCGCCGGACCCGCTGGGCGCTGTCCCAGCCCGGCCGGCGTCCGACCTCGATGGCCTCATCGCCGAGGTGCGCCGCATCCACGCGCTGTAATGACGGCAGCGCGTCGTTTCCAATGCCAGTCCCCAGCACCCAGTACCCAGTTCCCGGTTCCTGTTGTAGGTCAGGGAAAATGTCCGGGTTGATGGTCAGCGAACATGTCCGCTGACGTGGTGCTGGGTGCATGGTACGGTACGCGGTGAGAGAGGGAAGCGGGCCGCGGGCGCGTCATGCGCTGCGGCTCGTTTTCTTGGGGCGGACGGCCGGTGCCTTGCGCCAGGGATGGACGGTGGAGCGGGGTACGAAGAGGTCGGTGGGCAGCGGCACGCCGGCCACCGGCTCCGGCACCGGCCGCACGGGTTTCGGGTCGCGCAGGAGCTCGTGGCCCCGCTGCCGTTTGCGCGGCCGCACACGGTGGCCGGCGGGCGCAGGCTGCTCGGCGAGCCGTCTGCCCTCGTACGAGACGATGAGCCGGCCGTCGAGGTGCTCCTGCAGGTCGACCTTGCAGCGCGCATAGCTGCGCCCGCGCGGGCCGGGCGGCAGTTGGACGGTGCGTTCTTCCAGGCGCACGACGTTGTCGTTGGCGACCGTGCGGACGTAGTGAAAGCTGCAGACCGCGTCGAGATCGAGCGCGCGCGGCAGCGGCCGGTACGCCGGGGCGGGGTCGGCGGGCGGGCGGCCGAAGCGCGCGTTGTGGCGGGGCACGAAGACATCGAGGACGGCGTTCGCCTCGTCGGCCGTGGAGGCGCCGGCGCGGCGGAGTGCCTTCACCAGGCGGTCTGGCAGGGTCTCCCAGCAGCGCTCGATCCGCCCCTTGGCCTGCGGTGAGTGAGCCCGGATGAGCGTGATGCCGAGCGCTGCCAGCGCCCGTCCCACCTGCGTCGGCGCGCGGCACCCGGCGAGTTGCTCGGCGATCGTCCAGGGTTCCTTGTCGTTGCGCTGGAAGGCGCTGTGCTTGTCGGTGTACCAGGCGAGCGGGATGCCGTCGCGCCGCACCGTCTCGCGCAGCATCAGCAGGTAGCCAGCAGCATCCTCGCGCTCACGGAAGCGCGCCCAGATGATCACACCCGTCGCATCGTCGACCCCGCCGACGAGGACGAGCCGGGGGCCGCGGCCCTCGAGCCAGTCGTGATCGCTGGCGTCGATCTGGATGAGCATGCCGGGCTGGGCGGACCGCAGCCGCCGCTGACGGTGCTGGCGCGGCTTGCGGCGGCGTGGGCTGCGGAGCGCGGCGGCGCGCAGGAGCCGTCCCAGCGTCGGCCGGCTGCAGGTGAGGCCGTGTTCCTCCGTCAGCAGCTCGTGCAGATGGCTGTGGTTGTAATCGGCGTAGGACGCCCGCACCAACGCCACCACTTGGGCCGCGGCCTGCTCGGGGAGCGCGTTTGAGGGCCGCCGTCCCCGGTTGCCGTGGGCGAGCGCCGCCGGCCCCTCGCTGCGGTACGCCTGTTTCAGGCGCCGAGCATGGCGCAGGCTGACCCCCATCAGCGGTGCGCCCTGCACCAGACTGCACCGCCCCTCCAGCACGAGGTTGAGCACCCGTGCCCGTCCTTGTTCCTTCTGTGTCAACGCGATTGTCTCCTTCATAGGCGGACACAATCGCTGACCAGTTAGACCCGGACAAAATCGCTAACCAACAACAACCCAGTTCCCGGTTCCTACTCCGCGCGCATCGAGCCCGCTACACTCGCCGCATGACGGTCCGCACCCGCTACGCGCCCAGCCCGACCGGTGTGCCGCACGTCGGCAACATCCGCACCGCGCTCTTCGACTATCTGCTCGCACGGCACTTCGGCGGGCAGTTCATCGTCCGCATCGAGGACACGGACCGGCAGCGCTACGTGCCGGAGTCGGTGGCGGGCATCGCCGAGAGCCTGCGCTGGCTCGGGCTGGAGTGGGACGAGGGGCTCGACAAGGGTGGTCCGTACGGGCCATACGTGCAATCGGAGCGCCTGACGGCGTATCGTGCGGCGGCGGACCGGCTGCTCGCGCAGGGCGACGCGTACGCCTGCTGGTGCTCGGCGCAGCGGCTCGAGGAGGTGCGCGCGGAGCAGGCGCGACGGAAGCAGCCGCCGCGCTACGACCGCCGCTGCCGCGACGCCGCCGGCAGCGCCGCAGCCCGGCGCGAGGCCGAGGCCGAGGGACATTCGCCCGTCGTGCGCTTCAAGACGCCGCTCGAAGGCACGGTCTCGCTCGACGACGCGATCCACGGGCCGTTGACGTTCGACCTCTCGACCATCGACGACTTCGTGCTCCTGAAGTCGGACGGCTTCCCGGTGTACGCGCTCGCGTACATCGTCGACGACGAGGCGATGCGCATCACGCACGTGCTGCGCGGCGACGAGTGGATCCCGTCGGCGCCACGGCACGTGCTGGTGTACCGGGCGCTCGGCGTCGAGATCCCGGTGATCGCGCACCTGCCGCGCATCCTCGGACCGGACGGCGCGAAGCTCAGCAAGCGGCACGGCGCGACGAGTGTCTTCGAGTATCGCGAGCAGGGCTACCTGCCCGACGCGCTGTTCAACTTCCTGGGGCTCATCGGCTGGTCGCTCGACGACAAGACCGACATCATCTCCCGCGAGCAGTTCATCGAGCGCTTCACGCTGGACCGCGTCGTCAAGAGCCCGGCCGTCTTCAACGTCGACAAGCTGACGTGGATGAACGGTGTCTACATCCGCGAGATGCCGGAGGCGCGGCTCGTCGAGACGTTCACGGAGTGGCTCGACCGCGGCCTGCCGTCGTCGGTCGCACGGCCGCTCGACCGCGCGCTTGTCGGGCGGATCGCGCCGCTGGTCCGCGAGCGCGTGAAGCTGCTGTCGGAGGTTACGGGCTACTGCGACTTCTTCTTTATGGATGCGGTCAGCCCCTCCGCGGACGATCTGCTGGGCAACGCCTTCGCGTCGAAACCAGCGGACGCGAAGGCAGCGCTGGAGCGCGCGACGGACGCCCTGGAGGCGGTCGGCGCGTGGACGCACGACGAGATCGAAGTGGCGCTGCGCGCGCTCGGCGCGCAATCCGGGATGAAGGCGGGGGACCTGTTTTCGCTGGTGCGGGTCGCCGTGACCGGCCGGCGTGTCACGCCGCCGCTGTTCGAGAGCATGGAGATCGTTGGACGCGAGCGCTGCATCGGGCGGCTGCGCGCGGCAGCGGCGCTGCTGTGATGCCGCGTGCGGGCGGCGACGCCCGTGTTTGAGGCGGTGGGACGCCCATGCTAGAATCGGGAGACCGCTGGGGATTCGTCTAATGGTAGGACAGCGGATTCTGGATCCGTATGTGGGGGTTCGAATCCTCCATCCCCAGCCACCCGGCGCATTCGTCTAGCGGCCCAGGACACCGCCCTCTCAAGGCGGAGATCGCGGGTTCGAATCCCGCATGCGCTACCACACCCACCACCGGCACCACATACCGACACACGCCCGTCAGAACGCGCCCGCGCCGCGGCGGCTGAACGCCGCCTCGAGCGCGTGGCGCGCGGCGTCCAGCGCCGGTGTCGACCGCACGCGGCGCAGCGGGATGGCCAGCGCTTCCGCGACAGGCGCAAGCAGGGCGAACGATGCATCGCTTGCGGTGCGGATCTCGGCGGGCAGCACCCTGGTCTGATCGAGCGCCACCAGGAACGCCTCTTGCGCTTCGGCTGGGGTTCGGTGCGGCTCCAGCAGGTCGCTCATTCCTATGATCCCCGTCTTGTGGTCCGCCTCGAACCAAACGCGCGGGAAATACGGGCGCTGACCGCGCTCAGCCACCATCGACGGCAGGTACACGAGCGCTGTTTCTGTCGTCGCCGTCGCGCGCCGCGCGGTGCGCAGAAGGCGCTCGATCCGGGTGTGCGGCGGACGCGGCGCGACGGCCGGTGCTGGCGGCACCGGCGGCACCACCCATGCGTCGCGCCATTCACCGTTCGCCTCGTCGCGGTGGCGCATCAGGAGCGGCCGATCGAGCGCCTGCGGCACGAGCGGCACACCGTCGCGGATGCGCGTACACACGTCCACGGCCTGTTCGAGCGCGGCGGCCAGCAGGCGCAGCTCGGCAGGCTCGAGGTACCACGGCGCGTAGCCCGGGCGCGAGCTCCGGAAGAGCGGCCAGGCGTTCCGGCCGCGGAACGTCATGCCCAGTTCGGCGGCCTCGCGGCGGTCGCGGTCCATCAACCCGCTTCGCGGCTCGAAGGTCACCAGCAGGCAGTCCTGCGAGATCCCCGCGTCGAAGTCGTCGGGTTCAGATTCGCCCGTGGCAATGCGCAGGTAGCTGGCAAACCCGTCCGCCCCCACGTACGCGGCGAGCCCGAATACCGTCTCCAGCCCTCCGAGGATCGAGCAGTAGACGGCCGGGCCGGCGCCCGAGTCCTCGACGCCGAAGACCCTGTCGTCGTCCATCCACTCCCACGGCGCGAGGTCGCGAAAGACGACCGCGGCTTGATAGAGCCGCAGCAGATCCTCCCGCGGCTTCTCCGCCTGGCGTGCGCGGGGCGACACGGTCTTGTGCCTGGGTCCTGGGCAGGTCATGGGGGCGCCTCCCATCGTGCAGGTACGCTGGCTCGACGGCCGTAGTATCGCATGCGGACGCGCGTGGGCCAGGCGGCTATGGCGCACGCCGGTTCCAGCACCGACCCAGAGCGCGCGCGAGGTTTTTCACAGAGTTTGCCGGGCGCCCATCCCTCTCCCATCTTCCGGTGCTACGGTGGTGCGCGTGAAACGCCTTGCGCACCACTCCCCGAAGATCCTGGTGCTCGGCGCGCTGGCACTGGCATCGGCGTGCAGCAGCGGGCACCCCGCCGCGTCGTCGTCGCCGACGGCGTCCGCGAGCGGCATCCACAAGATCCGGCACGTCATCGTGATCATGCAGGAGAACCGCTCGTTCGACTCGTACTTCGGCACGTTTCCGGGCGCGGACGGCATCCCGATGCAGGCTGGCCAGCCCACGGTATGCGTGCCCGACCCCCGCACCAGCACATGCGTCAAGCCGTTCCACGACGCTGCCGATCGCAACGCTGGCGGACCGCACGGCGCGAGCAACGCGACGGCTGACATCAACGGCGGGAAGATGGACGGCTTCATCGCGCAGCAGGAACGGGGCCGCGCGACGTCGTGCGCGAACCGCTTCAGCCCGGAGTGCGCACAGACCGGCGCGCTGCCGGACGTGATGGGGTACCACGACCGGCGCGAGATCCCGAACTACTGGCAGTACGCGAAGGACTTCGTCTTGCAGGATCACATGTTCGAGTCAAACGCGTCGTGGAGCCTGCCGGCGCACCTCTACACGGTCTCCGCGTGGTCGGCGATCTGCAGCATCCAGGGCGACCCGATGAGCTGCACGAACGCGCTCCAGTCGCCGAACCTGCCGCCCGACTTCCAGCGCCATGCGGTGAACGGCACGGTGAAGCGTCCGGACTACGCGTGGACGGACCTGACCTACCTGCTGCACAAGGAAAACGTGAGCTGGGCGTACTACGTGACGAACGGCACCGAGCCGGACTGCGAGAACGACCAGATGGTGTGCACGGCGAAGCGACAGTCTGCGGGCACGCCGGGCATCTGGAACCCGCTGCCGTGGTTCGACACGGTGCACCAGGATGGGCAGCTCGGGGACATCCAGCAGCTCACGAAGTTCTACGCCGCCGCGAAGGACGGCACGCTGCCCGCGGTGTCGTGGATCGACCCGAACGGCGCGACGAGCGAGCATCCGCCCGCGCTCGTCAGCACCGGCCAGTCGTACGTGACGGGGCTGATCAACGCGATCATGCAGGGGCCGGACTGGGACTCGACGGCGATCTTCCTGACCTGGGACGACTGGGGCGGCTTCTACGACCACGTCGTGCCGCCCAAGGTCGATGAGAACGGCTACGGGCTGCGCGTCCCCGGCCTGGTCATCAGCCCGTACGCGAAGCAGGGTTACATCGACCATCAGACGCTGAGCTTCGACGCCTACCTGAAGTTCATCGAGGACGACTTCCTCGGCGGCCAGCGGCTCGACCCGAAGACGGACGGTCGCCCGGACCCGCGGCCCGACGTGCGCGAGAACGCGCCGCAGCTCGGGGACCTCGTGAGCGACTTCGACTTCTCGCAGCAGCCGCGGCAGCCAGTGATCCTGCCAGTGGACCCGAAGACCGACCTGACGCCGCCCGCGTCTTCACGGCCTACGCCCCGCCGGACGCGGGCGTCGGCGACACCCACGGCCGCAGGACATTGAACGTCCGTGACGCCGCGCCGACGTGAGCTGCGCGCCTCGCCTCGTCGCGCGTTCATGTGCCGGGGGGTCGCGCGGGCGGCACGGCGGTGGCGCGCGGAAGCGTCACTGCGAACCGGCTCCCCTTGCCCGCTTCGCTGCTGACCGATACCTCGCCGCCGTGTGCGTGGACGATCTGCCGGACGATCGCCAGCCCGAGGCCCGACCCGCCGTGCGCCCGCGTGCGCGACGGGTCCACGCGGTACAGCCGGTCAAAAATGTGCGGCAGGTGTTCCGGCCGGATGCCGCACCCCGTGTCTTCGACGCGCAGGAGCGCCTTCCCGTTCTCCGCCGCGACGCTGACGCGCACCGTGCCCCCTCGTTCCGTAAAGGTCGCAGCATTTTCGATCAGGTTGCGCGCGGCGCGGCGGAGGGCATCGTGGTCTCCGAGCACGGTGACATCGGCGTCGAGGTCGCTCGCGACATGAAGATGCCTGAGCAGCACGGCAGTCTCGTCGAGCGCTTCGCGCACCGGTGCCGCGAGGCGGAGGGGCTGGCGCCGCTCGTCACCGTTGGGGGTCGTCGCCAGCGCGAGCATGTCGTCCACGAGGCGGCTCATCCGCAGCGTCTCGCGGCGTAGTGCCCCTAGCATCCGGGTACGCTGCTCGGGAGATCGCTCCATCTCCATCAGCAGCACCTCCAGCGTCGCCCGGAACGATGTAAGCGGCGTGCGCAGCTCGTGCGATGCGTCGGCGACGAACCGCTCCTGCGCGACAAACACATCCTCGATCTCGGCCACCATGCGTTGGAGCGCCCGCCCCAACCGCCCGACTTCATCATCTCCTCCGGGCAAGTCCGCGCGACGGTTCCAGTCGCCGGCGCCGATCGCTCCGGCTGTGGAGACGATCCGCCGGAGGGGGCGCAGGCTCACCCCGGCAAGCCACGGCGCAAGGACCAGCACGCCGAGCAGCCCCGCCGCGAGCCCGACGAGGTCCACGGCGAGCAGGCGCGACAGCGTCGAGTTTGCGGCGGCGAGCGGCGCCGCGACCCGCAGCAGCCCGATCGTCGCCTTGCCGCCCGGGACGTCCATGGTGAGCGGCAACACCAGCACCGCAAACCGGTGCCCGTTGCTGGACGCCTGGTACGAGATCCCGCCTCCGCTGTGCAGCGCCGAGGTGTCGCGCGCGGGTTGCACCGGCGGCATCGCCGCCGGCGTCACGCCATCCTCTCCCGTGGAGGTCGAGACCACGCGACCCGAGGTCGTCAGCACCTGCGCCGCCAGCCCACTCCGGGTCACGTCTCCCAGGATTGCGCCGGCGAGCCTGCCGAGCGTATCGGCGGACGTCGACGTCGCGTCGCCGGGCGGTGGCTTGGGCGGTGGGTGCCGCGCCGTGATCAGCAGCGCTTCGTCGCGCGCAAAGGAGACGGTCCGGCCATACAGGAAGTCGCGCAACAGCAGGTACTGGATGCCGATGAGCGACGTCAGCAGCACGGCCATCCCGGCTGCAAGCAAGACGGTGAGGCGCCAGCGGATCGTGGTCGGCCAGAGCCGCCGCCACGCTACCATCGCAGCGTGTACCCGACGCCTCGCACTGTCTGGATAGGCTGCTGCGGTGCGTCGCCGAGCTTCTCGCGGAGATGGCTGATGAAGACCTCGACGACGTTCGTGTCGCCCGCGAAGTCATAGCCCCAGACCCTGCTGAGGAGCGCTTCCTTGCTCAGCACGCTCCTCGGGTGCGCCATGAGCGCTGCCAGCACCTCGAACTCGCGCGCGGTCAGCGCGACCGGGCGGCTGCCGCGGCGCGCCTCGTGCGTCGCTAGATTCAGTTCGATGTCGCCGACGCGCAGGACATCTTCCTGCAGCGTCCCCATGCGGCGGAGGAGGGCCCGCACACGCGCGAGGAGCTCCCGGAAGTCGAACGGCTTCGTCAGGTAGTCGTCGGCGCCCGACTCCAGCCCGAGGATCCGCTCGTTGAGCGCGCCCCGCGCCGTCACCATGACGATCCCGACGCTGCCCAGCGCGCGCAGGCGGCGGGCGACCTCGATCCCGTCCATGCCCGGCAGCATCAGGTCGAGTACGACAATGTGCGGCCGGCTGCCGCGAGCCAGGCGGAGTCCCTCCTCTCCTGTGGCTGCCGTGCGCACGTCGAATCCCTCGTAACGCAGCCCAAGGGCGACCATGTCCGCGATCGTCGGCTCATCTTCGATGACCAGCACGCTGATCTGCCGGTCGCGGCCGGCGTCGCCCACATCCCCGTCCAGCGCCACGCTCGCCTCCATCCTCCGTCCAGTCTACTTCGTCGGAGATGCGGCAGTCCGGCAGCACCGGGCTGCCGGACTGGCCTGCGGTCACCCGTGGCGCGGGCACACAGGGCACATACGCACCGCGCCATTGACCCCGCTTAGAACGGTGGCGGCTGTACCGAGGCAGCCGCGGGGCTCACCGTTACGCCGTTCGCCCGCAGCAGGTGCACGGCACCCTCGGCAAGGTGGTGCGCGTCGTGCGCCGACTGCCGCGCCGCGACGTAGTTACCGGCCTGGTACGCGCTGTACGCGCTCTTGTAGAGCGCCTCCGCGGCGTTGTTCAGCGTGCTCGCCGAGCTGTTGGCGCTGGTCGCCAGCGCGGTGTGCCCGGCCACGATGTCCTCGTACGCGTGCACCAGCTCACGGGCTGCCTCGTCCTGCGTCGTGGTGGTCGACGCTGTCCTCGGCTGGGGACGTGAGGTGAACGATGGCGCGGATGTGCCGAGGACGTCGTCGGCCTGGTCAAGGACGCCGTTCGCCGCCTCGCGTGCGGCTGCGGCGAGTTGAGAGGCCTTCTGGTAGTTGCCGCTGCTGGAAGCGGACTGTGCGTCCGCGATCAGGCCGCTCGCCGTGCTGAGCAGGCCGGAGAGGCCTGCGCTGTCGACCTTACTCCCGGCCGCCGCAAGATCCTGCTTCGCAAACGCGATCGCGCTCTGCGCCTGTGCGATCTCGGCGCTGGCCCCGTTTGCGGTGTTCGCCTCGCCCCGAGGCTCGGGGCACGGCGCCGCGCTGCTCGAAGACGTGGTTGGCGTACTGCTCGCTGCTGGCGTAGCGCTCGAAGCGGCGTCACGCTCCCGCTTGCCACCGGGGCACGGCTCGGGGGCCGACGATGCCGTCGTCGGCGACGTCGTGGCCGGAGCCGTCGTGTTTGGCGTCGTCGATGGCGTAGCGGTCGGGGTCGCCGCGAAGACGCCGGCGGCGCTCGCCGCGACGACGATCCCTGCGGCGCCGACGATGGTTGTTGCCAGGGCGAGTACAAGGCGTTTGAGCATCGATCCTCCTGTCAGAGCTCTCCGTTCCCGTCAGCAGACGCTGACGTGCTCAACCTAGGAGGTCAGCCTGAATCCCCGCTTGCCCGCACCTGAAGAGTTGCTGAAGGATCCGCGGGCGGGTCAGCGCGGCAGGAGCACCATCTGCGTGCAGCGGAAGAGCGCCACCGGCCGCCCGTCCGCCTCGTCCGTCACCTCAACGTCCCACACCTGCGTGGTGCGCCCGCGGTGCACCGGCCGCGCGACGCCGCGGACGGCGCCTCCCTCGCGCACCGTGCCGACGAAATTCGCCTTCAGCTCCACCGTCGTGAAGCTCGCGCCCTCCGGCAGGTTCGGCCCCATGCCGCAGGCGCAGAGCCAGTCGGCGAGCGTGACAACGACCGGCGCCCACAGGTAGCCCGTGCCCGCGACGAGCTCGTGCGTCACGTCGAGCCGGCCGGTCACCTCGTCGCGCCCGCAGGTCAGCACCTGCACGCCAACGAGGCCCGGGTGCCGGTCCTTCGCGAACGCGTTGAGGGACGCGACGCGCTCCTCGGTCATCCGCGCTGCACCGCGTCGCGCGCCACCGGCTGGTAGCGCACGATCGGCGCGAAGTAGTCGAGCACGGTGCGGTCGCCGCCGGTGATGCCGCGGACCGGGCGCTGGGCGAGGTGCATCTGCGCGAAGTGGCGCGCGACGATCGCCTTGCGCGCGGACCCCTTCTCCGCCAGCTCCCAGGTTGCCTCTTCGACGAGCAGCGCCGCCTGCGCGACGTCGGCCATGTAGTCGGTCAGCCGGCGCGCCTGCAGCAGGCGCAGCTCCTGCGGCGCGCGTTCGAGGTAGGCGACCGCCTCCTTCAGCTCGTCGACCGACCGGCCGACGTGCGAAACGGTCCCCTCGAGCGCCGGGTGCTCGGCGCCGCCGATCGCGCGCTCGACGCGGGCGAAGAGCGACTCCTCGGCGTGCTCCTTCGTCATCGCGCGCAGCACGTCGAGGCAGATGATGTTCTCGGCGCCCTCCCAGATCGTGTGGCACTGCGCGTCGCGCAACTGGCG
>JAGWOC010000053.1 GCA_028872875.1 Chloroflexota bacterium | reverse complement strand
AGGCGGAATTCGAGCTCTTCACACAGCCTCAGAAGAACGCGATAGTTATATGTTGATCGGACCGGACGCCCTTTCACATACGCACCACCGAGATCTAAGACAAAACTCCCGGTCGGTTTCAACACTCGCCAAACGTCGTGGCAGAACCCGAGCAACCAGTCAACATAGCTATCCTGATCCTCGTTGCCGTATGCTTTTTGCCGCTGGAGAGCGAACGGCGGAGATGTGATCACTAGATCCATTGTCTCCTTGCCAAGCCGAGGGAGCAGATCTCGTGCATCGCCAACGTACGCCTTGCCGAGTTCGGTCTGATACATAGGGCTTGGTAGAGTCCCGAACGGATCAGTATTCATTTAGGTCGTAGATCCAACTCGCTATGATCTTCCAGAGCACAGTTACTGCGAAATAGACCTCGGGATCGTGAGCCGCAAGCACCTCGATCTCTCGCGCCATGGCTCCTCGCTCCTGTGTGCCAATCATGTACGCCACCCATCGCCGAGCGTCATCGTCTGTCAGTGCAGGTAAGAGTTCACGGATAGTAAATCCGCCTGCCTTGCTTAGCGCCCACGCTATCCCCGGCCGCTCCGCTTCTGTCCCAGTCGGCAATGCGTCAAGCACTGAATCAAGATGTTCGCGAGCCAACTTCGCCAACGCTCGCGCAGCCTCGATCTTGATGACCATATCCAACGCATTGAAGCTCTTGATCAGAACGGGAAGGGCACTCTGCGTTCCAAGCTCACCTAGAGACCATGCTGCGCCGGCGCGAATTTCGGGGTGCTGTGCAACGTCTTCCAGGGTCGTAATGAGCAACTCAGTCGCCTCTTGCGTACCGACCTCGCCCAGAACAATCGCTCCCTCAAGCCTATTTTCTAGATAGGCGTCGTGCAGCAGAGAACGCAGAAAAGCCGCTCCGGCACCATGCCCGCGCCGCATGAGGCCAGCAGCCCCATCTACTCGCACATATACGTGCTCGTTAGCGTCTTCCACCCGATCGAGAAGCGCCGTCGTTGCTCCGTTCTGGGAAAAGCGCCCGAGTGCCTTCACGGCCGTGTACCGATCGCTGATCGAAGTGCTTCGACACAGGCGAATGTAACTCGCCACATCTGCTCCCCCGGCACATCTCCAGTCGGAGACGACCGGTACCATTGACGCGATGATCTGATTCGGTACTACCTCGTCGCCTGGAGCGACCAACGGCGTGAGCCACTCCTCTCGACGCCTCAGACGCGCCACTGTCGAACGGCCATCGCTGCTTCTTCGATATCGAATCGAGTCAACCTCAACGCGCTCCACGACACCGCCGGCAGAGGCAACTGCGGCCGGCCATGTTATCTGTATCTCGAACCCTTCCTGAGCACCCTTCGGGCGTTTCATCATAGTCTTGCCTGCAGCGAAGGTTCGTCGTAATGGCTCGACCCGGATGTACTGAACCAATGGCCCGGCCGCCCAATCCAGAGGGCCGGCGGCCACGCGCTCGCATGGTACGAGCGCCACCTGGTCATCATCGTCGAGACCGAAGTCCCAGCCTCGCTCCTGAGCAGACAGCGAGTGAGACATGGTGATCGTCAGCTTGGTCTTCGCACGTGATTCCACTCGGCGCCCACAGCGCAGGCACAGAATGTCTGGGACTCGGACACGCTTAATCTTGATCGCCTTCCAAATTTTGAAGCTCATCGACCCGCGTTCAAGCTCCATGGGATCGTGTCCGTGACGACGAAGATCCTCAAAAGTAAACCTGGTGCCCGTAGCACCCATTGCAATCTTCTCGAGGAAGCTCTCGTCGGTCTTGAAGGATCTAGGTACCGGCACGCAACCCTCCGTCGTCACCCGACCCGCGCGGTTTGTTGCTTACGCCGGTCGCCGTCGACCGAGACATGTAGACAGGTGGCGCCGGCGCCAGGGCGCGGATCTTCGCGACGGCGGGCGGCAGCACGTCGAGCAGGTACTCCACGTCCGCCATCGTGTTCTCGTGGCCGAGGGTCAGGCGCAGGCTGCCGCGCAGGTAGCGCTCCGGCACCCCCATCGCCACCAGCACGTGCGAGGGCTCGAGCGAGGCCGTCGTGCAGGCGGAGCCGCTGCTGGCGGCGACGCCCAGCAGGTCGAGCTGGAGCAGCACCGCCTCGCCCTCGACGTACTCGAACGCGAAGCTGGCGCTGTTCGGCAGCCGCCGCGCGCCGTCGCGTGGACCCGTGACGATCGTGCCGGGCACGCGGCGCGGCAGCTCATCGAGCAGGCGGTCGCGCAGCGCGGCGACGTGCGCGGTGCGCGCGGACCGCTCGTCGCTCGCAAGCCGCAGCGCCGTCGCCAGCCCGACGGCGCCGGCCACGTTCTCCGTGCCGGCGCGGCGGTTGCGCTCCTGCGAGCCGCCGACGGTCTGCGGCGTCAGCGGCGTCCGCTGCCGCACGTACAGCGCGCCCACACCCTTCGGGCCGTAGAACTTGTGCGCCGCGATCGAAAGCAGGTCGACGCCCAGCGCATCGACGTCGAGGTCGAGCGCGCCGGCCGCCTGCACCGCATCGGTGTGGACGGCGATGTGGCGGCCGTACGCCTTGACGATGCGCGCGGCCGCGGCGACGGGCTCGACCGTGCCGGCCTCGTTGTTGGCGTACATGATGCTGACCAGCAGCGTGCGCTCGTCGAGCGCCGCGCGCAGGGCGTCGAGGTCGACGAAGCCCTCGCCGTCCACGGGCAGATAGGTGACGCGAACCCCCTCCTTCGCGAGCGCGTCGCACGCATGCAGGACGGCGTGGTGCTCGATCGCCGTCGTGATGATGTGGTCGCCGCGCCCACGGGCCGCCGTGGCGACACCGCGCAGCGCCAGATTGTCCGCCTCGGTGCCGCCGCTCGTGAAGACGACCTCGTTCGGCTTGCAGCGCAGGACGCTGGCGACGGTGCGGCGCGCGTCGTCGAGCCCCTTGCGGGCCTCACGCGCCTCGAAGTAGATGCTCGACGGGTTGCCCCAGGCGGAGGTCAGGTACGGCAGCATCGCGCTGACGACGCGCGGGTCCGTGGGCGTGGTGGCGGCGTGGTCGAAGTAGATGCGGCGGTCCATCGCCTCATGATACCGCCCGGCCCCGATGGGTCAGCGCACGCGCGTATCGATGTACCACGCGTTGACGTCGCGGAAGCGCGACGCCGGCGTGAAGAGCAGCGAGCCGGTGAACCCGTGCACGCGCGTGGACTGCACGTAGATCGACGCCGGCGCGAAGAGCGGGATCGACGGCATGTCCGCGATGAAGTAGGCCTGGAACAGCGCGTAGAGGTCCTTGCGGCGCTGCATGTCCGTCGTCTGCCGCGCGCGCTCCAGCACGTCGTCGATGCGGGGATCGGCGTAGCTTGCGAGATCCCGGCCGGGCGGCGCCACCTGGCTGCTGTGCCAGAAAGGGTACGGATCGGGGTCGGCGCCCGGGTCGACCACGGCGAGGGCAGCCTGGAACTTGCGCGGGAGCAGCACGCCGGTGACGAACGACGACCCGTCGAGCGGCTGCACCCGGACCGACGCGCCGATCGCGCTCCAGTCGCGCGCGATCTCGTCTGCCAGCGCCACCGACGCGGCATCATTCGCCGTCGCGAGCGTGAACGAGAGCGACACGTTGCCCTTGCGGCGGATGCCGTCGCTGCGCCGCGCCCACCCGGCCTGTTCCAGCGCGGACGCCGCGGCTCCCGGGTCGAACTTCGGGCCGTCCATGCTCGTGAAGGCCCACGAGTCCGATGGGATGCCCGCCACGACCGGGACCCCGTAGCCATTGCCGGCGCTTGCGATCAGCGCCCGCACGTCAATCGCCTGCCGCAGGGCCAGCCGCACGTGCGGGTCGCTGAAGACCGGCAGGCGCGTGTCGAGGTAGACGATCTCGAATGCCGTGCCGGTGAGGGCGTGCGTGGTGTAGGCCGCGTTCGCCCGCAGCGCGTCGAGCTCCGCCCGGCCCAGACCGGCGCCGAGCAGCGCGCCATCGATGCTCCCCTCGCGGAGCGCGGCGAGCAGCGCACCCTGGCCGGCGAAGACGCGGAACTCGAACGTGCTGATCTTCGGCGGGCCCAGGTAGTACGTCGGGTTGCTCTCGAGCGTGACGCCGCCCGGCCCGCCGCTCTTGAACGCGTACGGACCGGTACCCACCGGCCGCGCGTTGAACGGCGCGTTGAAGAGCTGGTCCGCGGTGAGTCCGCCGAGGAGGTGCTGCGGCAGGATACCGACGGTGAGATAGGAGAGGAACGGCGCGTACGCCTGTTCGAGCTTGAACTCGACCGTCTGCGGGTCGCGCGCCGTCACCACGACCCCCTGCATGACCTGCGCCAGCGCCGGGTCGCCTTTGAAGTTCGGGTCGGCGATCGCACGGAACGTGAACACCACGTCGTCGGACGAGAACGGCTGGCCGTCCTGCCAGGCGAGCCCCGGGCGCAGGTGGAAGATGTAGCTCTGGCCGTTGCCCGTGATCTCCCACCGCTGCGCGAGGTCCGGCTGCGGCGTGCCGTCGGGCGACAGCCGCACGAGGCCGCTGAACACGAGCGATGCGATGTCGGTGTCGGTGGGGTTGGCGCCGGCAAAGAGGGGGTTGATGCGGTCGGTGGCGCGCGTGACGCCCTCGACGTAGTGGCCGCCGCTCGCTGGCACCGCCTCGCCCCGGGGGTTGGCGAGGATGAAGTAGGAGACGATGGCCACCGCGGACACGCCGAGCACCAGCGCGATGAAGAAGGGCCATCGCGTGCGGGTGGGCGTCACGGGGGAGCCTCCGGAGCGCGGGAGGCGTGCGCTATGGGTGGAGGGTGGCGCGCACGCCCCAGGCGGAGATGGCGAGGAAGACGACGGCGAGCACGATCGTGAGCTGGAACAGCGTCTTCTCGACTCCGCGGCGGGTGCGGAACGAGCTGCTGGTGCCGCCTCCCAGCGCCGTGCCGATGCCCGAGCCCTTGGCCTGGAGCAGGATCACGACGGTCAGCACGATCCCGACCAGGATCTGGGCGATGTTGATGTAGTCGACGAACTTCACAGCGGCACCTCTCGCGTATCCGCCACAGTAAAGCACATCGGGCGGCGAGATGCGAGTCCGGGCAGGCCCAATCGCGGAGCGGCGGGGCGGCCCGCCATAACACTCATTCCCACGGTAGTGCCGGGCGGCAGCGACCGTCTCGCCCGCAAGCCCGCTCATCCTCCGGCGAAGTCGGCCTTGATGCGCCGCAGCAGCTCCGGGTCGCGCGCGATGTCGACGCCCGTCATGGCGAGCGCCTCGGCGGCCTGGAGCATCGACTCATGCGCGGCGTCCGTGATGGCGGCGGCGGTGAACTCCGGCGTGTGGTTGAAGATCATCTGGCCGACGCCGAACGTGGGATGGATGCTGGGCACGGCCTGGCTGACGTTGCCCATGTCCGTGCTGCCCGTTGAGACGTTCTTCAGATCGACGAACTGGCGGCCCAGCGCCTCGCCGTTGCGGCGATAGGCCTCGGCGAGCGGCCGGTTCGAGCGCAGCGGCGCGTACTCCAGGTCCTCGTGCCAGTCGACGGTCAACTCGCAGCCCGTCGCGCTGGCGCCCGCTTCGAAGCAGCCCTGGACGCGCCGCTTCAGCTCCCGCAGGTACTCCGGCTGCTGCGCGCGGACGTAGAACGTCGCCGCGGCGTAGTCCGGCACGATGTTGGCGGCCGCCCCGCCGTGCGTGATGATGCCGTGCAGCCGCGCATCGCGCCGGATGTGCTGGCGAAGCTGGGCCACGGCCTGGTACGCGGTTACGACGGCGTCGAGCGCGTTCACGCCCTGCTCGGGCGCGACCGAGGCATGGACGGCGCGGCCGCGGTACACCACGTCGACGTGGGCGACGCCAAGCATCGGCGGGTCCGCGAAGTCGACGGGCATCGGGTGGGCCATCATCGCCACATCGACGTCCTGAAAGGCGCCCCGCGCGAGCATCATCACCTTGCCGCCATAGTGCTCTTCGGCCGGGGTCCCGAGGATCACGACGCGGGCTTCGGCGGGGTCAATGGCGGCGATCAGGCCGATGGCCGCGCCAACGCCGGCCGTCGCGATCAGGTTGTGGCCGCAGGCATGGCCGATCTCGGGCAGCGCGTCGTACTCGGCGCAGATGGCGATGGTGACCGGGCCGTGGCCCCAGGCGCCGCGAAACGCCGTTTCGAGCCCGAAGGCGCCGGCCTCCACCCGCTCGAAGCCGTGCGCCTCGAGGAACGGCACGAGCTGGGCGACGGCGTAGCGCTCGTTGAGGGCGAGCTCGGGGTGGGCGTGGATCTCGCGCGAGACGCGCACCAGATCGCCAGCAGCGGCGCGGACGGCCGCGCGGGCCCGCTGCTTGCCGGCTTCGATCGCGCTGACGGCCATGGGACACCTCCGGTGCGGCGATTCTGGCGATTCTACCGTGTGCGCGGGCGGCGCGGCAGCGCGCGCGCTTCTAGGCTTCCTGCCGGAAACGCCTGCGGCGAAACCCTGATTCCCGTGCGGCTGCCGTTCATCCATGCTGACCACGGCCGATCACTCAGGCAGACCGAACACCGCAGATGATGGAGGCTCCATGCCGGACGCTCAGCAGGCCACCGGGCTCGAACAGGAACTCAAGCAGGCGTTCGACGGCCTGCACGACGCGCTTCAGCGGGCATCGGAAGCCACAGCCGCGCTGAGCGCGCTCGCGCCGCGGGTGCGGGCGATCAGCGAGGTCTTCGACCAGATCGAGGCGGCGGTACACGAAGGCCGGCGCCACATCGCCGGCGCCTCGGCCGCCATCGGCGGTACGCAGGGGCACCCGGCGGCGATCACGCGGCCGACGCTGCTCGTGCCGGCGGCCGGTGTCGGGCCGGAGCCCGCGTCCGCGGCCCCGGCGCCGCAGGCGTGGCCAGACCCGCCGGCCGGCGAGGAGACGGCGGCCGCCTCGGCCGCCGCACCGACGCCGCTCCAGGACGCGATCGCGCAGCCCGGCGACCTCGTGTCGTTCCGGCTCGAGTTCGAGAGCCGCTCGGGGCCGCTCGACCTGCGCGCCGTCGATGACGCGATCAGCGAGCACCCCGCCGTGCGGGACATCGCCCTGCTCGACTACGACGGCCACAAGGCCACGCTCAAGGTCTGGATCGAAGGCGGCGCCAGCCCGGCGACGGTCCACGCCACGATCCGCGACCGGGTACAGACGCTCTTCCCGCCGGAGAGCGACGTGACGGTGGTGGCGCTGGAGGACGCGGCGTAACGACGGCGGACGGCAGGCAACCGCCCAATGCTGGCCCGCCGTGCGGGGCGACGCGCGAGACGGGCGCGGATCGGAGTATCGGTGCGTGACCTCGCGCGGGCTGACAAGCCCGCGCCGCGTCGAACTCGCGTCGCTACGCCACCTGCGCCTGCGCGTCCGGGTCGTACATGCGGCGCTCCGCGGCGGCGAACACGGCGTCGGTCGTGGCGCCATCCGCCGGGCAGGTGGCCCAGCCGGCGACGAGGTGCAGCTCGAGCCCGGGCACCGGGCGGCCATCGAGGCGCACCTCCTGCGCGGAGGCCAGCAGGCGGCGGGCGGCGGCGGCCGCGCCCTCGAGCTGGGCTTCGGCCAGGATCATCGTGTAGCCGCCGTCCTTGTAGGCGCCGATGACGTCGATGTCGCGCGCGTTCTGCGCCAGCGACTCGCCGAGGCGCTGGAGGAGGCGGTCAGTCAGGAAGCGGCCGAACTGCTCGCGCAGCAGCCGCAGGTTCGTCGCCTCGATGACGACGATGGACACCTCGCGCTTGAAGCGCGCGGCACGCGTCAGCTCGCGCTGCAGGTCCGTCTCCAGCTTCGTCGCGTCGAACACCGACCGCACGACGTCCGTAACGCCGTACTCGCGCGCCGCCTGCGCGTTGCGCAGGTTGACCGCCGCGCAGGCGACGTGGTCGGCGAGCAGCTTCACCAGTGCGTCGTCGACGTCACCCGAGAGCATCAGCGCCAGGGCGCCGATGCGCTCGCCGGCGGTATCGAGCGGCGCGATGGCCACGCGCGTGAGGCCGAGCGCCGCGACCGCGGTGGCCGCGACGGGGCCGGCGAACAGCTCGGCAGGGTCGATGGTCGCAGCGGCCGGCCCTTCGAGCGCCTCGGCCAGCGCGGGCGAGTGCGCGGCGTCGAGCCGCGGCCGCAGGCGGGCGCCGAAGGCGTCGGTGAGCCGCTGCAGGGAGCGGCGGCGCAGGTCGGATGCGGGCGCGCGGTATTCGAGCCGGCCGTCCTGCCCCTCGAAGTAGACGAGGGCGAACGGCGCGCCGAGGCCGCGCTCGGCGGCGGTGGCGGCGGCGTCGACAAGCCACTCGATCGTCACGGCGCGATGCAGCGGCAGCAACGCCGACATCATCGTGGCGACCGGATCTTCGCTCTCGTTGCCGGGGGAGTGGATGTTCGTGGTGCGGGGCATGGCGGGGTCCCTCTGGATCTGCGTCGCTACGTCGGTCGCGGACCGAGGCGCGCCACGGCCGCCGCGACCCGGCCGAGGTTGTCTTCGAGCCGCCTTACGGCGGCGTCCAGCTCCTGGAGCTGACGGCTGGCGTCCTCGCCGCCGAGCACGCGCGCCTCGACGAGGTTGCGCGTCGCGTCGTTCAGCCGCGACTGCTCGTCGAGCAGCGCGCTGGCCTGGCGCCGCAGCTCGCCGACGTCGGCGGCGGCCGCCGCAAGCTGCGCGCCGGGCGCCATCGCCTCCTTCGCCGCGAGCTGGCGCGCCAGGTCCTGCACTGCCGTGCTGGCGGCCTCGGCCTCGCGCGCCGACTGCGACGCCAGCCGGAAGACGCGCCAGGAGCCGATGGTGCCGATGAGGCTGAACAGCAGCAGGCCGCCGAGCCCCATCACCACGGCGGCGACGACCGCCGCGAACTCCCAGTTGCTCGTGTTGCCCACGGCCGCTCCCTGGCGCCGTCCCTGCGCGCACTATCGAATGATCGGCCCCTGGGTGGGGCGACTTGAGGCGGCGCCGGACGGGCGTCAGGCGGTGTGCGCCCGCAGCCAGCCGATCACCTCATGACTAACAACGTCCGGCTGCTCCTGTTGTGTCCAATGACCGCAGTCCAGGATCAGGCGAATTGTGATGTTTTTCACCCATTCGCCCAGCCGGTCGTTCATCTGCCGCCTGAGGACCGGGTCGTCCTGGCCCCAGAGGACGAGCGTCGGCGTCTCGATCGGCGAGTCGGGGAGCGCCTGCCAGCGCTGGCGGAAGGCCTGGCGATAGTACGCGAGCGAGCACCGCGCCACGCCCGGCCGCAGGAAGGCCGCCCGGTACGCTTCGATGTCGGCCGCCGTGAACACCTCCGGGTGCCGCGCGCTGCGGCGGAGCGCCGAGGCGATGGCCGCGGCGTTGCGCCGGGTGAGCGCCCACTCGGCCAGGCCGGGCGCCTGGAAGAAGAGCATGTAGCTGCTCTGGAGCATCTGTCGCGGGCTGCGGAGGAGGTAGCGGGCGAAGGCAGCCGGGTGCGGCGCGTTCATCGTCACGAGCGAGCGCACGAACTCCGGGCGGCGCCACGCGCTCTGCCAGGCGATGATGCCGCCCCAGTCGTGGCCGACGACGTGGGCACGCCCCTCGCCCAGCGCGTGCGCCAGCTCGACAACGTCCTCGACCAACTCCTCGATGCGATAGCCGTGCGCCGGCTTGTCGGTCAGATTGTAGCCGCGCAGGTCGGGGGCGACGGCGTGGAAGCCGGCCCCCGCGAGCGCGGGGAGCTGGTGGCGCCACGAGTACCAGAACTCGGGGAAGCCGTGGAGCAAGAGCACGAGCGGGCCCGTACCCTGCTCGACGACGTGGAAGCGGATGCCGTTGGCCTCGACGAAACGATGCGTCGCGTCCATGCCCGCAGCGTACCGCGCGCCAGGTCCTGCTTCCGAATGGGCGTGGTTGGGCGCGACGCGAAGCCCGGGCGGGCCCGTCGTCGTGGAGCACAGCCGCCCACGGCTGTGCGTCCGAGCTATCGGGGCAGTAACGCCTCGTCCGGCGCGGAGGGCGGCGGCGCGCCCAGCACGCTCGCGATGAAACCGCGGATCGCCGGCACCACCATGTGATTGGCGATGTCGCGGTGACCGGAATCCGGGAACGAGACGAACGTCTTGGGCTCGGGCGCGGCGTCGTAGACGATGCGGCCCATGGCGGGCGGCACCGTCTCGTCGGCGTCGCCGTGCATCACGAGCAGCGGGCGGTCGAGGCGCCGGATCTTCGACAGCGTGTCGTAGTTCGTGCGTGGCAGCCAGGGCGCCGCCGCAAGCAGGAAGCGTGTCTTCGGGTGCCAGGCGATGATCATGGCGCGGATGGAGGTGAACGGCGAGCGCAGGATGAGGCCGGCGCTCGGCTCGCGCATCGCCAGCCCGGCGGCGACGCCGGTGCCGAGCGAGAAGCCGTAGAAGAAGAGCGAGCGCGGGTCGACGTCGTCACGCTGGTAGAGCCAGGCGAGCGCCGCGGCCGCGTCGGTGTACGTCCCCTCTTCGGTCGGCGTGCCGGGATTCTGGCCGTAGCCGCGATAGTCGAAGATGAAGAAGTTGCAGCCGATGCCGCGGAGGAACTCGCGGAACGCCTCGACGCGGTCCGGCGTCACCCAGAGGTCGCTGGCGTTGTAGCTGGTGCCGTGCATGAAGAGCAGCGTCGGCGCAGGGGAAGGGACACCCTGCGCTGGGAAGTACCAGCCCTGCAGCTCGAGCCCGTCGGCGGTGTAGAAGCGCGCCTCCTCGTACGGGGCGCCGACCGCGACGGGCGGGTCGGGGTGCCAGGGGCCGGTGTACAGCACGCGCGGGCGGATCATGCGCTCGGCGACGGTGAGCGCGAGCGGCGGCAGCGCGAGCGCCGCCCCTGCGACGATGGCACGCTTCAGCATGGCGTCCGTATGGTACCGGCAGCGCGGGCGCGCCGGCGAACCGGTCTTTACCGCCCTGCCTGTTGACAGGTATGCGCGCAGACGCGTAGAGTACGCTCGACGGATCCCCTCTCCGGCGGCCCCGACGGGACGGCGGCGGCGCCCCATACTCGTGTCGGCCAGCGGGATGCTCCTCCCGTGAGCGCGGATGCCTCTCTCTTCGGTCCATAGGGGGAGGCATCCGCTTGTGCAGCACGCAACGCAGCGCTACACCCGCTCGGCGTGGCCCGCGCGCACGCGGTACACCTGCGCCCCCGCGGGCCAGGCCGCGTCGAAGCGGTCGGGGTCGGTGCCGGTGATCAGCACCTGGTCGGCGTCGATGACGCCGAGCACGCTTGCGCGACGCGCCGCGTCGAGCTCGGAGAGCACGTCATCGAGCAGCAGCAGCGGGCGGTCGCCCGTGCGCTCGGACAGCAAACGCGCCTCCGCGAGCCGCAGCGCCAGCGCCGCGGTGCGCTGCTGCCCGCGCGAGGCGAAGGCGCCGGCCGGCTCGCCGCCGAGGGTCAGCGCCAGGTCGTCGCGGTGCGGGCCGACGAGCGTGACGCCGGCCGCGGCGTCGCGCTCGTGCGTCGCTTCGAGCCGGGCGAGCAGCGCCGAGGCGACGTCGGCGGGCTCGGCCGCGGCGATGCGCGCCGGCGGCCAGCCTTCGACGAAGCGCGGCTCGTAGGCGAGGCCGAGGCGCTCGCGCTCGTCGCTGAGGCGCCCGTGCGCCTCGGCCGCGTGGCCCGCGAGCCGCGCGACGGCCTGCGCGCGCGAGACGAGCAGCAGCGCGCCATCGCCCGCAAGCTGCTCGTCCCAGTACGCCAGCTCGTCCGGGCGCGCAGCCCCGTCCTGGATGCGCCGGAGCAGCGCGTTGCGCTGCGTCACGACCTTCGTGTAGCGCTGCAACGCTCGCAGGTAGCGATGGTCCGCCTGCGACAGCATGACGTCGAGGTAGCGGCGGCGCCCGGCGGGCGCGCCCTTCACCAGCTCCATGTCGTCGGTCGTGAAGAGCACGGCGGTGATGGCGCCCACGACGTCCGAGGCCCGCTTCGGCACGCCGTTGAGCTTGTAGCGCTTCGATGCGGCGAGCGCGCCGCGCGGGCCCTCGCGGCCGGCGACGGTCAGCTCGACGGTGACATCGCCAGCCGCACGCACGGCCGTTGCGGCGATGCGCGCGAAGGGCTGGGGCTCGCCGCGCGCGCTCCAGCCGATGTAGTCGGCGTCCGACGAGGCGCGCTCGGAGCGTCCGGCGGCGAGCAGGAAGACGGCTTCGAGCAGGTTGGTCTTGCCCTGCGCGTTCTCGCCGAGGAAGAGGACGGGGCCGGGGGCGAGCCGCAGCTCCTGTCGCTCGTAGTTGCGGAAGTGGACGAGCTGGAGCTGCCGCAGGTGCACGGCAGGAGTCTACGTCACCGCTCAGCGTCCAGAAAGCGCAGGCGCAGGCGCAACTGGCCGGGCAGCGCCTCGTCGACGATGACCGGGTGGCCGGTGCTGCCGGTGATGCCGGCGGCGAGCGCGGAGGCGGTCATCGGCTGGGCGAGCACGAGCTGGATGGCGGCCTCGTCGTCCTGGTACTTGCGGACGGCGGCGCTCTGCACCTCGGGCAGGCGGACGAGCGCGCGCTGCAGCTCCATCAGCCCCTGGAAGCCGGGCACGCTCTCGATGGTGACGTCGATGCCCTCGCCGCCCGGGGCGAAGGCGCGCTCCATCTCCGGAAGCTGCGGGGTCGGCGCGGGGGCGGGTACGGGCGCGGCCGGGGCGCGCGCATCGGCGAGCGCGGCGACGGCCTCGGTGAGCTCGGTCATGCGATCCGCCAGGTGCTCGGTGTGCTCGACGAGCTTGCCGAGCAGCACGCTGAAGCGCTCCAGCGTGTCGAGCATTTGCGGGCCCTGCTGCTGGCGGCGCTCGCGGTCGGTCGCGATGATGATCTCGGCGTCCGCGAGCGCCCGCGCGATGATGCGCGCCGCCCGGTCGATGGCCTCGTCCGATGCAGCCCGTTCGTCCGTCATACCCATCCCGTCGTACTGGCCCCCGTCACCAGCCCGCCGCAGTTGCGTCGCGAGGGGTCGGCGCGCGAGGAGCGCCCCTTATGTCACATATCGTACCCACGGCCACGGCCGGCGGGCGAGGTCGGAACGCAGAAGTATCGGCGCGGGGAGGCCGGGGCGGGAGCAAGTATAGCAAGGTGCTGGCACATGAGTTTGGGTCCTGGCGGCCGGGGTAGGGGGTAGAGGGCCCGCCCGCAGCCCCATCCGGGGCGCGGCAAGCAGCGCCCCTACGCACTGGCGCCGTGGCGGCCCTCGCCCGAGGCGAAGCGGGCGGCGCCCTGCTGCGCGGCGGCCGCGACCGTCCGGCCGAGCGCGGCCTCCATCGCCAACCCCTCCTCGAACGTCAGGCCGATGCCATCGTAGACGGCGCGGCGGTCGGACAGCGCGCACGCCTGCGGGTAGCCGGCGATCTGCTCCGCGAGCGCGAGGGCGGCGTCGAGCGCCTGACCGTGCGGCACGACGCGGCTGACAAGCCCCATCGCCAGCGCCTCGGCGTGGTCGACGGTGCGGCCGCTGAGGATGAGGTCGAGCGCGCGGCCGAGGCCGACGATGCGCGGCAGCCGCTGCGTGCCGCCATCGACGAGCGGCACGCCCCAGCGGCGGTTGAGCACGCCGAAGTGCGCCCCCTCGGCCGCGATGCGCACATCGCACCAGCAGGCGATCTCGAGGCCGCCGGCGACGCACCAGCCCTCGACGGCGGCGATGGTCGGCTTCGGCGAGACGAGGCGGGTGAAGCCCATGGGACCCTCGGGCGCGGCCATCGGGTTGTTCATCGCCTTCAGGTCGGCGCCGGCGCAGAACGCCTGGCCGCCGGCGCCGGTGACGACGAGCACTCGCGCCGCGTCGTCGGCGAGGAAGGCGCGGTAGCCGTCGCGCAGGGCCTCGACCGTGGCGCGGTCGACGGCGTTGCGGGCTTCCGGCCGGTCGATAGTGAGCACAGCGGCGGCGCCGCGACGTTCGTAGAGGACGCTCATGGGGACCGATCCTTCTCTCTCTGCGGGCGGCATGCGCCGGGCGCAGCCCGGCTTCCACCCGTCCGCCGCATGGTGGCGCATCGCGGGCACGGCGTCCATCCCCTACCCCGAAGCGCGCGTGGGGACTACGCTACGGACATGGAAACGGTGCGCTTTGAGCGCGACCCGGCGCGGCCGGGGCTGGCGACGATCACGCTCAACCGGCCGGACAAGCTCAACGGCATCAACGTGAAGATGCACGAGGAGCTGCAGCAGGTCTGCCGCGAGCTGCAGGACGACTATACGACGCGCGTCGTCATCCTGACGGGCGCGGGGCGGGCGTTCTCGGCGGGCGCCGACCTGCGGGAGCGGCGTCCGACGCAGCCGGCGTCGGACCTCGACCGGCGGCTGCGCGTGGGCGTCGGCGAGCGCACCAGCGGGCTGCTCGAACGGCTCGACCAGGTGACGATCGCCGCGGTCAACGGCCTCTGCATCGGCGGCGCGGTGGTGTTCGCGAGCTGCTGCGACCTGCGGCTGGCGGCGGCATCGGCGTGGTTCTCGATCCCGGAAGTGGACGTCGGGCTGCCGCTGACGTGGAACGCGCTGCCCCGGCTGATGCGGGAGCTGGGGCCGGCGCGCACGAAGGAGCTGGTGATGACCTGCGACCGCTTCGACGCGGAGGACGCGCTGCGCTGGGGGTTCGTCAACCGCGTCTATCCGGACGCGGAACTGATGCCGGCCGCGCTGGCGCTCGCCGAGAAGCTGCTGGCGAAGGACGAGATGATCCTGGCGATGACGAAGTCGGCGGCGAACGCGCTGGCGCAGTCGATGGTGCCGGAGCAGGTGACGTACGCGGACCGCGAGCAGATGCTGCTCGGCTACAAGCTGCGCCCGCCCCGCGCGCGGTCCTAGGCGCGGCGGTGCAACGTCTCGCGAGCAGGAAGGATGTGATGGCGACTCGGAGTCGACGCGGTGGGCGCACGCAGTCCCGCCATGCGCGCGTACATGCGGCTGCCGGTGCCGTTCACGACGCCCTCCTACAGCTTTGTCTGGCTGAGCCGGCCCAATGCGCGCGCCACGTGGTGGAATGGTGACGGACAGACAGACATCACATCGTGGTCTCTCGCCGCGACGCTGCGCTCATACAGCTTGATGGCGCGAGGGTTGACGGAGCGGCCCGGCGGGCAGATCGTGCCCCTCGATCAACCCCAACCGATCGCGCTCCAAACCCCGCATCACGTGCCCTGACCCGACCAGAGACGCGCGGTCGCGATGCGACGTGCGGCAGGTTGCGCTGGCGGTGTCGTCTCGCCCGCTCGTCCAACCTCCAACATCCAACCTCCAACCTCCAGCGACCCCCCTCTTTCCCCTGCCCCCGAAGCCGAAGATAATCCCGCGTGAGGCTGCGCCACGGGTCGCCGCCCGCAGGTGAGGAGGAGGCGTAATGAGCGCGCTCACCAAGCCCCGCTCTTCCGGCAGTTCTGCGCCGCACTCCGCCGGGAGGCGCACCGCGCCGCGCGACCCCGCGCGTCCGCCGGGCGGTACTATGGGCCCCATGAGCGCCAACGATACGGACGCGTCGTCAGCCTCTGCCCGACCCGCGATCGCCCGCGCGCGAGCGCGTGGGTTCCACGTGCTGGCCAAGCCGACCGGCGCGATCTGCAACCTCGACTGCCAGTACTGCTTCTTCCTGTCGAAGGAGATGCTCTACCCGGGCAGCCGCTTCCGCATGGCCGACGACCTGCTCGATGCCTATATCCGGCAGCTCATCGAGGCCCACGATACGCCAGAGGTGACCGTCGCGTGGCAGGGTGGCGAACCGACGCTGATGGGGCTCGACTTCTTCCGCCGGGCGATCGACTACCAGGAGCAGTACCGCCGGCCTGGCACGCGCATCGTCAACACGGTCCAGACGAACGGGACGCTGATCGACGACGAGTGGGCGGCGTTCTTCCGGCAGCACCAGTTCCTGGTCGGCATCTCCATCGACGGCCCGCCCGCGTTGCACGACGCCTACCGCGTCGATAAGGGCGGCAATCCGACGTTCGATCGGGTGTGGCGCGGGCTGCAGGCTCTGCGCGCGCGGGGTGTCGAGTACAACGTCCTGACGACCGTGCACCGCGCAAACGCCGGCCATCCGCTCGATGTGTACCGCTTCCTCCGCGACGAGGCGGGCGCACGGTTCATCCAGCTCATCCCCATCGTCGAACGCACGGACAACGGCGACGAGGTGTCCGAGCGCTCTGTCGGCGCGGAAGCGTGGGGCCGCTTCCTGATCGCGGTCTTCGACGAGTGGGTGCGCCGCGACGTCGGCTCCGTGTTCGTCCAGACGTTCGACGCCGCGCTGGCATCATGGTACGGCGCGCCGCCGTCGCTCTGCATCTTCGCCGAGACGTGCGGCGAGGCGCTCGCACTGGAACACAACGGCGACCTCTACTCCTGCGACCATTTCGTGGAGCCCGCGCACCTGCTCGGAAACATCCACAACACGCCGCTGATCGAGCTCGTCGCCTCGGAGCAGCAGCGCGCGTTCGGGGCGGCGAAGCGCGACACGCTGCCGCGCTACTGCCGCGAATGCGACGTGCGCTTCGCCTGCCACGGCGAGTGCCCAAAGAACCGGTTCATCGCCACGCCCGACGGTGAGCCCGGCCTGAACTACCTCTGTGCGGGGTACAAAGCCTTCTTCCATCACATCGACGGGCCGATGCGCTTCATGGCGGGCGAGCTCAGGCACGGCAGGGCACCGGCCAACGTGATGGCGGAGGTCGCGCGCGGAGACCGGGAGCTCCTCGACCGCCTGCGCGCCTCGGGACGCAACGACGCCTGCCCCTGCGGCAGCGGCCGGAAATTCAAGCGCTGCCATGGGGCCGCCTGACGGAGGCGGCCGAGCCTACTGCCGCGCCATCTCGATGCGGTCTTCCTGGGCGAGGTCGCGCGGCGGCTCGGGACCGCTCAGGTCGACGACGACCCGCCTGATCGTGCCGGTGAAGGCGAAGGGCGAGGCGTACTCCTCCGTCACCGGGTTCCCCGCGTCGCGCCCGCACTGGAGCCCGCCGCCAAGGCCAAAGATGAACGGCACCGTGCGGGGCAGCTTCCCCTCCGCGACCTGGCGCCCGTTGATGTAGAGGCGGCCGGTGCCGCCGGCGCCGAACGGCTCCGGGCCCGCCTTCTCGAACGCGAACGCCAGGCTGCACGGGCCATCCGGGACGCGCTCGTCGGAGGCGATGTGGAAGCGCGCCCTGCCGAGCAGGTTGTAGGCGTAGCAGAGCCGGCCGTCCTTCACGTACAGCGAGTAGCCGCCGAATCGGCCGCCGTCCGCGAGGAGGACGCCCTCGGCACCGCCGGCGGGCATCACGACCTGCGCGGTGACCGTGTGCGATCGGTTCTTGATGTTGACGGCGGCGTCCATCTCGACCGACGCGCCGCCCGGGTAGTAGACGAAGCGCTGGCGGCGGCGCGCGACGCGCGGCCGGCCGAGCGCGCGGCCGATGCTGCGCGCGTCGAGCGGCAGGACGTCGTAGCGGCCCGCTTCCGCCCACCAGAGCGATTCCAGCTCGCGCACCTTTTCCGGGTACTCGCCCGCCAGGTCGTGGGCCTCCGAGAAGTCCCGGTCGACGTGGTAGAGCTCCCAGCGGTCCTCATCGAATGGCTTCCGCGGGTCGGTGACGCCATCGTAGATCATGCCTTCGGTGCCGTGATACGTGACGGCCTTCCAGCCGCGGTGATAGATCGCGCGGTTGCCGAGCATCTCGTAGTACTGGGTCTCGTGCTTGCTGGCGGCGGTGTCGTCGTCGAAGGTCGCGGCGAAGCTCACGCCGTGGATGGGGGACTGCTGTACGCCGCGGATCGCGGCCGGCGGCTCGACGCCCAGCACGTCGAGCACCGTAGGCACGACATCGACGGCGTGCGTGTACTGGCCGCGCACTTCGTTGCGCGTCCTGATGCCGGCAGGCCAGTGGATGATGCACGGGTCGGCGACGCCGCCCTCATGCACCTCGCGCTTCCACCGCTGGAACGGCGTGTTGCCGGCCCACGCCCATCCGAACGGGTAGTGGTTGAAGGTGTGCGGGCCACCCAGCTCATCGATGCGGGCGAGGTTCTCTTCGGCGGACTCCGGCGCGCGGTTGAAGAAGTTCGCCTCGTTGAGCGAACCGTGGGGGCCTCCTTCGGCGCTGGCGCCGTTGTCGGAGACCGCGACGATGAGCGTGTTGTCCAACTCCCCTGTCTGATCGAGGAAGTCGATGAGGCGTCCGATGTGATAGTCGGTGTGGGAGATGAAGCCGGCGAACACCTCCATCATGCGCGCGTACAGCCGCTTCTCGTCGTCCGGCAACGTGTCCCACTCCTGGATCCAGTGCGGGCGGGGCGTGAGGTCCGTGCCGGGCGGCACGATGCCCATGCGCTGCTGCCGCTCGAAGATGACCTCCCGCGCGCGGTCCCAGCCCATGTCGAACTTGCCGCGATACTTATCGATCCACTCGCGCGGCGCGTGGTGGGGCGCGTGCCCGGCGCCGGTGCAGAAGTACAGGAAGAACGGCTTCTCCGGCGTGACGTTCTTGAGGTCGGTAATGAACTCGATCGCGCGATCGGCGAGATCCTCGGTGAGATGATAGCCCTGCTCGTACGTGCGCGGCGGCGCGATCTGGTGGCTGTCGTACACGAGGTCTGGCTGCCACTGGTTCGTGTCGCCGCCGAGGAACCCGTAGAAGCGCTCGAAGCCACGCCCGAGCGGCCAGCGCTGGCGCGGCGCGGCCATGTTCATCTCCTGGTGCGGCGTGAGGTGCCACTTGCCCACGGCGTACGCCGCGTAGCCGTGCGGCGTCAGCATCTCCGACAAGAAGCCGTTCTCGAAGGGGATCTCGCCGGTGTACCCGGGGAACCCGCTGGCGTTCTCGACGATGCTGGCCATGCCGTTGGCGTGGTGGTTACGCCCGGTCAGCAGGCACGTGCGCGTGGGCGAGCAGAGCGCCGTCGTGTGGAAGTTCCGGTAGCGAAGGCCGTTTTCGGCGAGGCGGTCGAGGTTCGGCGTCTCGCACAGCCCGCCGAAGCAGGAGATCTGCCCGAACCCGACGTCGTCGAGCACGATGTACGCGATGTTGGGCGCGCCCTCGCGCGCCCGCACCGGTTCCGGCCACCACGGCGTCGATTCTGCCGCCGTGCGCCCGATGATCCCCTTGAACTGCCGAGCCATCACCGCCTCCGTCCCACGAACTGCCGAGCGTTGCCTGCGTCACGCTGCTATCGTCAGGGTCGCAGTATAGCCGTGCGCGTCTCAAGATCCGCATGATCTTCTCGATCACGGGGGGCCGGGCCGACTCGGCCCCTGCCCTTCGCGCCGCTGACCCCCGCTACGGAGCAACAAACGTCCGCGAAAGCGTCGTGAAGGTACACGTGTAGACATCTCGCGCCCACCCTGGCGACTGGAAGAGCGCCGCCTGGACCGGACTGCCCGTCGCGACGCGCGCCAATTCTGCGCCGGTCTCGATGTTCAGCGCCACGACGTGCTCCGTGTGACCGTCGAAGTCGTTGACGACGATCTCACCCGTGTCGGGAAAGAGCAGAAAATGGTTGCTCGCACCGAATGCGTGCTCCCACAGGCGCTCGAACGTGCCGCGCCCGTACCGGAATCCCGCGATCCGCGCGTTGCCGCTGTCGTATGCGACGGCGATGCGGCGGGACGCGTCGATCAGCGGCGGGTTCACGATCGTGCCGTGTGGGAGGCCGAACGGCGTGTAGACATCCGCATCTTCCGGATCGCTGAGCGGCACGCGGATCAGGTGGAGCGGTCCGGCACCGACACCCGCGTCCCTGAAGCTCCCGCGGTAGTTGTTTTCGCCGTTATCCATGAACCACGCGCAGCCATCAGCGATGACCGGATCCCAGCCGTACGACTGTTCTGTGGGCGGCCGCGTCCGGTAGCGGAAGCGCCATGCGTCGTCGATGCTCAGCGTGCCCCCCTCGTACCGGTAGCGGAAGATCGTGTGGTCGCCGACGACGTACACGCATTCACCGCGCGAGGCTCGATCGCTCGAGATGCGGGCGATCGAGCCTTCCGGTACCGCGACTTCCGGACCTACCGGTTCCAGGCGACCCGCATCGAGCACGCTGAAGTGGGAACGCGACGAGCCGTCCCGCACGAAGTCCTTCATGACGAGGTTGCCATCGGAGAGCGCGAGCAGGCTGTTGTAGGGGTGCGGCCGCGGAAGTTCGCGGCTGGCGACGAGGTTGCAGCCTGCGTCGAGCTTGTGGCAGAAGCGTCCGTACGTCACGTACAGGTAGCCGTTCTCGTGCGCGAGGATGCCGCCGGCCCAGAAGGGCCCGCCCGGAAGATCCGTCGAGCGCGCGAGCGTCGCCAGCGACACCGGGTCGATCCGCTCTACCCAGGACGTCGTGTGCTCCCATGGCTGCGAGTTGCCCTGCACGAAGACTTCGCCGGGCCGGCGCAGGATCACCATATTGGCGAACAGCGCCGGCCGTGATGTGACCTCCAGTGATTCGCCCGGCTGCAATGCCAGGCCCGGGGAGCGGGGGATGAGCTGCCGCCTGGGGCCGCCGTCCTCTGCCGGAAACGGGCTGTCGAAATATCCGGGTATCGGCCCGCTCGAATCGAGGCCGTTCAGGGTGCACGCTCCATGCCACATAGTAGATGGCACTCCGGGTGCCAACGCAAGTTGACACGCGCGGCGTCACGACGGCATCATGCGGCATGCCTAGACTGGCTCGCACCGCCATGCCCCGCCGCAGCTCTCGCGCGCGCACACCAGACCATGCCAGCCAGGCCGTCGACGGCCGGCGCGCGTGGCGCGACCGCAACCTGAGCGCGGTCGTCGATGCACTGCTCGACCTGTTCAACGAGGGCAATCTGCGTCCCGGCGCCGATGAGATCGCCGCGCGTTCCGGCGTGTCCCGGCGCTCGGTGTTCCGCTACTTCGACGACCTCGATAGCCTCGACCGCACCGCGATTGAGCGCCAGACCGGGCGTGTCAGCCACCTCCTCGACCTGCCAGACCTGGGCGCGGGCACCGTCGAGGACCGCATCGATCGGCTGATCGCTCAGCGTCTGCGGCTGTTCGAGGCGATCTTGCCGGTCGCCCGCGTCTCGCGCCTGCGCGCCCCCTTCGAACCCGTCCTGGCGGAGGGGTTGGCGCGTAGCCGGCATCTGTTCCGGCGGCAGGTTGAGCGCCACTTCGCCGGCGAGCTGCGGGCGCTGAGCCGAAGCGCGCGCAACGCTACCCTGGGCGCCGCGGAGGTCCTCTGCTCATTCGAGGCGTACGAGCTGCTCCGTCTTGGCCAGGGGCAGACGGCGAAGCAGATCGGAGACGTGATGCGGGTGGGCCTCACGAGCCTGCTCGGCGGCCGGCGCAGAGGCTGAAGGCGCACCCGCTGTCCTTCGGGGTGCCAGTTCCACAGATGACACATCCGCCGTGGACCCGGTGCGGGCACTGTAGCGCGCGCTTTCGGAGCGCGGGCTTTCAGCCCGCGCGGTGTTGACGCCTTCGCTCGTAGCCTTTTCAGCCCGGGCGGGTCGCGCATCCGCCGCCCTCACCGCCCCGAGCGACCCCTCCCTGTTCCCAGCCAGTTGACACTGTTCGTGCCATAATGTTACCGTTGCTCGGGCCTGTGAAAGGTGGAGCCGGCATGAGCGAGCGATTCGAGATGGTGTTCCTGGGCACCGGCAGCCCGCTTCCCAACCCGGATCGCTGCGGCGCCGGTACCGTGGTCGTCGCGGGCGACACGCACGTCCTCGTGGACTGCGGCTGGGGTGCCGCGCGCAGGATCCTGCCGTCGGGCATTCGGCCGAGCGTCATCAACACGGCGCTGTTCACCCACATGCACACCGATCACATGACGGACTTCCCCGACTTCCTGTTTCTGCGCTGGACAGCAGGTGCGCAGACACCCCTTCGTGTCTTCGGCCCCGAAGGCACGGCAGAGATGGTCGAGGGGTTCCTGCTCGCCCTCCGCCGGGACATCGGGTTCCGCATGGCCCACCACGGTGACAAGCTCCACCCCGACGGCATCCGCGTCGAGGTGACGGAGATCCCCGCGACGCCGGAGCCGCACGCCTTCCTCGACATCACGGGGCTGCGCTGCGAGAGCTTTGAAGTCGATCACGCTCCGGTCGTGCCGGCATTCGGTTACCGGTTCAGCTTCGACGGGCGGGTGGCGGTGCTGTCCGGCGACACTTCGCTCTGCGATTCGCTCGCGGCGGCCGCGCGGGGCGCCGATATGCTGGTCTGCGAGGCGCTGAACGTGCCGATGACGGAACAGCGCATCGCCGCGCTCAAGGCGGCCGGCATGGTGCGCGAATCCGCGTTGCTGGCAGACGTGCCGTCGTATCACATCGCCACCGATCAGGTCGCGGCGCTCGCGCGCGAGGCGGGCGTGGGAGAGGTCGTGCTGACGCACATGATCCCGCCTGTGGCCAACGACCCCGAGCAGGCCGCCGCTTTTCGCGCGGGCATGATCGATGTCTACCCGGGGCCGATTCGCGTCGCGCGAGACATCGAACGGCTGCCCGTCGTGAAGCGCGCTTCCTGACCCACTCGCTGATAGGATCCCCATGAAGCGCCGCGAAGGCCACACCAACGGGGCCCGTCGTACCCCGGCAGCACGCGTCCAGCCCTGACACGCGTCGCTCACCCACTCCATCAACGCCCCGTACGGCGAGGGCTGCAGCGAAACGCGGTGACGGCACGTTGTCGTCACATCGCCCCGGGGCGGGCCGTCCTGGAACCAGCGTTCCCGGCACATCTGGTCGCTGCCCGCGGCGTCCGCGTTGTCACCGTGTCTCTTCCCGCAAAACCCTCACCGTGGCTTCATGGACATTTCATCCGGGGCGCTGACACTTGCCGGCAGCGCCGGGCGCGGCCGCGGCGCGGGCAGAGGAGGTGGAGCAACGGTGAACGTCACCAACGTCAGGCTCGCGGTTGGCGCGGGCCTCGTCATCGGCGCGCTGGCCATCGCGGGCTGCTCGGGCGGAGGCGCGAACCCGGCGGCGAGCGCACCGGCCCAGCCGACGCTCGCAGCCAGTGGCGCGCTGGCGCCGGGTGCCGGCGCGGGCGCGGGCGCGACGCCGGGCGCGGCGCAGTCCAGCAGCAATTCGACGGCCGGCGGTCCGGACACCGGCGCCCCGGGCGGCGCCGAGGGCGCGGTCCC
>JAGWOC010000120.1 GCA_028872875.1 Chloroflexota bacterium | reverse complement strand
CCCCGACGACGATGTTGTCGAGCACGGTCATCGCGGTGCACAGCTGTGGTGTCTGGAAGGTGCGCCCGATCCCTGCGCGCACACGCGCGTGCGCCGGTGCCCGGTCGATGCGGCGGCCCTCAAAGGCGATCGTGCCGCCGGTCGCCTGGCTGAAGCCGGAGAGCACGTTGACGAGCGTGGTCTTGCCGGCGCCGTTGGGGCCGATCAGCCCGCGGATCTCGCCTCGCTCGATGCGAGTGCTGACGTCGTTCACCGCGGCGACGGTGCCGAACGAGCGCGAGACGCGCTCGAGCTCGAGCAGGGCGCTCATAGGGCCGCCCCCCTGCCGCGCCGCACACGCAGGACCCGCAGGCGACGGCGGAGCGCGGGCGCCACGCTCGCGAGCCCGCCCGGGAGGACGATCATCAGCACCGCGATGACCCCCCCGTAGAGCAGGAAGCGGTACTCCGCGATCACCTGCGGATAGACGGAGACGTACTGGGCGAGAAGCGCGCCTGCGAACGCGCCCCAGCGGCTGGCGACGCCACCGACGATCACCATCGTGATCAGGGAGACGGACTGGTTGTAGTCGAAGATCGTCGCCTGCACGATCCCGTGCACCTGCGCGTACAGGACCCCCGCGAGCGCGGCCGGGACGACGCCGAGGCAGACGGCCACGAAGTGCATGCGGGCGACGTTGACGCCGGCCGCGCGGGCGCCGTTCTCGCTCTGGCGCACGGCGTGCAGCGAGAGCCCGTACCCGGAGCGCGCGAGCGCGGCGTAGGCGCCGTAGCAGACGAGCGCCACCGTGAGCACGAGGAAGTAGTCCTCCTCGCCGCCCATGACGGTGTGGCCGAAGACGCGCGGCGGCGGGATCAGGAAGAGGCCGTTCTCGCCGCCCGTCAGCGAGACGGCCTGCCCGAAGACCTCGAACATCATCGCCCCGAACGCGAACGAGGCCATCGCGAAGTAGACGCCCCGGAGCCGGAGCAGCGGCGCCATCAGCACCGCCCCTCCGAGCGCGACGACGATCGCCGCCCCGAGCGCCGGCAGCGTGCCCCAGTGCCAGTGCTGCAGCGTCCAGACCCCGCCGTAGGCGCCGAGCCCGAAGAACGCCGCCTGCCCGAGGTTCAGCACGCCGGCGCTGCCGACCATGTGCTGCAGCCCCAGCGCCGCCAGCCCGAGGATCACGACGTCGACGAGGAAGGTGAGGAAGAACGTTCCGCGGTAGGCCGGCCCGACCGCGTAGAGCCCGGCGACGACGGCGACGACGAGGACGAGGCGCGGGACGTGCCGCAACCGCGCGGAGGCCGGCACCGGCGCGGCTTCGAGCTCGCCCGCGCTCACGCGGCCCGCCGCCGGAACAGCCCGCTCGGGCGCACGAGCAGGACGCCGATGATCAGCCCGAACACGATCGCGTCGCGCCACGTCGCGCTGACGTCGACACCCACGACGTTGTCGAAGACGCCCACGAGGAGCCCGCCGGCGAGGGCGCCGGGCAGGCTCCCGAAACCGCCGACGACCGCGGCGGCGAGCGCCTTCACCCCGATGGCGCCCGTGGCGATGCCGGCGGAGAAGAGCCAGCCGACGAGCAGTCCGGCGACACCGCCGAGCAGGCCGCTGACGCCCGCGCTCACGGCGAACATCGCCTCGGCGTTGATCCCCATCAGCGCCGCCGTCTCGCGGCTCTCGCCGACGGCGCGCACGGCCCGACCGATCCTCGTCCTGCGCAGGAAGACGCTCAGCCCGCCGACGAGCAGGGCCGCCGTGCCGAGCGTCGCGAGCGTGTCCCAGCGCACCTGGACGCCCAGCAGCGTGAACGGCGGCCGCGCGCCCCCGCGCAGGCTCAGCGCGCTCGGCCCGTACGCCCAGTCCTGCCTGACGGCCTCGACGAGCACGATCCCCCAGCCGACCGTGGCGAGGATCAGCGCGATCTCGAGCCCGCCCCGGCGGCGGATCGGTCGCAACCCGAGCTGGTCGATCAGGAGCGCGGCGACTCCGGTGGCGACGCCCACCGGCACGACACCGGCCCAGAGCGGCAGGCCGAGCGTGACGAGCGCGGTGTAGCCGAAGACGGAGCCCAGCATCACGTACTGGGGGTGCACGAAGCTGAGCAGCCCCATCGTGCGGTACGTGAGGCTGAAGCCGATCGCGACGAGTGCGTAGATCGCGCCCAGGCCGAGGCCGAAGACGATCTGCTGCGGGAGGTCGCTGAGCATCGAACGGGCGCCGCCCGCGCACGGCTGCGCGCGGGCGGCTGCCCTCCTCCTCCGTCTACTTCCCGCCGCGTGCGGTCGTGAAGATGTCGCAGCTGAGGTCGTTGAGCTGCGTCCCGTCCTTCGCCCAGACGACCGCGGGGATCGGCGTGCGACGCAGGTTCCCCTTCGAGTCCCACTGGGCGGCGAAGCGCAGCCCGTTGTACGACATCCCGCGGATCGCGTCGTCGAGCTTCTGCCCGTCGGTCGACTTCGCCTTCGTCAGCGCCGCGGCGATGACGCCGATCGCGTCCGCGCCGGCGATCTCGTTCGCGACCGGCGGCCGGCCGAACGCCTTCTGCCATGCGGCGAGGAAGCTCTTCCCGTTCTTCCGCTTCGCGAGGCATTGCCAGTGTCCGGTGTCGGTCATGATCAGCCCGTTCGCGGCCGACCCGAGGAACAGGCCGAAGTCGCCCGTGACGAAGTCGCCGGTGGCGCCGAGCGTGACGTTCCAGCCCGCCTGCCGGATCTGCTTCGCGAGCACGCCCGCGAACGGCATCGGCGCGCCGATCAGCACCGCATCCGGATTCGCCGCCTTCGCCTGCTGGATCGTCGCGGAGAAGTCCTGCGTCGTCAGCGGCAGCTGCGTCTGGTAGACGAGCTTCGTCCCCGGCGTGTGCGCGATGCCGTACTGCGTGCCGGCGAGCGACGACGCGCCGGCGGCGAGGTTCCAGCCGATGAAGGCGAAGGTCTTCGCGTGCTTCACCTTCGCCAGATACGTCACCAGTGCGTCGAAGTGGTGGTTGAGCGTCGTGTTCGACCGGAACACCCACGGGCTACCGGTGCCGGTCAGGGCCTCCGCCCCCGACTGGTAGGCGACCGCAGGCACCTTCGCCTGCGCCTGGAGCGACTGGATGGCGATCCCGCTCACCGAGTTCGTCGGCCCCGCGATCGCGACCACGTGATCCTGCTGGATCAGCTGTGCGGCGTCCTGCACCGCGAGCTGGGGATTGTTCGCGTCGTCGTCCGAGACCAGCTGGAGCTTCTGGCCGAGAACGCCTCCGTGCGCGTTGACGTAGTCCACCATGAACTGCGCCCCTCGCGCGGTCTCGAGCCCGATCTGGGCGGTCGGGCCGGTCAGGATCGTGATCGAGCCGATCTTGATCACCCCGGCCTGCCGCGCGCCCGTCGCGCTCGCCGCGAGGGCGAGCGTGCCGAGAGCGACGAGCAGTACTGCGATCGCGCGTCCGCTGCGCCGTCCCCCGCCGGACTGCGTGCGTCTCATGATTCGACTCCCTCCCCGGTTCTCCCGGTGTGTCGCCCCGTGACCCGTTCGTGTCACGTGTCGCGATGATCCGCAGGCATCCGGAGAGCGCCAAGACCAAAGTTGGTCATGACCGTGGGGCGGCGGTCTACGCTGCTGCGCGTGCAGGACCGACTCCTGGCCTGGTTCGAGGAGAACGGCCGCGACCTCCCCTGGCGGAGGACGACGGACCCCTACGCGATCCTCGTCTCGGAGGTGATGGCGCAGCAGACGCAGGTGGAGCGCGTCGTTCCCCGCTGGCTGCGCTGGCTCGAGCGGTGGCCGACGGTCGAGGCCCTCGCCGCAGCTGCCGCCGCCGACGTGATCCGCGAGTGGCAGGGGCTCGGCTACAACCGCCGCGCGTTGGCGCTGCACCGGGCGGCGCAGCACGTCGCGGGGCACGGGTGGCCGGACGACCTGACGGAGCTGCCGGGCGTCGGGCGCTACACCGCCGACGCCGTCCGCCGCTTCGCGTTCGGCGAGGCGGTCCTGCCGGTGGACGTGAACGTCCGCCGCGTGCGGGAGCGGACGGGCCACCCGTTCTCGCCGGCGGCTGCACAGGCGCTGATGGACCTCGGCGCCACCGTCTGCCTCGCGCGCGTGCCGCGCTGCGGCTCCTGTCCGCTCGCAGAGGCGTGCCCGGCGCGCGGGCGCCGCTACGAGCCGGCGCGAAGGCAGGGGCCGTTCGAGGGCTCGTTCCGGCAGCGCCGTGCCGAG
>JAGWOC010000119.1 GCA_028872875.1 Chloroflexota bacterium | reverse complement strand
TCTTGCGCACGATCCATCAGCTTCTCGCGTGGCAGGACCTCGTTGACCAATCCGTAGCGCTCGGCATCGCGAGCCGTGAGCACCTGGCCGGTGAGAAGGTAGTAGCGGGCTCTATTGATCCCCATGACCATCGGAAGGATCACGTGCTGACCATCGCCCGGCGGCAGGCCGTTGACGAAATGCGCCGAATCTTGGAAGAGAGCGTCCTCAGCGGCCAGGACGATGTCGGCCAGAAGAGCAATCTCCGCGTGACGCCAGGCGGGCCCATTGACTGCGCTGATTACCGGGACCTCGATGCGCAGGAGATTCTCAAGCAGGTGACCTCCGGTGCGGATACGACGCTGGTCGGTCGCCCGGCGGTAGGGGAGCTGATCCGGGGCGCCGATCTTGAATCCGCGGGTCCCTGAGAACTCCGCTCCCGTGCCGGTCATGATCACGACGTGGTTGAAGCTGTCCTCGGCGACGTCCCTGAAGGCGTGCGGTAGCTCCGTCACTGGAACGGCGCCCCAGCGCAGAGGTCCACCGTCGGTGTGGAAAGTCATCGTGAGCACACCAGCTGCTCGGGGTCCGCTGTCTCGCTCGATCTTGATGGACTTGTATCGATCCTTGTACTCCTCTAGGCGCGACACGTTCGGCTCCCTTCTCGACCAGCGCCGCGATCCAGCGCCGGTCCTGCAACTGGCCGGTAATCTATGAGCCACGTCGAGGCATCAGCGATCATCACGTCCCGCGGACATCGATCTTGCGTCTCGGAATCCGGTCGACAGCTTTATATGCACCGCGTCGTGTAAAGGGTGTCGCAGCAGCCAGCGGCAGAGGTCACTCCACGGCGACTGTGACCGCGTTGACCCCGGGTTCGAGATGATTCACGGTGGCACAGCGTCTTCGGCGACGCTTGCGGACCGCGTTCCATGCTCATCGCCACTCTCCGACCGGCTCGGCCCCCGCTGTCGTACATAATGTGGAGGCAGATACCAGATTGTATAGAGAGCCGTCAAGGCCGATCCGTCTCGCTGATCCGTCTGCAATGGGCTCGACAAGAGGATCAGAGATGCTCGTTGAGGAATGCGCATAGCCGTTATCGGTGCGGGCCACCACCACACTGCGATCTATCTGGAAGCAGTTCCCGGATCAGGCGAACACAGGGTCGTCGGTATCGCCGATCAGGATGTCGGCGTTCACGCTTTTGACCCGGCCGCCGTTCTCCGAGTTGACCCACCCGGTCCGTTCCTGGTGGGTCGCGGTCAGTCCTTCTTTGGGGTGACCTCCTTCGCTCGATCCGGTCGACGCTGCGGACGATAGCTCTTGCCCTGCAGCGTGACGTGGTGCGCGGCGTTGATGAGCCGATCGAGCGCGCCCTCGGCGAGCACCGCATTCGGGAAGAGCGCGTACCACTCGGTCGGCGGACGGTTCGAGGTGACGGTGCCTTCAAACTGCACCTCCGATGACGGTGTCTCGCATTGGTGACTCGATACGTGCGCGATCGGTGATCAGGTCGCGGCAAACTCGCTCCACGTCCGCAGTGAATGCGATGCGGTACTGACCGCTCGCCGTTCGACGGGTCGGCAGTCGATCACTGCGAGCCCAGCGATAGATGACACTCCCAGGCACGGCCAGCCGAGCCGCGAGCTGCGGGATGCTCAGTTCGCCCGGAGCGGCGTCCGCGTAGGTGGAAGGTATCCCGTGGCCGCGACGGACGTGGCGGACCGCCCGCACATCGAACGACTGGCCCCTTCCCGTGCGGAGTCCGGCGGCGGTGAGCTCGGCTGCGATCTGACGGTCGGTCTGGCCACAGAGCTGGCGGACGCGTTCGACCACCTCGGCCGACGTGCCGCTGTGACTCCGCCCCGGTCGGTCCACCACCAGTTCCTCGGTCGCCCCCGACCGCCAGTGGATGCCGATGCGGACCCGATCGCCGATGCCGTCCGCATCGGAGATCAGCGTGACGTCGGCGATGAGCGCGCGCAGCAGTCGCTTTCTGTCCCTGTCCGATGTGCTCGGGGCCTGCCACAGGCGCGGCAGATCCGTGGCCAACATCTCCAGCTCCGCTCTCGCCGGCAGGGCGAGCTCGGCTCGCGATGCGGCCACCGCCGCCTCGGCCTCGGCCACGGCGCCGAGCGTGGCCTCCCAGCGTGCTTCCAGACTGCGGGCCACCAGACGGTTCTCGGGCTCGCAGGCGTGGAACGCGCGCGCGGCCCGATCCGCCTCGTAGCGCGTCCGTTCGAGCTGCCGCTCGAGCGCCCGCGTGGCTCGCGTTCGCCGGGCGGTGACCTCCTCCGCGGCCGCGAGGGCGAGTGCGATCTGATCCGCGGACACCGCCTCCAACAGACGCCGGCTGATCGCGGCGTCGATGCGCGCCGCGGCGACCGAGCGGCAGCCCGGCGTGAGAACGTGGTCGGCGCGCGCGAGGGTGCAGTGGTATGTGGGCCGGTTCGCGGGGTACGAGGTGGACATGGGGTGCCCGCAACTGCCGCAGCGGACGAGACCCTGGAGCAACGCCCTGCCCTCGCGCGGCGGCCGCGCTCCCTGGCGCGAGCAATTGGCCGACAAGCGCGCGACGATGTCGAGATGGGTCTGCCAGCTGATGTACGCCGGATGGTGATCCTGAATGATGACGGACCACTCCGCCCGCGGCAGCGCGACGCTGCGAGTGCGGATCGTCCCGCCGGCATCGATGGAGCGCTGCATGCGGTTGCGCCCGTACACGTAGGCCCCGGCGTAGCAGGGGTTGGCGAGCAGATCCCGGATGCGGGCGTGGGTCAGCCGTTCCCAGCGGACCTCCCCGCCCCACGGGCCGCCGTACGCGCGCTGCGGGAAGGGGCGCCCGGCGAAGGCCCCCACCACCGCGTAGGCCGAGCCGACCGCGGCGAAGGCGGCGAAGGCATCGGCGACCGCGGCGCGGACCTCCTCGTTGGGATCCAGCACGGTCTCGCCGCTCTCGTCGTGGACGTAGCCGATCGGCAACGGCAGCGGCAGCGCCCCCCGCGCGGCGGCGGCGCGCTTGGACTCTTGCAGGCGCCCGGCGAGGATGTGCAGCTCCGCTTCGGACATCGTTCCCTTCAAGCCCAAGAGCAGCCGGTCGTTGAAGTCGCGCAGATCGTAGATGCCGTCCGCGTCGACGACGAGCGTCGCCGTCAGGTCGCAGAACTCGAGCAGGCGCTGCAGGTCGGCGGAGCTGCGGGCCAGACGCGAGATCTCGAGGCCGAACACCGCGCCGACCTCGCCCAGGCAGACCCGGCTGACCAGCTCCTTGAAGTCGCCCCGCGCCGCGGCGCTGCGCCCCGAGAGACCGAGGTCGCCGTCCAGCACCAGGACGCGGTCGCGTTGCCAGCCCAGCGCGGCGGCATGATCGGCCAGCGCGTACTGCCGCGCGGTCGACTCGGTGTTGCAGCGCACCTGCGCGATGGTCGACTGGCGCACGTAGACCAGGGCCAGGCGCGAGAGGTGCGCGCGGGTGATCTTGCTCTCGCTGATCATCGGCGCCCCCGGCGCGCAGCGCCGCCCCCAGCATGTTGGCGATCGGTGCCACCAGCTGGGGGTCGGCCGCCGTCGGCACTCAGTCCAGGGCTCCCCGCGCCAGTAGTTCGAGGTTGATGGCCGAGACCTCGCCCAGGGCGTCCTCGACCCGGCTGCCGAAGGCCACGCGCCGCTCCACCTCCGCTGCCAGCTCCGTCGGCACGTAGAGCAGCTGGCTGCGCTCGGCGCCGCGCGCCGTGAGGTAGACGTACGGACCGTGGAGCTCGCCGCGGGCGCAGCGGCAGCCCTCCTTGCCGCAGCGTCGGCGCTGGCTCTGCAGCGAACCCAGCATCACGTCCGCCAGATCGGGAAAGGCGCTCGCCAGCCGGCGCCGGCGGGCGCGCAGCTGGCCGAGGCTGAGCCGGCCGAAGCGGTATCTCTTGTACGTCATTACCTAATAAGATGATCATCTCCGGCCCTCGCTGTCAAGGCCGCTCCCCATGGCGGCCACCACGGCCGCCAGCTCGGCCAGCACCTCGACGGTCAGCGGCTGTGGTGCGGCCTCCGGCCCGCGGTCAGTGAAGCCCTCGGGCAGGGTCAGCTGGCCGAGCGTGCCGCCGTCGCAGACGTACAGCCGGCCGATGCTGTGGTGGGGGCGGCGCTGTTCGAAGAGGACGCGGACGCGCTGTCCGCTCAGCGGGTGGAAGGGATGGGTGACCAGCAGCGGATCAAGAGGAGCGCTGCGTCCTGACGCACTATGAGAGGACCGTCGT
>JAGWOC010000118.1 GCA_028872875.1 Chloroflexota bacterium | reverse complement strand
AGTTGGGCCTGTTCCGACGGCAGCGCGCTCTCAAGGAACGCGACGATCTCCGCCATCTGCTCGGGCGTCGGCGCCGCGCGCCCGAGCATCGTCTCGCCGTCCGAGGTGAGCACCGTGCGGCCGCACTTGAGATTGATCCCCTCGATCAGCGTCCGGCGCTGGTCGTCAGGGAACGCACGCAGAAGCGCGCGGATGCGGCTTGCGGGCGGCGTCACGTACTCGGGCGTCGCGTCGCGCTCCGCCGGCGGCGCCGCGTCGGGCTCGACTGCGGTCGGCTCGAGCTGCGGCATCGGCTCCTCGTCCTGGCCGGGCTCGTCCTCGATCGCCTCCATGACGCTCGGCGCCCCGCGCACGCTCGCACCGATCGCCGTGATGAGATCGGGGCCGCCGAGCCGGCAGGCGCGCGTCGCCGCTTTGTAGGCCAGCATGTCTTTCGGGTAGAGCTTCCAGACCTCGTTTTTCAGGAGGCCGGCGCGCGTCGCATCCTCGATCGTGTACTCGACATCGATCGTCTGGCCGTTGCCGCGCACGAGGCGCACCGCGGCACGCTTCTCAGACCGCTCGAACCAGCGGAACTGCGCCGCCGGATCGCCGCGCAGCACGAGCCCCATCAGCACGCGCGCCGACGGCAGCGTGCGCCCGTTCACGACGTAGATTTCGCGGAAGCTGGCCATCGCAGGGATGCCGAGTTCGTGGCCGGCCAGCATCACGGCGAACGCCTCTTCGCTCGTGCGGATGTTCGACGGGATCAGCTTGCCCGCCGTCTTGTGGATGCTGTTCGCGATCGTCACCATCACGCGCAGCTCGGCGGTCGACGGCAGGAGGGCGCTCGGCGGCTCGACGGTGATCGGCGTCAACATCGCGCCAGGCTTCGCCACCGTCACGGCGCGGCTGTCGCCGTCTGGGTTTGTGTTCTCGCTCATGTGCTTCGCCTCCAATTCCCGGCAGTGCCGGATATGCTTGCATTCCGTCCCGTGCGTCGATGCGCCGATGCAGTCGCAGACGCCGCGCTCCGCCGTCACCTGCACGTTGTAGAGCCAGCCGGCCACCGTCTCCGACGGCACGCGGTAGACGCCCGGCCGCACGCGCGTGGCGTTCACGCGAGCCTCCCACCGCGCAGCACGGGCGCATCCCGCGGGATGTACTCCCGGCTCGTCAGCGCCTCCAACATCTGCGCCCAGTCCGGCTCGTCGAGCGCATACGTCATGCGGCAGTCGCGCGCCGGGCAGTAGTGCGGCCAGGCGCCATGCACCGCCACCAGCAGCCGGCCGTCCGCGCGCCAGCCAATCGCGCGCTCGATGCGCACCATCGGCCGGCGGCCGGGCGGGCCGAAGGCGAAGGTGCCAGGCGCCCAGCCCGCGCGCAGCGCCACGTTGATCGCGGCGACGATCTGGGTCTCGTCATTGCTCCTGCCGGTCATGCGCCCTCCCTGAGCAGCCACGGCGCGTCGCAGCGCGCCTCACCAGGGCGCCGCGCGCGTCCGTCCGGCGAGGCGGCCCAGCACTGCCACCAGCGCGCCGCGTCCCCGTCGGGCGGCGCGCTGTACGGCATCTGGTAGTCGTGCAGATGCGGAGATGGCGGCATGAGCACGTACGCGCGCGGGTAGCCGTCCTCCTCGTCGTAACGGTTGGGGCACCCGCTCACCGGGTCGATGTCAAGGTCGATCATGCCTGCTCCCTCATCGCGTCCAGGATCTTCCGCGCACATTCGGGGCAGTAGTCGCCCATCGTGGACTTGCCCCATGCCTGATCAGCGCGCCAGTTCATCTCGATGCGCGCCCAGCCGGGCGGCAGGCTGACCTCCCCGTACTCGCCGGGCCGCTGCTGCACGCCGCAGCGGTCGCAGATGGCGTATGTCTCAACGCTCATGGCCTCTTCCTCCTGCTGTTCGTCAGCGCCGGCAGGCGCGTGATGTTGTCCCGTCGCAAGGCGATGCGCCGCCGCTCCGCCCTGTCCGCCAGCCACGCGCCGCACAGCCGCCCGATCCAGTGCAGGAGCGGATGCAGCGCGACGACGAACGCGAGCGTCAGGATGGCACCGAACCAGATGATCATCAGGGCCTCAAAATCCGTCATGCGTCCTCCTCTGGCGCGCCCACGCGCTGCCGGCAGGCCGGGCAGCGGAAGCCGTCGCGCGGGTCGCAGTCGTCCCCGCACGTGTCGCACAGGTGCCAGGGGCCGTCCCAGCCGGAGCCTGGCTCGGAGCAGTCGGAGCACGTCAGGTGCTCACTCAGCCCTCCGCTGTACCGGTAGCGCGCCACCTCGCCGCACTCGCAGCGGCGCGGCTGGCGGCGCGCTGGCGGCGCGGCCCGCATCAGACGGTCGTGTTCCGCGAGTGCCCGGCCGAGGGCGTCGGCCAGCTCGTGGATGCTGCGCCCATCGCCCGTGCCGGCGCAGGCGGGGCAGGGGTCGCCCGGCTTCGGGCCGACCACCTGCACGGATCGCGCGTAGGCGCCCGTGCGGTAGAAGTTGGCACCCCGGCCGACTACCAGGCGCAGCGTGCGCCGGAGCTTGCCGGTGCCCTCGCACCTCGGACAGGGGACTGGTAGACTGGATTCGGCGGTCATGGTACTGATCCTCCTATGACTGCTGCGCCCCGGCCCTCACCGGGGCTTTTTCATGTCTCTGCCGCCGCCTGGGCGGCGCCCCCGCTTCCCCCCTTTCCGCATTTGTTCGAAAAATGGAGGAAGCGGCGGCGGGCGCCCTAGGTGGCGGGGCGGCCATCCTTGACCGCTGCCTGGTGCTGGCGGCGGGGTGCTTGCCAGTCGTACCGCTTGCAGGCCGTGCACACCTTCGGGTCACGGCCGACGGTACGCGGCGTCCAAGTGTAGCCGCATACGCGGCATGTCACCTCAGCGCGGTCTGGCTGGTGTCGCACGGTTGTCTCGTTCATAGCATCATTATAAGGGATTGCCCGCAGGTTTGTCAAGGGGTGAGCGCGTCCGCTTCCCGGATGTGCGCCCGGATCGCCGGCGCGCACGCCGGGCACGCCGTCATGGGACCGCAGCAGTACCGGCAGGTGAGCCGGATTGCCCGGAACCCGTCGCACCGCGGGCATTTGTCGCACGCCGCGCACGTGCGCGGCCCGCGGCCGTAGTGCATCGCGCAATGAGCATGCTCCGAACCCTCCATGCTTCCCCAGCACTCACGTTGTGCACGAGCGCCGGCGCCTGGTCGGGCGCCAGCGTCCGGGCGCTAGGCTTGCCATGCATACCGTCGGGGAGCCCGCCTATCCTTGACGAGCGGTCCGGTGCGGGGAGTGCCGCTCGTGTTATCATCGCGTACTGGGCTGGATGCCCTGCCTGGTGCCTCCTTCGAGGACGAGCCCTTGAACGAGGCAGTCCCACAGTCAGTAGCTGCGGCGGTCGAGAACTATCTCCTCGACCTCGAAGCCGCCGCGCGCTTCTCCTGCGCCCGTTCCTACCGCCATGCCCTGAAGCCGCTCCTCACACTCGAGGCGCCATCCGTCGCCGCGATCACGCCCCTTGACATGCGGCGTCTCATGGCCCGCCTGGTGCACCGCATGAAGCCGTCCAGTCTACTCACGCTGTACTACACGTGGGCCGCGTTCTTCCGCTGGGCAAGGGATGAGACCAGCCCTCCGCTCATCTCACGCTCGCCGTTGGAAGGCGTGCCGAAGCCACGGGCGCAGAGGTCGCCGCATCGCTATCTCACTCCGGCGGAGCTGCGCGCCATGTACGGGGCATGCAGAGATGATCAGGATCGTCTCATCATGCTGCTGTGTGGAGGCACCGGCCTGCGCGTGTCGGAGTTGCTGGGGCTGCGCTGGCGCGATCTCGACCTCGTGCGCGGCACCGCGCGGGTCCTTGGTAAGGGATCGAAATGGCGTATGGTGAGCCTTGGTGCCGCAGCAGCAGGCATCATGGGCGTGATACCGCGCCAGGCTGACCACGTGTTCTCCGTGCGAAGCCGCGACACCATCCGGTACCGGGTGATCGCCCTCGGGCGGCGCGCCGGGCTGCGTCAGCGGCCGACCACGCATATGCTGCGCCATTCGTTCGCGATCGCCTTCCTGGAGGCGTCGGGCGAAGATGCCTTCACACTCCAAGCGCTCCTCGGGCACACAACGTCCGTGATGACGGCGTACTATGTCCGGGATGTGCGCGAGGCGGCGGCTCTGCGAAAGGCACAGCGCGTCGACGTCAGCGGACGCCTGTTCGGGCTACTCAGCGCAGGCCCGACGGAGGACATCGACGCCCGCCTTCGCGGCTGACCAGTCG
>JAGWOC010000117.1 GCA_028872875.1 Chloroflexota bacterium | reverse complement strand
TTGTGCGTGAAGGCGCTCATGCCGACGTACGGCTGGTAGGGGTCCGGCGCCATGTTGACGATCTCGCTCACGTAGTGGCTGACATCGGTCAGCATCGCGAGCTGCTCGTCGCTGACGACGTCGACGCCGAGCTTGAGCTTGAGGTTGGCAATGACGCTCATCAGGTTGGCGTTGCCGCAGCGCTCGCCGTAGCCGTTGACGCACGCCTGCACCTGGCGCACGCCCTCGCCGACGGCCGCGAGCGAGTTGGCCACCGCCAGCTCGGCGTCGTTGTGCGTGTGGATGCCGAGCGGCGTGTCCAGCTCCGCCCGGACGGCGCGCAGCGCCTCGACGAGCCGGCCGGTCGTCATGCCGCCGTTCGTGTCGCAGAGCACCAGGCAGTCGGCGCCGGCGCTCGCCGCCGCCCGCAGGCAGCGGAGCGCATAGCCCCGGTCGGAGAAGAAGCCGTCGAAGAAGTGCTCGGCGTCGAAGAAGACGCTGCGCGCGTTCTGCTTCAGCAGCCGCACGGAGTCGGCGATCATCGCCAGGTTCTCCTCCTGCGACGTCTCGAGCACGTCGCGCACGTGGACGTCGTTCGCCTTGCCGACGATGGTGACGACGGGCGTACGCGCGTCGAGCAGCGCGCGCAGATTCGCGTCGCCCTCGGCCGAGCCGCCGGGCCGCCGCGTGGCGCCGAATGCGGCGAGGCGGGCGTGCCGCAGGTTGAGCGCCTGCGCGCGGACGAAGAACTCGGCGTCCTTCGGGTTGCTGCCGGGCCAGCCGCCCTCGATGTAGTGGACGCCCAGCTCGTCGAGCTTGCGGGCGATCTTGAGCTTGTCCTCGACGGAGAGCGACATGCCCTCCATCTGCGCGCCGTCGCGCAAGGTGGTGTCGTACAGCTCGATCTGCATGGTCACGGGATCACTCCTGTCAGGCCGCCCGGGGAGCCGGGCCGGCGGGCCGTCCGCTATCGCGCGCGCGACGGGCGGCCAATGGCGCCCCGCCGCGATGGACGGCGGGTTGCACGCACCTCAGGAGTGGGAGAGCACCTCATGCTGCGGGCATCGTACCATACGGGCCGGCGGACGGGCGGGCGTGCAGGTGCCTGTGTTCGGTTCCCCGTACGGCCAGTACTTCGTCTCGGCGACGGTCGCGCCGGCCGCGTCGAGCACCTCCACCGTGCCGCCGAGGTGGTCGGCGAGCAGGTAGAGCAGCGTGCCCGCGCCGCCCGCCGGCGGCACCTCGCGCATCGCCACCGCCCGCCCGTAGGCCTGGTAGTACTTCGTCACGCCGCCATCGCTGGATGCCACTACCCGCACCCCGAGATTTCGACCCAGACCGCAACCTCGAACTCAGTCAGGCGCCGTTGCATGGACTGATCGCGCACGAGTAGCAATGTATTCCTCGAATGCCCTGATCCCGATGCGAGATCGACGTATGCGATGCAGTAGGATTCGTCTGGAGGTCCGGTGTACAGATCACCCGTTTCATCTTCAACGACCCGCCAGCCTTGCTTGAGGAAGCGCTCTTTCAACGCTGATCTGAGCGACGCAAACGACGACTGGCCACCAAATGTCCAGTAGGGGTTCGTCGAGCCTGCTCCGGCAGGCGTCCTGCCCGACCCAATCTGCTTGAACCCGGCCACGCGGTCGGGCCGCGCGAAGGATGGTAGTGAGTCGGGACGCTCTGCGCAGGAAATGAGCCCAAGCGCTGCGGCGCTGCCGAACACCAGCAAGAATAGAACGAGGCGCATGCCGCTGTTCCTCACTCGCCCAAGGGCACCCATAACGCAGTTCTGGCTTTCCACACGTCGGGCCAGACTTTGAGGACCTCCGAGGGAGCATCCCCCCTCCCGGCTTGCAGTACCCGCGCCCGTCGTTGACGACTAACGTACACGGCTAACCGCATGACGAGATCTCGACGATAACGGCGACACGGAACTCTGTCATTCGTTGCGCAGCGGCCGGGTCGCGAACCCGCACTATTGCCAGCGCACTGCGCGCGTAACCTGACCCTGATGTCAAGTCAGAGTACCCGAGGCAGTACGATTCATTCCGAGGGAGCGCATAGAGCTCCGCGCCATCGTCCAATGTACGCCACTGTCGTCTCCGAAAGGCGTCATTCAGTGCAGACTTCAGGGAAGAATACGACGAGTCTCCTCCAAAGATCCAATACGGGTTCGTGGATCCGGCTCCGGCAGGCTTCGTGCCGGATCCAATCTCCTTGAAGCCGGCTACCCGATCCGGCCGCGCGAATGACGGTAGCGAGTCGGGGCGCTCTGAGCAGGATATGAGCCCAAGGCCTGCGGCGCTGCCGAGAACCAGGGAGCATAGAAAGAGGCGCATGACAACTGATTCCTTACTCGCCCAGGGCTACCCATAACGCGGTCCTGGCTTTCCACACGTCGGGCCAGACTTTGAGGATCTCTGCCGGGCGCATGGCCGCAACTTCCTTGAACCCGGCGATGCGGTCAGGCCGCGCGAACGATGGTAGGGAACCAGCACGTTCGGAGCACGATGCGAATCCGAGCAGCGCAGCGCTCGCAACGACCGAGCCGAACAGCAAGAAGCGCATGTCGTGGTCCTCACTCACCCAGGGCCACGCGTAATGCATCTCTGGCCACCCACACATTCGGCCACACCTTGGCCACCTCCGCCGGCGCATCTCCTCCCGGCTTGCAGTACCCGCACCCATACTCTTGCCGAGCACTAAGCCAAGCATCTCTACGACCCGGTAGGCGGCAATGCGATCAGGCTCGCTGTTGCGGCGCCCAAACTCGGCGAGGACGTGGTCGTTGAGGTAGCTCATGTTCGCCGCCGCGTAGAAGATCGCGCCCGGCAGCGTCAACAGCGCGCTGATGGTAGCCGCGCGCCCCAACTGGGGCGCGTAGCCGAGATCTTGCAGCGTCTCCGCGAGCGATATCGTGATCTGCGCCACGCCGACGGTCGGGTTGGCGACACGCGCGAGAAGGCTCCCAACAAACGGCATCTTCTTGAAGAGCGAGGCGGCCTTGTCGATGAAGGGGAACTTGGCGACATCTGCCTGCAGGTCGTCCATGCCGTACCCGCCGCTCCCGGGGACAAACATGTGCTCGATGCCGGCGTTCACGGACGTGACGCCGTACTTGACCTTCCAGTTGCTCGCCTGGTTCCAGACGATGGCGGCGAGGAGCGCCGGGGCGACGCCAAAATGGCTGCCGACGAGCGTGTAGTAGCGAGCCCAATTTCCGCCGGCCGACCACCAGAGACACGCGATGGGGTCGGAGGCGCAGCGCGCATAATCCTGCTGCGTCGGCTCGAAGCCGCTCGGGTCGGAGTACCGCAGCGGGCTGTTATATGCGTACGCGTAGCGGTTCAGCCCGCGCGAGGTCGCTTCCGGCATCGCGCGGTCGGCCGCCACGAACCGCCCCAGCGTCGTGCTGTAGAACCGCGCCTTGTAGTTGTACAGCCCCAGCGCCGCGTCGCCGGGCTCCTGCTGCTGGCCTGTGTACAGCTTGTCGGTCTGCGTGACGCCGCCCGTGCGCGTGGCGCCGTACGGCCAGTACTTCGTCTCGGCCACGGTCGCGTCGGCCGCGTCCCTCACTGCGTTTCTCCGGGTCATGGACACTCGATGAGATAGACGGCAAACACCGTTGCGTATGCCGCAGACTGCCGTTCGAACGCGGGGCTCCGGCGTGCAGCGTCCCGTCTCATTGACGGTGCCGCCCACGCGCCCTGATTCATGTTCCAGTAGGCGATGCAGTCCCCGCCCTTCTGCGCGCCAATGACGTCGTCGTCGGTGATCTGCGCTCGAGGATTGGGCACGGGATGGGTTACCGTCCATCCGTTGGCTTCCAGCTTCGGGACGAGCTTCTCGCGGAGCTCCGAAAACGTGAGCTGGGTGCCAAGGACGAGCAGTGAATCTCCGGAAGCCGAGTCCACCAACACCGTGAGTGAGGGGTCAGCCCTGAGCTCGGACGGGCCGGGGAAGGCCACGTGGTCTGCCGCTTGTTTGGACACCCCGGCGCCGCAGACCGCCCCGATGAGGCCGATCACCACCAGACACGAGACAAGTGTATGTCGCATCGCGCTCCGGTCCTCTCACAAAGCTAGTGATCCCACGAACGGTCCTGCATCAGTTTCTGGACATCGCCGGCCAACTTGCTGAACGCGTTGACCTCGAGGGCGCGGTCGACAACTGCGCGAAGAACGTCGTCGCTTGCCTTTGGTGGTCAGCCGACGGCAACGCTGAGCCCTGCTGCGTCGGATCGTACCCGGTCGGATCCGTCAAGGTGAGCGGAT
>JAGWOC010000116.1 GCA_028872875.1 Chloroflexota bacterium | reverse complement strand
GCCTGAGAAACGCCGTGCGTAGCTCACTTGCCACCTCCGTCCGAGATGAGCTCGATGGCCAACGCGCCCGCGACGCGCCAGATGATCGCAGTCGGGAAGTTGAGCAGGAACTGCTCCTCGGCCGAGAGCCCCTGCGAGTAGAAATTCGCGATGCCAGGCGCGGTCAAAGCCGGGCGCGCCACCGGATCGCTCTGTTGCACGCTCGCGTAGAGCGTGATCTTGCCCGGGCCGATCAAAGGTGCATCGACGTTGTGCCACGCGTGCGCGTCGCGCCACTTCGTCTTCAGATCGTAGAACGTGCCGAGATCGCCGCAGAGCGGCGTACCGCGCGGCTGGCCCGCGTTCGGCGGGGTGTAGTCAGCGAGCTGTATGTAGTAGGCGCTGCCGGGCGCGAACGCCGCGTCCCAGTAGAGCAGCGCGGGCGTGTCGCTCGAATCGAACGCGAAGTTTTGCATCGGCGGCTGGATGACGCCGAAGCCCGCGCCCACCTGCGGCTGCCGCTGCGGCTCGTAGCGCAGATGCCAGCTGATGTTGCCGTCGGTGAGCTTGAAGAACGGATCGTCGACCCACTGCTCGACGACGCGATACTTCTCGCGCGCGATGATCTGCGCCACGCCCATCGTCCAACCCTGGCGGATGCCGACGAGCCGCGCGAGCCCACCGTCCGGTACCGTGTAGCTCGCCAAAGCGAACAGCATCCGGTGCTGCGGATCGTACGGAACCCACGCGGGCACGCGCAGACCGGCCCAGCTAAGACCCGCGAGCGGGTCTGCGCCGAGCCCCTGCAGCGCCTCGTCGATCCCAGTGGAGCAGATCTCGATGCGCCGCTTGCCGGTCAGAAGCAGCGGATCAGTCATGGTCTCTTACCGGCCCACGGGCAGGTAGTTGGTCGGAACCTCGACGCCCATGTCCTGCAGCCGCGAGAGCGCCTCGGCCGCTGACATCGAGATGAACATGTCGCTCGTCGGCACCCAGCCGCGGAAGGTGCAGCAGACCTGCACGGGGTAGTTCGGCAACGCGAACGGAGCGTTGAAGCTCATGAAGAGCTGCTGCTGGTAGCTGAGCACCCAGCCCGAGGGCCACTTGCCGTTGCCCATCAGGCCCGACAGCGTCGCAAGCGGCGTCGGCTTCGGCGTGACCACGTAGCGTGGCGCGCCCTGAACCTCGAGCGTCGCTTCGAGGCCGCTCTGCCACTTGTTGAAGAAGTCGCTGATCGGCTGGAGCGGGTTCGTAGCCGGCACGGCGACGACGATGCTCGTTTCCATGGCGTCGATGAGCGTGTCTTGGATGCACTTGGCGTCGGCGCCCTGGTTCGGGACCGACTGCGTGTCGGCGCTCTCGAACGTCGCCTTGACGTTCATGATGTAGGGCGCGAACGGCACGCCCATGGCACGGGCGAGCGCGAGGCGCGGGAAGCCGCTGCGGAGCATCTCGTTGACGCCGCAGTCGCTGCTGAAGCTGCCGAGGCCGGTCTTGTCATTCATGGTTGGTTGTCTCGCCTTGCTGAAGCCTGTCTAACTTTCGTCTCCCCAAAAAGGCCGAAAGCCACGGTAGACCATGTGGCCTACCGTGGCTCTGCAGGCCTGCGGATGGCCGCGGTTTAGGCGGCCGGCGCCGTCACGGCTGCGCCCACGCGATGCCGGTCTCGGCCATCACCGCGTTGCGGAGGATCGTGTTGCTGTTGAGGGTGTTGACCCAGTCGTTGTCGACCTCGAAGCCCTTGATGAGCAGCGAGATCTTGAGGTCGCCGCCCTTGTAGACCGCGCGGGTCGGGTAGACCTGCTGCAGCACGGGGGTGTTGGGCGCGTCGAGCGTCAGCTCGTTCGGACCGTGTGCCGCCGTGTTCGAGTAGTCATCGATGATGTCGGCCGCGGGCGAGATGATCGGCGGGAGCGGCGAGTCGTAGCCGTAGTCGGCCGCGAGGTACTCGCGCATCGTCGCCGCCTGGACCTCGTCGCAGGTCTGGGCGACGAGACCGATCGGGATGCCGCGCTCGATGAGGTACGGCACCGTGAGCGAGCGGAACTCGCTGTTGCCCTTGAGCATGCTCCGGAGGTCACCGCCACCGAAGGTGACGCCCACCTTGTCGAAGGCGCGCGTCGGCTTGAAGACGCCGCGGTTGGTGCCACCGACACCGGCGCTCTGGTTCTCCGAACCGAGGCGCAGGAAGTTGATCGGCAGGAAGTTGAGCGCCGCGCCGAGCTCGGCGTAGTGGTTGTTGACCCGGCGGATGAACTGCGCCGTGTCGACCTCGGAGCTCGAGGCCGAGCCCTCCTGCGCGTTCGGCGGCATGTACGCGGTGTGGCGAAGCACCTCGTCCATGATGTTGGTGTGCTGGCCGATCTTCCAGCGGAGATCGTAGCCACGCACGAGGTGCCACGCGGCGTAGTTCGCCCACCAGCCCCACTCGAGGAGCGCCGGGTGCATCGTGTACTTCGTGTGGTCGAAGAGGCAGTCGTTGGTGAAGTCGTTCTTCGTGAAGACGTCCGGGCTCGCAGGGGCGGGGATACCCGTCGCGGTCACCGAGAAGGCGTTGCCCTCGACGGTGAACTGAATGGGGTCCGGCTCGATGTGGAAGCCGATCGCGCACGCGAGCGTGTTGCACTGCAGCTGGCCGGTCTGCGCCATCGTCGTCTCGACGTAGGCGATGCCCGCCGGGTTTTTGCCGGAGCCGAAGAGGTCGATCTCCGTGCCGAAGTTGCGCGCGACGGAGTCGGCCGCGAGCGGACCGTCCATCGTCCAGCGCACCTGCTCGATCACCGGCATGGTGTAGAGCGGAGCGTTGAGCGAGGCGCGGATCGCCTCGACGAGGTCACCGGGGGCGCCCATGCCCGCCTCGATGCGCATCTCGTTGATCGGTGCGCCGAGGCCGAGGGTGCGCTTCTTGTCGGGCGACGGCCGCTGGATGAGGCGGCTGCGGGTACGCTGCGTGTTGGGCCGCATCTCGGCGGCGATCTTCTTGCTGACGCTCATGAGGGTCTCTCTTTCCTGAAAAGCCGGGGGCCATGGGCCTATGTTGCCGGCTATTGCTCTTCCCTCGACGAAGCGTCGTCTCCCCAGACGCGAGTGCTCAGGTCATGCTTCGGTTGTCACCCCTCGTGGTTGTTGGCCCAGCGGTAGTTGAAGGGCCGCTTCGAGACAGGAGCGCCGACACCAGCCGGCAGACCGGCCACCGCGACCTGCGAGCCCATCACCGAAGCGACTGGCTGCTGCGCGATCTGCGAGACGACGGCGCCGGGCACGGCCGGGGCGAAGCTCGGGCGCGCCGTCGCGGGCGTACGCGGCGGAAGCGCCTGGCGGCGCTCGGTGTGCGCGGGCGGGTTGTACGCGGGCGGCGGCGCGGCCGTCTGCGTCGACATGGTCGGCGTGGTCACCTGACCGGCCGCGGGCGCCGGAAGGCCCCCAGCGACGGGCTGCGCGGGCAGGTGCGAGCTGCCGCAGCTGCGGCAACCGACGCCAGCCGGGAGCGCGCCTGCGCCAGTGCCACCCTTGCTTGCCGGGATCGTCGCGAGCGCGTTCTGCGTCGCGAGCTGACCGGGGAGGTAGTCACGGACGATCTGGTTGTCCGGCAGGAACTTCGCGGCCGCGTCCGTCACGAGCTTGCCCGCGACGAAGAGGCCCGCCGCGAAGCCGGCGAACTGGAGAGCAGACCGGAGCTTCGGGCCGCTGACGAAGTGCGCGCCGACAAGCGGCACGACCGCGAGCGCGACGCCGACGCCGAGGCGCACCGGCTGATGCCAGAGCGGGACGTCGAACGCCGTGGCGCCGGGCGGGCCGCCCGCCGTGAAGACGTTGTCCCGGCGCGCGAAGTAGAGCGAGACGCCCTGCGCGAGCGCGTAGCCGACGACACCGGCCGCGAGGCCGACGCCGAGCTCCATCCCGCTCAGGGGGTTCTCGAACGCGCCGCGGCGGCGCGACTCACGCACGATGAGCCCAGCCGTGCGGCCGCGCTTGGAGAAGCGGCCCGTCTTCTTGCTGCGCTTGACGCGGCCCTTCTTCGCGTGGCTGCGCGCGATGCGGCGACCGAGCGCCGTCAGGCGGTGCTGACGCACGTGGCGGCGCGCATGCTTCCTGCCCTTGCGGCGGTGATGCACCTTGCCCTTGCGGCGGTAGTGCTTCTTGCCCTTGCGGCTGTAGGTCTTCTTCCGCTTGCTGGCGGCGCGCTTCTTCTTCGCCATGGTCTTCTTCCTCTTCTTCCTGTAGAGGCCGATGAACTTGATCTTCCGGCCCGGGTGCTTCGCGCGGATCGCGGCGGCGCGCGCCTTCTTGTTCTTGCCGGTCAGGCGCACGATGAGCACGCCCTTGGCCGCGGCCCGGCGCGCCTTCTTGCTCCGCGAATAGTCGCTCCACGCCTTGCGCCGCTTGGCCGCGGCGTGACGAAGACGCGCAGCGCGCGCGGCCTTGCTCTGCGCCTTG
>JAGWOC010000052.1 GCA_028872875.1 Chloroflexota bacterium | reverse complement strand
GGAGACGGGCAGCGTGCTGTTTGCCGGCGCGAGCGAGGCGCTCCTCGTGCTGCCGCCCCTTCCCGTCGAAGCGGCGATCGACTACTCGGAGCTGTACGCCGCGCCGCTGCGCGCGTCACTCGAGCGGCGGCGCGGGGTCGCGGTGCTGCTGCTCCGCCTCGGCGGCTTCAGCGTCGGCTTCTTCCGCGGCGAGGCGCTGGCCGACGCGAAGACGGACCAGCGCTTCGTCAAGAACCGCCATCGCAAGGGCGGCCAGTCGCAGCGCCGCTTCGACCGCATCCGCGAGAAACAGACCGACGAGCTGTTCGGGAAGGCGTGCGCGACGTCGCGCGAGAAGCTGGCGCCCTACGAGGCTGAGATCGAGCACGTCTTCTTCGGCGGCGACCGCCACACACTGCAAGCGTTCCACAAGCAGTGCTCGTACTTCGAGCGCTTCGGCCCGCGCGTCATGCGGCGGGTGCTGCCGGTCGCTGGCGACCCGCGCCGCGCCTCACTGGAGGCGATGCCGCGGGAGGTGTGGTCGAGCGACGTGTACGTCGCGCGCGGCGAGACGTGAGCCGTGGGGGCCTGCCCTCACCTCCCGCTTGCCGCTTCCTGCCTCCTGCGCCGCATTGCGCCAGGACGCGCTACCTGTTGCACTACCGCCAGCACCCGGAGCAGCAACGAGAGGATCTGACGTGGCGGACTACCTGTGGTGGAAGCACGGCATCATCTACCAGATCTACCCGCGCAGCTTCCAGGACTCGGACGGCGATGGCATCGGCGACCTGCAGGGCGTCATCGACCGGCTCGACTACCTGAACGACGGCACCGAGCGCTCGCTTGGCATCGACGCCATCTGGTTCTCACCAACCTACCCCTCGCCGATGGCCGACTTCGGCTACGACGTCTCCGACTACGAGGGCGTACACCCCGACTTCGGCGACCTGGCGACGATGGACCACCTGATCGCCGAGGCGCACCGGCGCGGCATCCGCATCATCCTGGACTTCGTGCCGAACCATACGTCGTCGCAGCATCCCTGGTTCCTCGAGTCGCGCTCGTCGGTCGACGCGCCGAAGCGCGACTGGTACATCTGGCGCGACCCGAAGCCCGAGGGAAGCCCGCCGAACAACTGGATCAGCGCCTTCGGCGGGCCGGCGTGGGAGTGGGACCAGAAGACGCAGCAGTACTACCTGCACTCCTTCCTCGTCGAGCAGCCGGACCTCAACTGGCGCAACCCCGAGGTCGTGCGGGCGATGCACGGCGTGCTGCGGTTCTGGATGAAGCGCGGGATCGACGGCTTCCGCATCGACGTCATGGATCGCATCGTCAAGGACCCGCTGCTGCGTGACAACCCGCCGCAGCCGGACCGGCGTTGGGCCGAGCTGGTCGGCCAGACGGCGCTCCAGGTGCACACGTACGACCAGAACTGGCCCGATATCCTCGACGCCGTCCGCGAGATCCGCAGAGTCGTGGATGAGTTCCCGGAGCGCATGACCGTCGGCGAGGTCTTCGGCACGCCGGAGAACATCGTCCGCTACTACGGCGGCACGCGGCTCGATGGCCTGCACCTCGCGTTCAACTTCCCGTTCGTCCGCGTCTGGGAGAAGCGGTGGACGGCGGAGCACATCCGCCGCAAGGTCGATGAGTTCGAGGCGGCGCTACCCCCCGGCGCCTGGCCCAACTATGTCTTCGGCAATCACGACGTCGACCGCGTGGCGACGCGGCTCGGCGGCGGCGCAATCGGCCAGGCGCGGGCGCGCGTCGCGGCACTGCTGCTGCTGACGCTGCGCGGGACACCGTTCGTCTACTACGGCGAGGAGATCGGGATGGAGAACGTGGGCATCCCGGACGATCGCCTGCAGGACCCGGCGCGCCGCTACGGCCGCGGCCGCGACCCGGAGCGAACGCCGATGCAGTGGACGCGGCGCAGCGGCTTCACGGCCGGCGAGCCGTGGCTGCCGTACGGCGACCTGACGCGCAACGTCGAGGACCAGTCCGGGCAGCCGGACTCGCTGCTCTCGCTCTACCGGCGCCTGGCGTGGTTCCGTCGCCGGTCGGACGCACTACGCTTCGGCGACTACGCGCCGGTCGACGGGACGCCGCCCGGCGTCTACGCGTACACGCGCAGCCACGGCGACGAGCGGCTGCTCACGGCGCTCAACTTCACGAATGAGACGATCGCCTTCGACCTGCCGGCGTCGCTGCCCGCCCGCGAGTGCGTGCTTGGCACGCACGAGGCGACGTTCGACGGCCAGCGCGTCGCGCTCGCGCCGAACGAAGGGCGGCTGCTGCGCCTGGGGTAGGGCGCGGACCGTCGCATGCGCCAGCCGCGGACACGGCCCGGCAACCCACACCCGCCACTTGACGCCGCGACGCGTCCGCCGACGCGCATCCCGCACCCGCGCGTTGGCCGGGTCCGGGCGCATCTGCTAGGATCAACGGCCGTCGGGGTGTAGCTCAGCCAGGCTAGAGTGCACGGTTCGGGACCGTGAGGTCGGCAGTTCAAATCTGCCCACCCCGACCATCCTTCCTCACGATCCACCACGCTCCACGGCGCTGTAGACGTAGCCGCGGAGCTTCAGCTCCCCGACCGAATCGCCCGCCCTCGTAGCTGCAGAGCATCAGTTCCGCCCGAGGCGCCAGCGTTGAGTACCATGCACCCACAGCCCTTGCGCGCGGGCGCCGCGCCCGTCCTCCGCCGCGCGGCGCGCGTCCTGCTAATCGACGCGCGCGAGCGCATCCTGCTCTTCCGCGCCGAGGGTGACTTCGCCGATGGCTCCGCGATCTGGCTGACGCCCGGCGGCGGCTTGAAGCCCAGCGAATCCTACGCGCGAGCCGCACGGCGCGAGCTCTGGGAGGAGACGGGCCTGGACGCGGAAGTCGGCGCCTGCGTGTGGACGCGAAGGCACGTCTACCCGAACCGCGGCCGCCTGGAAGAGGCGCGCGAGCGCTTCTTCGTCGTCCGCTGCGCCCCGTTCGAGGTGGACCGTACGCACTGGGAGCCCGCCGAGGCCGCCGACCTGACCGCGCACCGCTGGTGGCCGCTGCCGGAGATCGCCGCCTCGGACGAAGTGTTTGTGCCGCGCCGCCTTGCCGCGCTGCTGACCCCGATCCTGCGCGGCGAGATGCCCCCGCGCCCGACGGACTGCGGCATCTGAGGCATCGCAGCGGCACGGGTGCCTCGTCCCTGCATGACCTTCAAGGACTCCTCACCTCTCACCTCTCACCTCCAGCCGCCCCTCCCCCAAAGGTGTCCCGCGGTGCGGCAAGGCTGTACGCTGATCCGCGATGGACGACAACCAGCGGGCGGAGCTGAAGGCGCGCGCCTGCGCGGCGATTGACGAGCGCTCGGCGGACCTGATCGACCTCAGCCTGCGCATCCACGCGCATCCCGAGGTCGCATATCACGAGGTGCAGGCGAGCGCGTGGCTGACGGAACTGCTCGCATCTCACGGCTTCGACGTCAGCCGCGGCATCGCGGACATGCCGACGGCGTTCCGCGCGACGGCCGGCCACGGCGCACCCGTCGTCGCGGTCCTCGCCGAATACGACGCGCTGCCGGGCATCGGCCACGGCTGCGGCCACAACATCATCGCGACGAGCGCCGCCGGCGCAGGCATCGGCGTGCGCGCCGTGATCGATGCGCTCGACGGCAGCGTGCAGGTGATCGGCACGCCGGCCGAGGAAGTGTACGGCGGCAAGGTGCAGATGATCCGCGCGGGGGCATTCGACGGTATCAATGCGGCGATGCTCGTGCACCCCGGAACGCGCGACGCCGTCGTCGCGAAGGCGCTCGCCTGCGCGGAGCTGCAGGTCGAGTACTTCGGCCGCGAGGCGCACGCCGCGGCGCAGCCGGACAACGGCATCAACGCGCTCGAGGCGATGATCATCGCCTACAACGCCATCAACGCCCTCCGCCAGCACATCCGCGGCACCGCGCGCGTCCACGGCGTCATTACAGACGGGGGCGACGCGCCGAACATCGTGCCGGGGCACTCAGCGGCGAGCTTCCTCGTGCGCGCCGAGGACGACCCGTACCTGGAGGAGCTGAAGGAGCGCGTGGTCGCCTGCTTCGAAGCCGGCGCGCAGGCGACCGGGGCGCGCGTCGAGCTGCGCTGGAACCCGAACCAGTACGCGGCCATGCAGACGAACGCGCCGCTCGCCGAGGCGTTCCGCCGCAACTACGCCGCCCTCGGGCGGGAGGTGCCGTCGCCCGAGACGCCGCGTCCGCTCGGCAGCACCGACATGGGGAACGTCAGCCGCATCCTGCCCGCGATCCACCCCGGCATCGCCATCGCGCCGCAGGACGTGAACGGCCACTCACCGCAGTTCGCGGAACACGCGGCGTCCGGGGCCGGACAGCGGGCGGTCATCGACGCCGCGAAGGCGATGGCGATGACCGCGGTCGACGTGCTGGCGGACCCTGACCTGCGCGCGCGCATGCGTAGCGAGTTCGAGCGCTGGCGCGGGATCGCGGCCCCGTGACTCCGACGGGCCCGGCCGGCGACGACATCTACGCGACCGACGAGCTGGCGGCCCTCTACGACCTCGTCTGGGGCGGCCTTGCCGACGACGTGCAGATGTACGAGCAGTTCGCGCGCCGCGGCGAGCTGCCCTCGCTCGAGCTCGGCGCGGGCAGCGGGCGCGTCGCCCTCCACCTCGCGCGCGCCGGGATGGACGTCGTCGGCATCGATACGTCGCTGCCCATGCTGGCGCGCGCGGAGGCCGCGCTCGACCCCGAGGCGGCGCGGCATGTGCGGCTCGTCCAGGCGGACATGCGCGACTTCGACCTCGGCGGCGAGAAGTTCGACCTCGTGTACTGCGCCGCCAACACCTTCCAGCACCTGCTGACAACCGGCGATCAGCTCGCCGCGCTCGCGTGCGTGGTTCGCCACCTCGCCCCGGGCGGCCGCTACGTCATGCAGGTGCGGGCGCCGCGCGCCATCGACTGGGGTGTCGAGCGGACGCCGCTTTACCTGCGCTGGACGCGGCCGATTCCGGGCGGCGACGGCCGCCTGATGCGCTTCGACGCGACGACCACCTCGGCCGCCGCGCAGACGGCGACCACGCAGCATCTCTTCGACCGCGTGTCGCGCGATGGGACGGTGACGCGGTGGATCATCGAGTACACCCTGCGCTACACGGGGCTGCCGGAGTGGGAGCTGCTGCTGCAGAGCGCTGGCCTCCGGCTGGCCGCCGTCTACGGTGACAGCGACCTCTCCCCCTACACGGACGAGAGCGATACGATGGTCATCGTGGCTGAGCCGGAGCATCGCTGACCGTGCTGATCGCGCTCGATGCGATGGGGGGAGACCACGCACCGGCGGCGATCGTCGCCGGCGCACTTCTTGCGCGGCGCGAGCTCGGGATCGAAATCGCGCTCGTCGGACTGCGAGAGGTCGTCGAGGCGGAGCTGTCGCGCGACGGCCCCGTCCCGGCCGGGATCGAGGTCATCCACGCGGCCGAGGCGATCGCGATGGACGAGCACCCCGCCCAGGCCGTGCGCAACAAGCGCGACGCCTCGATCAACGTCGCGATGGGCCTCGTGAAGCGCGGCGTCGCCGGCGCCTGCGTGTCGGCCGGCAACACCGGCGCGGTCATGGCGTCGGCGCTGCTCAACCTCGGGCGCATCCAGGGCATCGAGCGTCCCGCGCTCGGCACGATCGCGCCCTTCACCGGCACCGGCGTGCTCGTGCTTGACGTCGGCGCCAACGCCGACGTCAAGCCCAACTACCTCGTCCAGTTCGCCCAGATGGGCGCCGTCTACGCCGAGCGCGTGATGGGCGTGCGCAACCCGCGCGTCGCCCTCCTCAACATCGGCGCCGAGGAGACGAAGGGCAGCGAGCTGATGCAGGATGTCTTCGGGCGCCTTGGCCGCGCCGGCGTCAACTTCGTCGGCAACATCGAGGGCGGCGACGTGCACCTCGGCGTCGCCGATGTTGTCGTGACCGATGGTTTCACCGGCAACGTCGCCGTGAAGGTGACCGAAGGCGTCGCCGACTTCATCTTCCGCGAGCTGCGCGCGGCCATCTACGAGAAGATCCAGTACAAGCTCGCGGCGGCGGTGCTGCGGCCGGCGCTGATGCGGATGCGCGAGAAGATGGACCCGGGCACGTACGGGGGCGTGCCGCTGCTGGGCGTGAACGGCGTCGTCACCATCGCCCACGGCAACTCCGACGCGCGCGCGATCCGCAACGCGCTGCGCTTCGCCAACGACGGCGCCTCCTCGGGCATGCTGGACGCGATCCGCACGTTCTCCGCGCGCCGGGGGTAAGGCGGCGCGCAGGCGCCGCCGTGCTACTTGGCGGCTTTGAACTCGGCGACGTGATCCGCCAGGTCGATGTAGAGGTCGGCGACGCTCTTCAGCTCGAGCGCGGCGGTCTCGCTGAACGCGGCGACCTCGACCCGCACGCCGCGGCTGGCGACCAGCTCGACGACGCGGCGGAAGTCGCCGTCGCCGGACATCAGCACCACCACGTCCAGGCGGTCGGACATCGTCAGGATGTCGACGGCAAGCTCGATGTCGAAGTTCGCCTTCATCGAGCCGTCGGCGAAGCGCTTGAGCGGCTTCGTCACCAGCCGGTACGGCTGGCCGATGAAGTGGTGCGCGAACCGCTGGCTCTCGAGTTTGGCGCTCGGGTCGTCGCTGATCGGCGCGTACGCCGTCGCCCGCACCAGCTCGCGGCCGCGCGTGAAGAACGCCAGCACCTTCCCGAAGTCCAGCGAGACACCCCGGCGCTCGGCCGCGTAGATCACGTTCGGTACATCCACGAACATGCCCACGCGCGGCGCGATCGCCGTCTCGGGCCGCTGGTCGAGCCGTCGCTCCAGGTCCGCGACGGCGATCTGCAAGCCCTTGAGTGTCGCCGCCATCTGCGTCGTGAAGGCTTCCAGCGCGGAGGTCTGGCGGGCCAGCGCCTGCTCGAGCGTGAGCGGCTGGCCGGGCTTCTCCTTCACCTTCAGCGGCGGCGCTTCCGTCACGGGCTCTTGCGGCGCCGCGGCCTGGCCGGGCTTCTTGCGGCCGCGGCCCCCGCGCGTGCCGCGCCGGCGCTTCGCGGGCTGGCCGCCGACCGGCTCGATCTCCTCCCCCGTCGCCTGCGACGCCGCCGGTGGCGCCGGCACGTCGACGGGCGTCGCCGCCGCCTCGGCCGCCCAGTCGCGCCGCGGCGGGCGGGCGGGCGTCCGGCGGCGTGGCTTCGGCGCCGGCTCCGCGGCGGTGGGGACGGGCGCCGGCAGCGCTTCCAGCTTCACGGCCCGCGACGACGCCGCGCGTGGGGCGGCGCCTCCGGCGGCCGGTTCCTTGCGGGGCTTACCGAAGAATCGAACCAAGCTATGCTCCCGACGCGTACTCTAGCACACTGCAACGCGCCGCGACCTGGCGCGCCACGTCGAGGAATGCCGCGGCCTGCGCGCTCTCCGGCGCCGCATGGACGATGGGCTCGCCGTCGTCGCCGGCACGGCGCGTCGCCAGGTCGAGCGGCAGTTCGCCCAGGAACTCGAGTCCCAGGTCTTCCGCCGCCGCCTTCGCACCACCGTGCCCGAAGATCTCGGTGCGCTCGCCGCAGTGCGGGCAGGCAAAGTAGCTCATGTTCTCGATGACGCCGAAGATCGGCACGTTGAGCTTGTCGAACATCGATACGGCCTTCGCCGCATCTTCGAGCGCCACGTCCTGCGGCGTGCTGACGATCACGACGCCCGAGATCGGCGCCTCCTGCGCCAGGCTCATCGACGCATCGCTCGTGCCTGGCGGCAGGTCGATCAGCAGGTAGTCCAGCTCACCCCACGCGATGTCGTGCAGGAGCTGGCGCACCGCCGTGCCGATCATCGGGCCGCGCCAGACGACCGGCGTCCCCGGGGGCAGCACGAAGCCGATCGAGCAGACCTTTACCCCGTAGCGCTCCTCGACGGTCAGCCCGCGTTCGCTCTGCATCTGCGCGCCCTGCGCGACCCCCATCATTGTCGGGATGTTCGGACCCGTCACGTCGGCGTCGAGCAGGCCCACGCGCGCGCCGAGCGTCGCCAGCGCGACCGCGAGGTTGGCCGACACCGTCGACTTGCCAACGCCGCCCTTGTTGCTGGCGACGGCGATGATGTTTCGCACCCCTTCGACCGGGTGTTGGCCGCTCGAGCGGTGCTGGAGCACGTTCGCTTCCATTGTCACGTCCGCTTCGCGTACCCCGGGGAGCGCGAGCAGCGCCGCCCGCGCATCCGCCTGCATCTGATCGCGCACCGGGCAGGCCGGCGTTGTCAGGACGATGCGCACGCTCACCACCCCGTCGCGGATCTCGGGCTTCTGCACGAAGCCCAGCGAGACGATGTCGCGGTGCAGGTCCGGGTCCTCGATCCCCCGCAGCGCGCCCAGCACGTCCTCTTCGTTGATGCTCATCGGGCAGACCTCGATTCCTCTCGCGACGGCGCCAGCACCCCGGCCGGACCGTCGGCCGGCGTGGGGATCAGGTAGCGGCAGCAGGCGGCGCAATCGCCGCTGGGCGGGGCCGCCTCGATCGGCCCGCCAAGCAGCGCGGCCAGGAACGGCTCATGCCACTGGCAGGGCCCACAGTCGTCGACGCTCGTCCTGTAGACGCAACTGAAGTCGCGCACTTCCCACGCCCCTGCCAGATCGTGCCACTCCGCGAAGCCGCCGTGCGCCTGCAGGACCTCGACCACGCGTGCCACGCGCTGGCTGCCGCTCAGCATCAGCACCTCGCCCCGGTGCTTCTCCGCCAGCGCCAGCGCCGCCTCGCGGAAGAGCCGCCCGCGGCGCTCTCCCGGCGTCGCGCCGTCGAGCGCCGCCGGCGCGCCCGCAGCCTCGACGAGCAGCGCCACCAGGCGGTCGTAGCCCTGCGCGACCAGGCGGTGGCCGCCGTCTGTGAGCGAATACCGGAAGTGCGGGCGGCCGGTCGCCCGCCGTACCTCCTGCGCATGGATGAGGCCGTCGCGTTCGAGGGCGGTCAGGTGCTGCCGCACGGTCATCGGCGCCAGGCCGAGCGCGGAAGCAATCTCATCCACGGTCGCCCCATCGGAGCGCTTGAGGAGGGCCAGGATCTCGGTCTTTGTGCTATGCATGCGGCTCCTTCAGTATAGCGGGCGCCCGCGCGGGCCCCAGCCCAACGCATTTTACCAGTTAGTAACGTAGAAACCGTGTACACCTTGCCACGGGACAAAATCATGTGCAAGAATGGGGCACCACACGCCCCGCTCCGGCGTACTACTGGATGACGGACGGAGGGGGGAGCAGGAGAGGCAGATGCCAGCAGTAGAGACGACGACACGAGAACCAGCCACACCCGCCGTATGCGCCCACCACTGGGTAATCGCCAGCCCGAACGGCGCGACGAGCCGCGGCGTCTGCAAGCGCTGCGGCCTCGAGAAGGACTTCCCGAACTCCGCCGAGGACTACCTCTGGGAGCGCGACGTCCCCCAGTCCCGCTGGACCGGCCGCGCCGACAGCGTCAGCTCGACCGACGGCTACTAGACCGCCCGTGCCTCCTGAGGCGAGCGACGAGGGAGGCCGCCTGGGCGGCCTCCCCTGCTGTCTCCGCTGCCCTCAGCCCTGGCCGCCGCCGGGCGGCGCGCCCGGCAGGCCCATCTGCCGCGCGATGAGCGCGTCGCGCAGGCCGTCCGGCACGACGCCCGCGATCACCGCCTGGATGCGCGCATCGACGCCGACCGGATAGCGCGTCCGCGGGCGCCGCGCCGTGAGTGCGTGCGCCACCGCAGCGGCGACGCGCTCGGGCGGGATGCCGCGCGCGGCCGTCTTCTTCGCCATCTCCCGCACGGCGGCGATCGCCTCGCTGTACAGCTCGTGCGCCCGCGCCGGCAGCCTGGCCACCATCTCGTCGGCCGCGGCCTGCGCCTTCTCCCAGATCGGCGTGGCGATGCTCCCGGGCTCGACGAGCGACACCGGGACCCGCCACGGACGCAGCTCGACGCGCAGTGCGTCGCTGAGCGCCTCCATCGCGAACTTCGACGCGCTGTACGGCCCGACGAACGGCGTCGACAGCTTGCCGCTGACGGAGCCGATGTTGACGATGCGGCCGTGCGCGGCGCGGATCAGCGGCAGCATCGCCTGCGTCACCGCGAGCTGGCCGGTGACGTTCACCTCGAGCTGGCGGCGGAAGTCATCGAGCGGGATGAACTCCAGCGGCCCGGCGACGCTGACGCCGGCGTTGTTGACGAGCCCGAAGAGCCCGGCGGCGCCGACGCTTCCGGCGATCTGCGCGGCAGCAGCGGCGATGGACGCCCCGTCGGTCACATCGAGCAGCACCGGCGTGAGGCGCTCCGACGCGTGCTGCCGGAGCGCCGCGCCATCTCCGTCGCGGCGCACGCCGGCGAATACGCGGAACCCGATGCGGTCGAGGTGGAGGGCGCACGCCTCGCCGATGCCGGTCGATGCGCCGGTGACGAGCACGGCGCGCTGAACCTGATCCTTCATCGAGATGCTCCCGGCTGTTCCGCCACCGCGCGGGCTGATGGGGATGGGCGCGGTCCGCCTCGCACCGTGCCCGGGTCTACTTCGGGCCCTGCTGGTTGCGGGCGACGAAGCGCCGCATGCGGTCCATCGCCTCTTCCAGCAGGTCGTGGCGTTGCGCGTAGCAGATGCGCACGTGACCGGCGCCGGCCTCGCCGAACGCCGAGCCGGGGATGACGGCGACGCGCTCCTCCATGAGCAGGCGCTCGGCGAACGTCTCGTCGTTCATGCCGGTGCTGCCGATTTGCGGGAAGGCGTAGAAGGCGCCCTTGGGCTCGGCGCAGGCCAGCCCCATCGCGTTCAGCGCGCTGACGACGAGCTTCCGGCGCCGGTCGTATTCGGCGACCATGCCGCGCACCTCTTCCTCGCCGTGCACGACAGCGTCGAGCGCGGCGAACTGCGCGGGGGTCGGCGCCGACATCATCACGTACTGGTGCACCTTCATCATGGCTTCGGTCAATTCACCGCGGGCGCAGGTGTAGGCGAGGCGCCAGCCGGTCATCGCGTAGGCCTTCGAGAAGCCGCCGAGCAGGATCGTGCGCTCCCGCATCTCCGGCAGCGCGGAGAAACACACATGTTCCACGCCGTAGACCAGCCGGTCGTAGATCTCGTCGGAGATCACGAAGAGGTCATGCCGCTTCGCGATGTCGGCGACGGCGAGCATGGTCTCGCGGCTCATCACGGCGCCCGTCGGGTTCGCCGGATAGCCGAAGAGGATCGCCTTGCTACGCGGCGTGATGCGCCGCTCGAGCTCTTCCGGCCGCAGCGCGAAGCCGTCCTCGGCGCGCGTCGGCACCTGGACGTAGCGCCCGCCGGCGATCAGCACGCAGGGGAGGTAGGCGACGTAGCCGGGATCCGGGCTCAGCACCTCGTCCCCGGGGTCAAGGATCGACTCGAGCGCGATGTTGAGCGCCTCGCTCACCCCGGCCGTGACGATGATCTCCGTCCCCGCGTCGTAGCGCACGCCGTAGAGGCGCGCGAGGTGGCGCGACAGCGCGTGCCGCAACTCGACGAGCCCGTAATTCGACGTGTAGTACGTCTCGCCGTCCTCGATGCTGCGGATGGCGGCCTGGCGGATGTGGTTCGGCGTCACGAAGTCGGGCTGGCCGACCCCGAGCGAGATGACGCCCTCCATGCTCGCCAGCAGGTCGAAGAAGCGGCGGATCCCCGACGACGGGATCGCCTGGACGTGCATCGAGATATTGCCCCGCTGGGTGACACCCTCGCTCATGTCCGGCGACTCTCCTCCTCATCCGCCCGGGCGCTGCCGCCCGGTCCCGGCGCCCCGATGGCCATCCCCGACCAGAGATCAAGCTCCGGGACATAGTACACGAGCAGCCGCGAAGCATCCGCGAGGCGCAGGCGGAAGCCGATGCGCTCCTCCTCCCGCCACTGCGACTCCACCTCGGCGACGTCGACGCGCGCGCCGCCGCGCTCCACCCACCGGGGACGCTCCGGGTACGACGCGCCGGCGTAGCAGCCGACGCGCAGCGCGAACGTCCGCAGCCCCGCCTCTTCGTCCCTATCCATTGCGGATGACGTACTCGGCGCCTTCGCGCGCGATCTCGATGACCGCACCGGCGCGAACGTCCAGCCGGTCGCGCAGGTGGCCGGCCTCCAGGTGCAGGTGCTGGTGCGGGGGCGGCACGCAGGCGCAGTCCTCGGCGACGATGCGGGTCTGGAAGCGCCGGCGGCCCACCCGGACGGTGAACTCGTCCATCGGCGGCGGGAACATGCGCCAGCGCCCCTTTGTTATGAGGATCGTGCCCGTGTCGGCGTCCTCCCGAGAGAGCTTGCGGCGGTAGACCGGGGATGCGGCGAGGCCCATCGCCCGCAGTATAGACGCGGACGGCGCGCCGCGACGCACGGGGTCCGATGACCTCCGCCGCGCCTTCTGCCGCGCACGACGAGACGGGCGGCCGTTGCCTACCGCCCGTCCCTGCCAGCCCGCGCCGCGTGGAGGCCCGCTACGGCCCGGCGACGTACCAGACGTTGAGGAGCCCTTCGCCCTTCGTGTCGCCCGGGGCGGCGTCGCCCTTGAAGTGGTACAGCGGCTTGCCGTTATACGTCACCCACGTCGATCCATCCGGCCCCGTCATGGTACCGAGCGTGCCGGTGACGCCCGCGCCCGCCGTCGGCGCACCGGAGGCGATGGTCAGCGGCGGCCAGTTCGGCAGGATGTTCGCCGGTACCGCGCTCTTGCCGCTGTTCGCGACGTCGTTCTTGTAGGTGTACAGCGTCATTCCGCTGCCATCCGTGAGGTACTGGGTCACCGCGGCGCCCGTCTCATCCTTGAGCGAGGCACCGGCGGGGGCCGCCGCGAGCTTGACCGTCGCCCCGGTGGCGGACGTGGCCGATGCAGCGGCGGCCGTCGGGGCCGCGGCCTGCGCGGTTGGGGTAGCCGCGGCGGCTGTGCTCGCGGGCGCAGCGCCGGCCGCGGCCGTCGCCGTCTTGTCGCTGCTGCTCGTGCCGCTGCCGCACGCCGCGGCGGTGAGCGCGGCCCCGCTGAGGAGGAGCACCCCCACGCGGACCACCCAGCCCTTCGACGCCGATCCTCTCACGTGTACCTCCAGGGAACCTGCACCACCTGCCGATACTGTCAGTACGCGACGGCGCGCCGTCCGGATCCCCGGCGCACGCGGATTCCGTAGATTCGGCCCGGCGCACATCTGTTACCATGAGTGATCGAAGGGCCCGGCGAGTCGTCATCGATATCGGAGGTCTCCAAATGCCAACGCGCGCGAAGGTGGCGGTGCTGTTCACGAAGCCCGAGCAGGTGCTGGCGGATTACGAGCGGCTCATGCACCTCGCGGACGTCACGCAGCACCTCGACTCCTCGGCGACGACGATCCTCAAGGACAACATCTCCTGGCACTTCCCCTTCCCCTCGGCGAACACGACGCCGTGGCAGCTCGAGGGCTCGGCGGTGGCGCTGCGGAACGCCGGCTACCGCGACCTGGTCTGCGTGCAGAACAAGACCGTCGTCACCAACGCCTTCAAGGGCGAGGACCTGAACAAGTACGTGCCGGTCTTCCGCCACCACGAGATCCCGGTCAAGTTCAACTTCCGCGAGGAGGACATGCACTGGGAGGTCTACCGGCCGAAGCGAAAGATGCTCGTGCTGGACCAGATTTTCCCGGACGGGATCCTGATCCCCGACTACTTCCACGGCAAGAACATCGTCCACCTGCCGACGGCGAAGTGCCACATCTACACGACAACCACCGGCGCGATGAAGAACGCATTCGGCGGCCTGCTCAACACCAACCGCCACTACACCCACAGCCACATCCACGAGACGCTGGTCGACCTGCTGGCGATCCAGAAGGAGATCCACGCGGGCCTCTTCGCGACGATGGACGGCACGACGGCCGGCAACGGGCCCGGGCCGCGGATCATGGAGCCCGTGCGCAAGGACGTCATCCTCGCGTCGGGCGACCAGGTGGCGATCGACGCCGTGTCCGCGAAGATGATGGGCTTCGACCCCATGCAGATGCAGTACATCCGGCTCGCGCACGACCAGGGGCTCGGCGTCGGCGACCCGCGCGAGATCGAGGTGGTCGGCGACGACGTCTCCGCCGAGTCGTGGGGCTTCAAGGTGGGCACGCACCTGCACAGCATGCTCGGCTACCTGGCGTGGTTCGGGCCGACGAAGTTCCTGCAGAAGATCGTCGTGCGGCCGCCGCTCGTCGCAGGCCCGATCATGTTCAGCGAGGTCTTCCACGACTACTACCACTGGCCGCTGAAAGAGAAGAAGGTCTACGAGCGCTGGCGGCGCGAGTCTCCCTGGGGCCACCTCTTCGCGAAGTACCAGGCCGAAGGCGCGCAGGCGCCGAGCACGGCGCCCGTGGCCGCGCGCTGACGCACCGCGCCCGTGGCGCGCGCAGGTAACGCTTCACTTACCCACCAACACAGGCGCCCGACCGCAGGCTACGAGAGCTCGGACAGCCACGGGTGGCCAGCGAGCGAAATCGCGTTCCGGAGCCACTCGCGCTGCCCGCCGCTGAGGTGCGGGAGCAGGGCGAGGAAGTCGAGCTTATCGCGGCGGCGGAGTTCACCGGCCTTGTAGAAGAGGAGGGCCTCCGGGACCAGTGCCGGGAGCCCCCAGGCCGACTGCCGGACGCATCGACGCAGCGGCATCGTGATGCGCGGTTCGCGACTGAAGATCCAGTCGCCTTCCGAGCGCTCGGCGAGCTGGATGTCGAGGCCGAAGCCCTGCTGCGCGGGCGTGTCCAGCCGTTCCGGCAGGCTGTCACGGGCTTCCGGTGAGCGGGCGTGGATGTGGGCGGGCAGGTCGAGCGGACGGCCGGTCCACCGCTCGGATGTATTGCCGGCGACGTTGGGGTCGTGGGCGATCAACTGCCAGCCGTCGAGCTGCTCGAACAGGAGATCCAATTCGTCCTGGAAGACGGCGATATCGACGTCGCCGTGATCGCGGGTCGGGCGGCCGAGCCAGCCATCAACGGCCCAGCCGCCACAGATCGACCACGCGCCGCGGTACCCGGCCATGGCCTCGGCGACTCGGGCGAGAGGTTCCGGTACGCGATCCGTCGGTTGGTGGGAGATACGGGTAGACAAGCGCTGCTCCTTGAGGTGCGGCGCCGCGCCCACGGCCGTGAGTCGGCGTGGGACGGCGCGATACGAAGCGACAAGCGGGCAGAAGCGCACCCGGTGCCAAGCGGAGGTTGCCCTGGGTCAGGCCGCCCGGACCGCGGGGCGCGTCAGGAGAGCTGTGATCCTCATTGGTGGATCTCCCTTCGCGTCGAACAAGTTGCGCGAAGCATAGCACTGGACGAGCCTGCCCTGGTTCGGGGTTCAGTCCAAGCGAACCCATCTACAATGCGACCGCACCGGTTGACAGCGTGGCGACAGCTAACTAACATAAGCGTCGCCGGTCACCCCCGCCGCGCCGTGGTTATGCACGCCCGCAGGACGCGAGCGCAGAGACGTGTGCCCACGGCATCGCGCCGATGCCGGCCGTGGAGAAGGCGCCGCGGCTGACCGGCGGGGGAGCGCGCGGGTGGGTCGGCGGGGCGGGCCGGCCGAGGGGGAGCGGGGAGAGGAGCGCGTGCGCGCCTGTCGCGTCATCCCGGCTCGTGTCCTGGGCCTCCCGGGCGCGGCCTCAGCCTCGTCTCTCCTGAAGCGTCATGCGTGACGGGCGCCGCAAGCAGATCGCGATTGCGGCGGCGGCCGGCGCCACGCTGCTGACGCTGGCGCTGGCCTTCGGCTTTCCAAACGCCTCGTTCCCGATGCTCGGCGCGCTTTTCGGCTCCGGCACGCCGACCGCGACGGCCATCCCGCCGGCGGGCACCGCGACCGCGACGCCGGCGGCGACGAGCACTCCGACGCCGAGCCCCACGCCATCGGTCACGTCTACCGCAACCGTAACGCTGACGCCGGCGCCGAGCGCCACGGCGTCGCTGACCGCGACGCCGACCCTGACGCCCACCGCCACATCGACGCCGGCCGCCGCGAAGCTGGCGTTCCTCACCGCGCCCGTCAGCGGCGTCGCTTCCGCCAGCGCAAACCTCGGCCCGCTCACGGTTCAGATGCAGGACGCCGCGGGAGGCCCCGTCACGGCGGCGTCGGCGACGACGCTGAGCCTGGGCAGCAGCTCGGCTGGCACCGCGGTCTTCGCGACGAGCCTCAACGGGACGCCCGTGGCATCGCTGACGATCGCGGCCGGGCAGAGCAGCGCCAGCTTCTACTACGGCGACACGGCCGCCGGCACGCCGCTGCTTACCGTCTCGCTCGCCGGCGTGACGCCGGCGACGCAGCAGGAGACGATCGCTGGCGGCCCCGCGACGCAGACCCTCGTGGTCCTCCCCGGCGAGTCCCTCCAGCCGGGCATTGGCGTGCAGGGCCGCGCCCTCTCGCACCTCCCCGGCGCATCGTTCGCGGTCACGGTGTACGCGACGGACGCCTTCGGCAACCTCGATGCGTCGCAGACGCAGACGGTGTCGCTGACGGCGAGCGACCCTGCGGCGACGGTCGGGGCGCCGCACGCGCTCGCTGGCGGAACGGCGACGTTCAGCGTCAGCGACCCGACGGCCGGTTACTGGCAACTGACGCCGGCCGGTGGCCCCGGCACGCAGGTGCCGTCGCACTTCTACTACGTGAGCCTCGCCATCAGCACGGTCGCCGGCAACGGCCTCTACGGCAGCTCGGGCGACGGTGGGCCCGCGACGCAGGCCGCGATCGGCGCGCCGTTCAGCATCGTCACAGACAGCGCCGGCAACTACTACGTCTCGTCCGTCGCGTCGCCGGTGGTGCGGAAGGTGACGCCCGGCGGCGTCATCACGACGTTCGCGGGCGGCGGCAGCGGCTGTCCACAACAGACGGACACCGTCGGCGACGGCTGCCCCGCCACCAGCGCGAGCCTCGCGGGCCTGCTGGGCCTCGCGATCGGCGGCGGCGACCGGCTCTACATCGCCGACCAGTTCCACCAGCGCGTGCGGATGGTCGACCCGGCCAGCGGCGTCATCACCACCGTCGCCGGCAACGGAAGCGCCGGCTACAGCGGCGACGGCGGCCCGGCGATGCAGGCGGCGCTCAACTATCCGGTGGCCGTCACCGTCGACAGCGCGGGCAACCTGTACATCGCCGACAAGAACAACCACGTCGTGCGCGCGGTGACCGCCGCTACGGGCGTCATCCGCACCTTCGCCGGCACCGGCGCCAGCGGCTACAGCGGCGACGGCGGTCCGGCGACGGCCGCGGCCCTGATCAGCCCGGCCGGCCTCGCCGTCTCCACCGCCGGCGACGTCTACATCTCCGACCTGACGGCGAGCGTGGTCCGCCGGGTGAGCGGCGGCACCATCACGACCTTCGCCGGCACCGGCATCTACGGTTTCAGCGGCGACGGCGGCCCGGCGAGCGCGGCGCAGCTCGCCAGCCCCTACGGCCTCTCCTTCGACGGCGCGGGCGGCCTCTTCATCGCCGACTCCAACAACAACCGCATCCGCCGCGTCGCGCCGGGAGGCACGATCCTCACGGTCGCCGGATCCGGCGCCACCGCGTTCAGCGGCGACGGCGGCCCGGCCACCGACGCCGGCGTCAGCCAGCCCTTCCAGGCGGCCGTGCTGCCCACCCGCGCCATGGTGTTCAGCGACTACAACCACAACCGCGTGCGCGGCGTCGGCGGCTGGACCGCGCCGCAGACGCTCCCGACGCCAACAGCAACACCGACCCCGACGCCCTGCGCCTCTTGCCCGACCAGCACACCGACGCCGACCGCGACGGCGACCAGCACGCCGCCGCCGGGCCCGACGAACACCGCCGTGCCCACCGCGACGAACAGCGCGACCAGCACCGCGACGGCGATGCCGACGCCACTGCCCACGAATACGCCCGTCCCGACCCCGACACCCACCGCATCGGCCACGCCGTGCGGGGGGGCCTGCCCGACGACGACGCCGACGCCGCTGCCGACCGCGACGAACACGCCGCCACCCACGGCGACCAGCACGCCGGTGCCCACGGCGACCAGCACGCCGGTGCCCACGGCGACCAGCACGCCGACAGCGACGGCGACCAGCACGCCGGTCCCGACCGCCACCAGTACGCCAACGCCGACGCCGTGCGCGGGCCCCTGCCCGACCGCCACATCGACGCCGACCGCGACCGCAACGAACACCGCGGTGCCCACGGCGACCAACACGCCGGTGCCGACGCCGACCGCGACGAGCACCGCCGTGCCCACGGCGACCAACACATCTGTGCCGACCCCGACCGCGACGAGCACGCCGGTGCCCACCGCCACCAGCACGCCGACGCCGACGCCGTGCGCGGGCCCGTGCCCGACCGCCACGCCGACGCCGACCGCGACGAGCACCGCGACGCCGACGGCGACGCTGAGCCCGACGCCGACGGCCACGCCCCCTCCCGCTCCCGCCCTCACCAACGCGGCGAGCGGCGGCACGACCACCACCGTCCAGGGGACGCTCGCCGCGGCGCCGACCACGACGTACACCGTGAGCCTCTACTCGAACACCGCCTGCAGCCCATCGGGCGCCGTGCCGCTCGGCTCGGTCAGCGCGACGACGGACGCGGCGGGGAACGCGAAGTTCGTCCAGTTGCTCAATGCCTTCGTCGCGGCGGGCCAGTCCGTCTTGGCAACGGCGGCCAGCACCGGCCCGCCGTCGGCGTTCTCCGCATGCGCGACCGTCGTCACGCGCGCGTGCACCGATGACAGCGACTGCGACGGCTACACGGACGCGCAGGAGATCGCGCTCGGCACGAACCCGTTCGGCTACTGTGAGATCATGCGTGCGGACGTGAACGGAAACGGGATCGTGAACATCCTCGATTTGGCAACGGTCGCCAGCGCCTACGGCCAGGCGGTGCCGCCTGCGCCCGCGCGGTACGACCAGAACTTCGACGGCAGAATAAACATCCTCGACTTAGCGAAGGTGGCATCCGTCTACGGTAAGACCGTCTCGCAGTGCCCGTGACCATCGCACGGCGCCGCTTCGCGCGTGGGCTGGTCGCGCCTGCCACGCCCGGTGTGCCACCATGAAGGCATGCAGTTCCGAGGCGGAGGCGGCGTTGGCGCGGGCGCCGGACACACGCTCTTCGCGGAGCAGCGGCGGCCGCGCGCCAGCTCGATCGCGATCCTGAAGCGCGTCGCCAGCGTCTTCCGCCCCTACCGCGCCGCCGTCGCCGTGCTGCTCGTGACGGTGACGGCCTCCGCGCTCGTCGGACTGGCGCCGCCGCTGCTCTTCGCCCGCATCATCGACAACGTCACGGGCAAGCGCGATGTCGGCCTCGTCGACCGCGACGCCCTGCTGATCTTCCTGGCCGTCCTGGCCGGCGCGGTGCTCAGCGTCCTGCAATCGTATCTCAACAACCGCGTCGGCCAGGGCGTGATGTACGACCTGCGCAATCGCCTGTACGCGCACCTGCAGACGATGTCGCTGCGCTGGTTCACCTCCACGCGCAGCGGCGAGATCCTGTCGCGTCTCAACAACGACGTCGGCGGCATCCAGGACGCGGTGACGGGGAGCTTCACGAGCGTCATCTCCAACCTGATCATCGTGGTCACCACCGTGGTGACGATGTTCTTTCTCGACTGGCGGCTGACGCTGATCTCGCTCGCCGCCTTGCCGCTGTTCGTCGTGCCGACGCGCATCGTCGGTGCGCTGCAACGGCAGCTCCTCGCGCGCACGCAGGCACGGCTCGGCGACATGAACGCGCAGATGCAGGAGACGCTCTCCGTCAACGGCGCGCTGCTCGCCAAGATCTTTGGGCGCCAGGGCTACGAATTCGCGCGCTTCGACGAAACGAACCGCGACGTCCGCGACCTGACCTTCCGCCGCCTGATGACGGGCCGCTGGTTCTTCATGCTGCTCGGGCTGTTTGGCAGCGTCGCCCCCGCGCTCGTCTACTGGTACGGCGGGCGCCAGGCGATCTCCGGCAGCCTGAAGATCGGCGAAGTCGTCGCCTTCGCGGCGCTCGTCACGCGCATCTTCTCGCCGGTCACACAGCTCCTGTCGGTCTGGATCACGGTGCAGAGCTCGCTCGCGCTGTTCGAGCGCGTGTTCGACTACGGCGACCTGCCGCCCGAGATCGCGGACGCCCCGGACGCGCGCCCGCTCGAACACGTCGCCGGGCGCGTGACCTACGAGCGCGTGAGCTTTTCGTACGCGGACGAGATCCCCGCGCTCAGCGACATCTCGATCGACATCGCGCCCGGGCGGGTCGCCGCGCTCGTCGGGCCGTCGGGCGCCGGCAAGACGACGCTCACCTACCTCCTGCCGCGCCTCTACGACGCCAGCTCGGGGCGCGTCCTGATCGACGGCTACGACATCCGCCACGTCACGCTCGCCTCGCTGAGCAGCGCCGTCGGCGTCGTGACGCAGGAGCCCTACCTGTTCCACGCCTCGATCCGCGACAACATCCGCTACGCGCGGCCGGACGCGCCGGAGGAAGCCGTGCAGGCCGCGGCGCGCGCCGCTTACATCCACGAGTTCGTCGACGCCCTGCCGCAGGGCTACGACACGATCGTCGGCGAGCGCGGCTACCGCCTCTCGGGCGGCGAGAAGCAGCGGGTCGCCATCGCCCGCGCGGTGCTCAAGGACCCGCCGATCCTGATCCTCGATGAGGCCACGTCGTCGCTCGACTCGCACTCGGAGCGGATCATCCAGCGGGCGCTCGAGGAGCTCTCGCGCGGGCGCACGACGCTGATCATCGCGCACCGGCTCAGCACGGTGCTGCAGGCGGACGTGATCTTCGTCCTCGACCACGGGCGGATCGTCGAGCAGGGAAAGCACGCCGAGCTGCTGGCGCAGGGCGGGCTCTACGCATCGCTGTACCGCCAGCAGTTCGAGCCGGCGCGCGCGCGTCGGGCGCCCGAGCGCGCGCCGGACGAGGAAGCGCTCGACGGCGATGCGGGGCTCCCCGCCCTCGCCGGCCCGCCGTCCGTTCGGCTGCCCGCCGACGCCTGGCTCCCGGGCGACCCGCTGCCCGAGCCCGAGCAGCTCGCCGACCGATAGGCGTGCCCGTCACGGGCGCGGGCTCCCGCGCCTGCGCAGCGGCGCGGGGCACGCCGCCGGCCACCCGTTTCCCCGCCTCTGTTCGTCTGAACGTCTACAATGACCGCGGATTGAAACGGCTCTGGGTGCTCGCCAGGCACGCCTTCTTCGGCTTTCGCGATGACCACTGCACGCGCCTTGCGGCGGCCATCTCGTACTACGCCCTGTTCTCGATCGTGCCGCTCGCGATCTTCCTGGTCTCCGTCTTCGGCTTCGTCCTCAACAACGCGAGCGTCCGGCAAAGTGTCGTCGACCAGGTGTTGAACTTCCTGCCACTCAGCCAGAGCAGCGGCCGGACGGCCGTCGAGAACGCGCTGAACCGCGTCAAGCACATCAGCGGCCCGGCGGCGGCGCTGAGCCTGCTGCTCACGCTCTGGACCTCATCGGCGATGTTCGCCGCCGTGCGCGGGTCGCTCAACACGGTATTTCGCGTCGACGAGCACCGTCCGTTCGTCCAGGGCAAGCTGCTGGACCTCGCGCAGGTCGGCGGCATCGCGCTCTTCATCGTGGGGTCGATTGTCCTCACCGGCCTGCTCAAGGCGGTACAGTCGCTGAGCAGCCAGCATCTGGGGAGCTTCGCCGGCGGGAACCCGCTCTGGGCGGTCGCGTTCCTGCTCGTGCCGGCGTTCGTGTCGTTCGTCGCGTTCCTCGCGCTGTACCGTGCCGTGCCCGCCGCGCACCTCTCCTGGCCGGAGGTCCTGCCCGGCGCCGCGGCGGCCACGATCCTGTTCGAGCTGCTGAAGAACACGTTCGCGATCTATGTGGCGAACTACAACAACTACGACGTCGTGTACGGCTCGCTGGCCGGGATCCTGCTCTTCCTCCTGTATATGTTCCTGTCATCGAACATCGTGCTGATCGGCGCGGAAGTGTCGTCCGCGTTCGTGCGTCTGGAGCGCGGCGAGTTTGCGGCCGAGTTCACGCCGGGGCCGCCGGGGCCGCCGCTCGCGGCGCGACTCTTCGTGGCGGTGAAGGGCCTGTTCGTGCGTCACCACGCGCCCGCGCCGCCGCCGCGCCCGTCCGAGGGTGCGCCCGAACCCGACCGCCGCCGCTGAGCCCGGTGAAACGCCCGCGCTACGACGTGCGAGGCTGCCGCACGAGCTGGCGTAGCACGTACGGCAGGATGCCGCCGTGCTCGTAGTAGCGCACCTCGACGGGCGTATCGATCCGGCACACCACCTCGAAGCGCTTGGCCGTGCCGCCGTCCGCGCGGGCAGACACCTTCAGCCGGTGGCGCGGCTTCAGGCCGCCGGCGATGCCCTCGATATCGTAGAGCTCCTCGCCGGTCAGCCCGAGCGTCGTCGCGTCCTCGCCTGGAAGGAACTGCAGCGGCAGCACGCCCATGCCGATGAGGTTGCTGCGGTGGATGCGCTCGAAGCTCTTGGCGAGCACCGCCCGCACCCCGAGCAGCAGCGTGCCCTTCGCCGCCCAGTCGCGCGACGAGCCGGTGCCGTACTCGCTCCCCGCTATGACGATGAGCGGTACGCCTTCGGCCTGGTAGCGCTCCGACGCCTCGAAGATCGATGTCTGGTCCCCGTCCGGCAGGTGGCGCGTGAACCCGCCCTCGGTGCCCGGCGCGAGCTGGTTGCGCAGCCGCACGTTGGCGAACGTCCCGCGCACCATCACCTCGTGGTTGCCGCGCCGTGACCCGTACGAGTTGAAGTCCTCGGGCGCCACCTCGTGCTCCATCAGATAGCGCCCAGCAGGGCCGTCCTTCGCGATGGCGCCGGCGGGCGAGATGTGGTCGGTCGTCACCGAATCGCCGAGCAGGGCCAGCACGCGGGCGCCGCGCACGTCGTCCGGCGGCACCGGCTCGGCCGGCATGCCATCGAAGTACGGCGGCCGCTTGATGTAGGTCGAGGTGTCCTCCCACGCGAACAGGTCGCCCTGCGGCACGTCGAGCCCGCGCCAGTTGTCGTCGCCCTCGAAGACGTGCGCGTACTTCTCGCGGAACATCTGCGACTTCACCGCCGTCCGCACCGCGTCCGCGATCTGCTCCTGGGTCGGCCAGATGTCGCGCAAGTACACGGGACGGCCGTCGCTGCCTGCGCCGAGCGGCTCGTTGTACAGGTCGATGTCCATCGTCCCAGCGATCGCGTACGCCACGACGAGCGGCGGCGATGCCAGGTAGTTCGCGCGCACCTCAGAGTTGATCCGGCCCTCGAAGTTGCGGTTGCCGGAGAGCACGGACGCCGCAACCAGGTTCCCGGCCTTCACGGCGGCTGATACGGCCTCCGGGAGCGGCCCTGAGTTGCCGATGCACGTCGTGCAGCCGTAGCCGACCAGGTAGAACCCGAGCTGCTCGAGATACCGGTCGAGCCCTGCCTCGCGCAGGTACTCCGTCACCACCATCGACCCCGGCGCGAGGCTCGTCTTGACCCACGGCTTCGCGCGCAGTCCGCGCTCCACGGCGTTCTTCGCCAGCAGCCCCGATGCCAGCATCACCTGCGGGTTCGACGTGTTCGTGCAGCTCGTGATTGCCGCGATCACCACCGAGCCGTGCGCGATCTCGTACGTCTCCGCGCCGTCGCGTACGGTGACCGACTGGAACAGGTCGGCATCAGGGTCCGGCGCCGCGACCTCCGGCGCCGGCTTCGACGCGTTGCCGCCCTCGTTGAGCCAGCGCTCGAGCCGCGCCGGGTCGCCGTTGGTTCCCAGGTCGAGCATTGACGCCAGGTTCTCGCGCCAGGCGCGCTTCGCCGACGTGAGCGGCACGCGGTCCTGCGGCCGCCGCGGCCCGGCGATGCTCGGCTCGACGTCCGCCAGGTCCAGCTCGACGGTGTCCGTGAACTCCGGCGCGGGCGTGTCGTCGGTACGGAACAGCCCCTGCTCCTTCGTGTACACCTCGACGAGCCGCACGAGCGGCTCCGGGCGCCCGGTGAAGCGCAGGTAGGCCAGCGTCTCGGCGTCGCACGGGAAGAAGCCGGCGGTGGCGCCGTACTCCGGGGCCATGTTGCCGATCGTCGCGCGGTCGGGCAGCGGCAGCGACGACAGCCCGCTGCCGTAGAACTCGACGAACTTGCCGACGACGCCCTTCTTCCGCAGCATCTCGGTCACGGCCAGCACGAGATCGGTCGCCGTCGCGCCCTCGGGCAGCCGCCCGGTCAGCTTGAAGCCGATCACCTCCGGCATCAGCATCGGCATCGGCTGCCCCAGCATCGCCGCCTCGGCTTCGATGCCCCCGACACCCCAGCCCAGCACGCCGAGGCCGTTGACCATCGTCGTGTGCGAGTCCGTGCCGACGAGCGTATCCGGGTACGCCAGCGTTTGTCCGGACTCCTGCGTCTCGAAGACGACCGGCGCCAGGTACTCGAGGTTCACCTGATGCACGATCCCCGTATCCGGCGGCACGACGCGGAAGTTGTCGAACGCCTGCTGTCCCCAGCGCAGCAGCGCGTAGCGCTCGCGGTTGCGCTCCAGCTCCTTCGCGGCATTGAAGAGGAACGCGGTCCGCGCGCCGTACTGGTCCACCTGCACCGAGTGGTCGATGACGAGGTCCGCCGGCTGGAGCGGGTTGATGCGCCGCGCGTCGCCGCCCAGCGCGCGGATCGCGTCGCGCATCGCCGCCAGGTCCACCACGCA